>JANQML010000316.1 GCA_028280105.1 Desulfobacula sp. | reverse complement strand
CGGAAAAGGGCCACCGATACCAGGTCGCCGTGCACATGGGGGACACAGTCGACAATGATATCCAGTTCATCGGACAGGAGCGGTTCCAATAGCCGGGCATCCAGGGTAAAATCAATATGGATATGGGGATGGGAACGCAGAAACGGGACCATACTCTTAATGAGGATGGATGACCCGAATTCAACCGTCGTGCCCAGGTTGATGAAAACCGGGTGGTCTTTTCTCTTTCCAATGGTGTCAAGGGCATCCTCCACCCGGGTAAAGATGTCCATGCACCGCTGGTATAAAAACGCCCCCTCACGGGTCAGCCTGAATTGACGATGTTTACGATCCACCAAATCGTACCCAAGCTGGGTTTCCAGTTTTTTAATGGCATGGCTGACCGCCGACTGGGTCAGGTAGAGCTTGTCCGCACATCGGGTATAACTCCGGGTTCCGGCCAGGGTATAGAAGGTCTTCAACTTGTTTAAATCCACCTGCATGAAAATTTACTATCATATATTCAACATCGCCTGCAATGGGAAGGCGTTTAAAAATATCGGCGGTTAAGGTATAGTGATCGCAAAAAAAATAGGAATGGAGATCATGCGCAACAAAGATTTGAATATGGAAACCGTTCTGTCACCGGCCTTTTGCAGAATATGGGACAACTCCCTCATGGGGGTGATGATCCTTGATCACAACGGTGTGTATCATTATATGAACCGGCTGTTGCTGCGGATCGACGACCTTCAGGATGAGGAAATCATCGGAAAGAAAATGGTCGATTTTTATCCCGTGGAGCGGGATTGCCATCTCTCCATTCAAACCTTGAAAACAGGCAAGCCCATTACCAACAAAACCATTGTTTACTACACGAAAAAAAAAAAGCTGGTCAACTCCCTTTGTTCCTCGTTCCCGTTGATCTCAAACAGACGGGTGGAAGGGGTCATCCATTTTTCTCTCAATCTCCAGGCCAGCCAGGCCCTGCTGGAAAGGCACCAGGGGCCGTCATCGGTCAAACCGGAAAAACAGCCGGAAAGAAGACCCTATACCTTTGACACCCTTGTCGGAAAGGATCACAGGTTCCGGAATGCCGTAACCCAGGCAAAAGCGGCCAGCCAAGCCCCATTTAACGTGTTTATCTGGGCGGAGAGCGGCTGCGGAAAAGAGTTGTTTGCCCAATCCATTCACCAGGCCTCCCCCCGGTCCCGCTATGCCTTCATTCCCATCAATTGCGCCGCCATTCCGGACAACCTCCTGGAAGCCACCTTATTCGGTACGGCAAAAGGGGCCTTTACAGGTGCCGTTGATAAGACCGGCCTCCTGGAAGAGGCCCAGGGCGGAACCATCTTACTGGATGAACTCAATTCCATGTCCCTGGAACTTCAGGCCAAGCTGCTGCGTGTGATCCAGGAAAAAAAAGTCAGACGGGTCGGTGCGCTGAAAGAGATTCCCGTGGATGTCAATTTCATTTCCACAAGTAATATCTCCCCGGATCAGGCGTTGAAAAACGGACATATCCGTGAAGATCTATTTTACCGTCTGGCAGTGGTGATCCTTGAAATTCCGCCGCTCCGGCATCGGAAATCGGATATTCCTTTGCTGTGCGGCCATTTTCTGGATCATCTGCCCGTTCTCGATCCAAATCGTCCACAACCCCGCCCGTACAGCCTCTCTCCGGATGTTTACGAGATTTTCAACACCTACCCCTGGCCGGGAAATGTGCGGGAACTGGAGCATACGATCAAAGCGGCAACCACCCGGTTGTACCCCCCGGGTAGAATCGAACCCGAACATTTATCGGAATATTTTATGACCAATTACCGGAACACCCCTGAAAAATTAGAATCAAAAAACAGTTTAACACCTGTCCCGGTCGAAAAAAATCCTCTCCCATCCCTTGATCATCCCTGTTTTGAGCTGCCGGATCACGGGAGCATGGATCTTGGAAATACCCTCAAATCCATTGAAAGCATCTATATCCAAAAAGCCCTGATCCGGGCCGGTTACAATATCTCCAAAGCCGGCCGGTTTTTAAATCTTTCCCCCCAGTCCCTGAGGTATAAAATCAAGACCCTCGGTATTGAAATGATCCATGAATAATTTTTCCAATATATGAAATTTTTTTTAAAAAGTTAAAAATATATTCCCATTCACCGTTCAGCCGCCGTCATATCCCCAAACAGTACGATTCACGCCGGATAAGCCTTTAATATCAAACCGTTAACACTTCTCTACCCACAGTTCACCCCTGCTGGCACATCCTTTGTAATATATACCTCAACGTTGCATAGCAAAGGAGTCAATATGAAGTATATGGATCGAATTAAAAAACTGCGTGACCGTGTCGTCAATGCCACACCGACCATGGATATAGAAAACGCCCTGATATTAACAAAGAGTTTCCGACAGTCGGAAGCCCTGTCCAGGGAGATGAGAAAGGCAAAGGCCTTTAAAGATGTCTGCGCGGAAAAGACCGTTACCATATGGGATCATGAGCTCATTGTGGGATGTTCCGGTAAAATGCCCAGGGGCGGCGTTCTCTGTGCCGATGTATGCTGGTCCGTCCTGGACAAGGAGCTGGAAACCATTTCACAACGGCCCTATGATCCCTTTTATATTTCCGAAGAAGATAAAAAATTATTCCGCCAAATCATCAAACCCTACTGGCTGGGCCGCTCCAACTTTGAGAAATGGGAAGCCCGGGCACCGGCGGATATTGTCGATCTCAAAGAAAATGCCGTTATCTATATTGACAGAAAAGCGGTCCGGGGTCCCGGGGAGCTGACCCCCAATTATGAGGAGCTGCTTTCAGAGGGGATGGAGGGGATTATTGCTTATATTGAAAAAAAGAAAGCCGGCTATGATCTGTCCAAACCCGGCCACTATCCCCGGATTGACTATCTGGATGCCATGATCACCGCAGCCCGGGGCATGATGATCCTGGGCCGGCGTTACAAAGAAGAGGCGCTTCGTCTGGCAAAGATCGAAACCGACGATACCCGGAAAAAAGAGCTGATTGACATTGCCGATCTCTTTGACCGGATTCCGGCCCGACCGGCAACCACGTTTCATGAGGCCCTTCAATTTGTCTATCTCTACCATTCCTGCATCTTTATGGAACAGAACGCCGCCTCCTATAATCTGGGCCGGATCGATCAGTATTTATACCCGTATTACAAGGCAGACCTGGAGGCCGGGCGTATCACCCCGGAAAAGGCCCAGGAACTCTTGGACTGCACCTGGATAAAGCTGGCTGAACCCTGCCTCTTCCAGGACGGGGTGACGGCGGAATATGCCAACGGCTATACCATGTTCCAGAATGTCTGCGCCGGCGGGATTGACGCCAACGGCCAGGACGCGGTGAATGACCTGTCGTATATGGTGATCCAGGCCTCCATCGACACCATGCTCTATCAGCCCTCCCTTTCGGTTCGGTATAATCTGTCCAAAAACCCGGACTCGTTTTTGAAGAAATGTGCGGAGTGTATCGGCACCGGTAATGGATTTCCAGCCTTTCACAACGATGAAGTGGGGATTCGAATGGTCCAGAATAAAGGGGTTCCCCTGCACGAAGCCTATGACTGGAATCCCTGCGGCTGTGTGGAAACCAACCTTTCCGGCCGCATCCGGGGCTATGTCAGCGCCGACGTGAACCTGGCCAGCCTGGTTGAATTTGTCCTGCTCAGGGGGCGTCACCGCAAAAGCGGAAAAATGCTTGGAATCGATACCGGCGATCCCGCCGCATTTACCTGCTATGAAGAATTTTCAAATGCCGTCAAAAGGCAGACGGATCATATGATTAAAAAGGTGGTTGAGGCCAACAATATCCTGGATGAAATCTGGGACGACCGCCCGGTCCCCTTTATCTCCCTGTCGTTTCGAAACTGCATTGATACGGCCACGGATTATACCCACGGCGGTACCAAGTACCCTTGTGGCAACGGTATTATCTACGACGGTGTGGCTGACTTTATCAACAGCATCTCTGCGGTGAAAGAGTTGGTTTTCGATACACAAAAGCTCAGCATGGAAAGGCTGATCAAGGCCCTGGCCGCAGACTTTGTCTCCTATGAGGATGTTCAAAAACAATGCCTGGAAGCGGAAAAGTACGGCAATGACCTGGAAAGACCGGACCGGGTGGCGGCGGAGATGATGACCTATCTGGCGGTTCAAACCAACAGCCAGGACAGTAAATACGGCAAGCTCATGTCCGGAATCCTGCCGGTGACCGCCCATGTCCCCCTGGGAAAAACCGTGGGAGCGCTGCCCTCGGGACGAAAGGCATGGACCACCCTCACCGACGGCCTGTCACCCACCGGCGGCACCGATATCAACGGCGCCGGTTCGGTATTGAAATCCGTATCAAAGATCCCTCATGATCTCTATGCCTCCGGTACCCTGCTGAATATGAAACTGTCACCGGAACTGATGAATGGGCCCCGGGGAACCGTCAACCTGATGTCATTGCTCAAAACCGCCTGTTCGCTGGGCATTTTTCATGCCCAGTTCAATGTTGTGGACAAAGAGGTTCTTGTCAACGCCCAGAAGGAACCGGAAAAGTATAAAGATCTGCTCATCCGGGTGGCCGGATACACAGCCTATTTTGTTGAGCTTTGTCCGGCGGTTCAGGATGAGATCATCCACCGGACCATCCAGGATACCTTTACCCAGAAAAAGACAGCCGCTGGTGGCTGCTGATAAGGAGAATGGTCATGCCGGTCTCCGGTCGCATTTTACGGATTGAAAGACTGTCCACCTTTGACGGGGACGGGTTGCGTACCGTGGTCTTTCTCAAAGGATGCCCCCTTGCCTGCCGATGGTGTTCCACGCCGGAGTCCCAGCGGCAGGGGGTGGATTTCGGGGTCAGCCGGAACAAATGCACGGGATGTTTCTCCTGTGTGGCGGCCTGCCCCGAAGCCGTTCTGGAATGGGACGTGAAAGCCCAGCGGTTTACCACGGATCCGTCTCGGTGCACCGACTGCAGGGCCTGCGTCCACGCCTGCCCGGCAGGTGCCCGCACCGCCTGGGGATATACGGCGACCACAGAAGAGATATTCAACGAGGTGCAAAAGGACTCCCTCTTCTATTTTCATTCGGGTGGCGGTGTCACCGTGTCCGGCGGAGAGCCCCTGATGCAGGCGGAGTTTGTATCTGAACTGCTTGAAAAATGCCTGGGGATCGGCATCAATACCGCCGTTGAAACCAGCGGCCAGGTCCCTTGGAAGCATATAAAAAGCGTGCTCCCCCTCATCGACACCCTGTTCTACGATCTCAAACATATGGATGACAGCCGCCATGCCGCCCTGACCGGAGTCGGAAACAGCCGGATTTTAAACAATTTAAAACAGATAGATGCATCCGGTGGGGGATTCAACCTCATCGTCCGCATCCCCGTCATCCCGGGCCTGAACGATGGTAATGAAAATATAAACGCCCTGAGAGATGTCTGCAGCGGATTGAGCAAACTATCTGAAATCCAGTTGCTGCCTTACCACCGACTCGGAATAGAAACGTACCGCAGCCTCTCCGTCTCCTATCTTCTTGAGGACCTGGCGTCACCGGATATGGCGGAAATGGACAGATATGCCGACGGGTTAAGGCAGGCGGGCCTTAAGGTTAAAATCGGGGGGTAAAGCCGGGGGATCGCTTCCCAAAGGAATCCAGGAAAAAGAAAGAGATGAGGATTAAAAGATGAACGCCATTGAAAAAAAATTGACGGATCTGGATCGTGCATCCATGCAGGTTGCTGAAACCCAAGGGGTCCGCCTCCACCATTCAAAAATTCTGGAAATTGCCCGCCGATGCGGTATCCGCGTACAAGACGACCGGGTGTTTTTTACACAGGAGCAGTTGAAACAATGGGTGTCATATGCCCCGCCGACATTCACCCTCTATGCCCGGAACCCGGATCACAACGTTGACATCGGAGGAGATCACACGGTTCATGTCTCCTACAACTCCGGGTTTCCGTTCATCGCAGACCGTGAAGGAAGGCGGCGGCCGGCCCTATTCTCGGATTATATTGCATTCCTGAAATTGGTCCATGCCACGGATCTCTTTCATATCAACGGCGGCGTGATGGTCACCCCGGACGATCTGGAAAACGATGACACCCTCTATCCATCGCTGCTGTATACCACATTGCATCATACGGACAAATGCCTGTTCGGGGGGATGGGCGGCAAGGCGGAAAGCGAAATGACCATGGAATTGTTAAAAACCGCCTTTGATACGGACAAAAAGGGTCTTGCCCGAACCCCCCGGATTATTAACCTGGTCTCTTCATTGTCCCCCCTTGCATTTGATGAAAAGATGCTGGATACCCTCCTGGTTTTTGCCGGGCACGGTCAGCCGGTGATTATTTCACCGGCGGTTATGGCCGGAACAACCGGCCCGGTAACCTTGGCCGGCACCATCGTTATATCCCATGTCGAGTCCCTGGTGGGAATTGCCCTGTCCCAGATGATCCGAAAGGGAACGCCGGTCGTTTACGGGTCTGCCACATCAGGCACGGATATGCGGTCCGGCGCCTTTACCATCGGATCTCCTGAATCCGCCCTGGCCGTGAAATACTGCGCCCGTCTGGCAAAAATGTATGGGTTGCCCTGCCGGGGAGGCGGTGCGCTTAACGATGCAAAGAAGATCTCCATCCAGGCAGGCATTGAGAGCACCATGGTCCAGTTTGTTGCCAATCAGGAAAAAATCAATTTTAATTTTCACAGTGCCGGCGGACTGGATACCTATGGGGCCATGTCCTATGAAAAATATGTGGTGGACCTGGATATCCTGGAGCGAATTCGATATTTTCTGGCAGATATCGACACCGGCACCGATCAGCTTGCCCTGGATGTGATTGCCGAAGTGGGTGCCGGAGGCCAGTTCCTGACCCATATGCACACGGCCGTGAATTGCCGCCGGGCAAGTTTTATTTCAGACATCAGCCTTCAAGGGGCCCTGCCGGAAGGAATGTCTGCCGACCAGGCATTGAATGAAAAAATAGAGAAAAAAATAGATGCCCTGATGACCCGTTATACGCCCCCTGTGATGCGTCCTGAAAAAATCAAGGCACTGGATGCCTGTATGCAGGGATTTGGTATTGATGCGGATGCATTAAAGCAGAAATTCAGCCGATAACCGCGGATCCTTCCATCTTGGATACGCCTTAATAATAACTCTTTTAAAAAAGGTTCATCTCTATGCACACCCTTAAAGCAAAACTTGACAAACCAATTACCATCGGATCAGTCGCTGTCTGCTCAATTTTCATCATCGCCACACTCATTTCGGCGGATATGGTCAAAGACGTATTCAACACCATCTTTCAATTCTTTATTAAAAATTTCGGATGGGCGTATCTGCTGATTGTGGCGGGATTTGTACTGTTCTGCTTTATCATGGCCTTAAGCAGATTCGGAAATTTAAAATTGGGCAAAGATGATGAAGCGGCCGAATTCAGCCTGCCGACCTGGTTTGCCATGTTATTTGCCGCCGGTATGGGAATCGGACTGGTTTTCTGGGGGGTTTCAGAGCCCATGTTCCATTTTGCCACCCCGCCCCATGCCGACCCCAAATCCCCCCAGGCCGCAGCCGATGCCATGCGGATTGCCTTCTTTCACTGGGGGTTGCATCCCTGGTCCTGCTATGCCGTGGTTGCGCTGGTACTGGCCTATTTCCAATTCAGAAAAGATAAACCCGGGCTCTTCTCCTGGACGGTTGAACCGCTGATCGGCGAAAAAAATGTAACCGGCGGTATGGGTAAAACCATCGACGCCCTGGCCATTGTCGTCACCCTGTTCGGGGTGGCCAACTCGCTGGGGATGGGTGCCATGCAGGTTTCGACCGGCCTGAACAAGCTCTACAATATCCCCAACACCAACGCCACATCGATTATACTGATTGTGATCATCACCGTTCTTTTTATCCTCTCCGCCGTATCCGGAATCAACAAAGGGATTAAGATACTAAGCACCACCAATATGTACATGGCCTTCGGACTGATGGCACTGATCCTGTTTTCAGGACCCACCATCTATATACTGGAATCCCTGATCGAATCGCTGGGGGATTATTTCCAAAGTGTTGTCAAATTCTCGTTTTTCATGGACACAACCCAGGTGGTGGAGAAACATGTGGGATATGACTGGATGGGGAGCTGGACCGTTTTTTACTGGGCCTGGTGGCTGGTATGGGCCCCGTTTGTGGGGGCATTTATTGCCCGTATTTCCAAGGGACGGACCATCCGTGAATTTGTCTTTGGTTCCCTTTTGGCACCCACGTTATTGTGTGCCATCTGGTTTGCCATTCTCGGCGGAACAGCCCTGAACATGGAACTGACCATGACCGAAAGCCCGGGTATTGCCGAAGCAGCGGTCAGTGATCCGACGGCGGCGGTGTTCCGGCTCTATGACTTTATGCCGATCAGTTCGGTGCTCTCTTTGGTTACCATGCTGATCATCTGTATTTTCTTTATTACCTCTGCGGATTCCGCCACCTATGTGATCGGTGTGATGAGTTCCAACGGAAACATCAACCCCAACAGCACCGCCAAAGCCGGATGGGGGATTCTCTGCAGCACCATTGCCGTGATGCTTTTGTTGACCGGCGGACTAAAGGCGGTTCAAACGGTCTCTTTTATCTTTTCTTTTCCGTTCATGATTCTCATGCTCTTTATGATCTATTCATTCCTAAAATCCGTCTCTGCCGAATTTAAAGGCGAAAAATAGTTAAAGACAGATTGATGCACTCAACCCCGGTTTTGAATCCGGGGTTGATGCCGCCGTTTAACAACGCTTGATGACAGCCTTACAGCTTCCTGTTGAACCATTGTTTTGCCTGCTCAATCGATTCATTCACCTCTGTTTCCTGATCGTAAAAACTGAATTGATGGAAGGGCGATTCCAGTTCTGTCTCGATCCAATGCAACATTTTGTCATCTGTCGCTATTTTTTCGAAGTATTTTTTTGTATATTGCGGAAGTACCGCCCCATCAGAATGGATCATCAGCGTGGGTGTGTTCAGCTTTTCTGCCGATGGCATGGGATCAAGCGTCAGCCAGTCTTCCCAACTCATTACTGCAAATTTGTCTGAACTCCACTCCGGGACAGCACCTCGTTTCGGGTTCAGGTAGTAATCGTAGTGGCCGTACATTGCCGCCGAAGTGTCAGTGGTTGAAATAGACGGAATATAGTCTACTTCACCCGTTTCTGCATATTTCTTTTTTGCCGTTCTGGCCGCGTTTATTTTTTCCTGTACACCTTTTTCACCGCCATAAAAAAGCTTGACAGCCTCTGCATCGTGAAGCCATGAAGCAGCGGTAACCACTGATTTAATGCGCTTGTCAGCTGCAGCAGCCATCAATGTGTACATGGAACCTGCACAAATGCCTAAAGCACCGATCCTGTCACTATCCACTTCAGATAAACTCTGCAGATATGTCACCGCACTGCTGATATCTTCAACTTTCTGAATAGGGTTTTCGTAGAACCGGATTTTTCCGCCACTTTCCCCAAAGTTTCTGGGGTCGAATGCCAGGGTAATGAATCCTTGATTGGCCAATTTTGCAGCATACAAACCAGCCATCTGCTCTTTCACTGTTGTCCAGCTGCCGGATACGATCACTGCGGGATATTTTTTATTGGAATCATAATGAACGGGAAAATAGAGGTTACCGACAACTTTCTCTCCTTCGCTGTCAAACCACACTTTTCTGACAGAGACATCATTCCCCTGCCGGGAATCATTTGCACTGTTTTCATTCATTTTTATAACTTCCTGCAAAAAATTAGGGTTGCCTTTCTGACCGTGCATTATCAGGGTCTTGCTGGTTATTTTCCATTTGCCGTCTACCCTGATCAGCTTGTGGTGGTATCGGCCATAAGCATCCCAATAGTCGATTCCTTCTGCCGTGTGGCTGGCATAAACATGGGAAAAAACCTCTGCCTTGTCACCATTCACACAAATATCAAAATTGCTCAGCATGTGGTGAGTACTGACCTTTTCCAGCAGATTCTTCCATCCGCCGACCAGGTCGGAGGCCTTGGTAACACTCCCGGGCTGACCTGAAAGGCTTGAATAGTCTACGAACACTTCATCGGCAAATTGGGCTGTGGCAACATCCCATTGATTGGTATCAATGGCATTTACCATCGTAACAATACTGTTTTTTACCTGTTGTGCCATGGATTGCTGCATTGGTTGTCCAACTGATACGCAAGGTTTCTCATCGGCAGTGACGGGATGGGCAGAAAATGCGCTTAGGACACAAAGTACAAAAAGAATCAATATCTTTTGTGCAAGTTTCATTGTATTCTCCTTTTTTTGTCTGGTTTGCTGGTCATGGGAATTAGCCGAAACATCCGGCTAACGGGTGTCGACTGATATAGGATAGCCCTGGGCGGCCATTGAAGATAGAACATTGCTGCTTGAAATTTTGTACTTTATTGCAGTTGATTGATCAGGACGGGTGATAAGCCTGTTTTTGATACTGCCCTGGGGTGACACCAAACTGCTTTTTAAAAGTTCGGGTGAAATGGGACTGATCGCTGAATCCCAGCTCAAATGCGATTGAGGCAATATCCCTGTTGCCTGAGGATAAGAAGGTCTGAGCCTTTTTGAGACGCTTATTCATCAGGTACTGGTAGGGTGTGATTCCCATCCGTTTTTTAAATTCCCTGAGAAAATAAAACTTGCTGCAATGGAGTAAATCAGCCATATCATCAACAGTAATCTGACTGCCGATATTTTTTTCAATAAACACGTCGACGCTATGGAATTGATGCTTGTCGAATTTTGAAGAAGTGGCCCGTTCACTTTGCAGGTCTTTGTAGTTTGAGTAGTTCTGGATATAGTGGGTCGATAGCAGAGAAAGCAGATGTTTCAGGTAGGTGTAACCATTCCGCCCTTTAGCCTGCGCCTCTATGAAAAACAGCTCAAGAATGCCCTTGATGGTCTCATCTTGAACATTGTAGTTGTTCAGAAATTGAATGTTCTTGCCTGCAACACCAAGAGAACAGCTGGCTAGAAATTCTTCTTCTTCAACCGCCAGGATCAGAAAGTAGCAGGGTTCGGAGATGTCATGTGAAAACGGGCTGTCGGGAGGATTGATCCAGATCTCTCCGGGAGTGGTTTTCAGTGCGGTCATGCCATTGTCAGTCTTCGCGAGCCAGTGCAGATTTTCCTCCAGCCCTAGTGCGAAATAAAAATAGGGGGTATACACGTTATCAGGATAAAAGTATGGAGAGCTGCCCTTCTCAAGAATGATGCCTGACCAACCCAGGCCTGCGTTTGAAAATTCTATTTCCAATACCTGGCCGCAGTCAGATAGATCCTTGGTTTTAAAATCGAAATATTTGAGCCTCGACTTCATGGACATGATCTCTATAAAATTTCATTCGGACATCTATTCTTAGCTTACATGAAAAAATATCATCGATTGTATTGAAATACAACAGCGGCCCGCCTCCTTTTCCTGCTGAAAATTGTCACCCTGATTTTTTTGACCTTGATTTTTGTCTTGATTTAAACGGACCGCCCCTGATACAAAGACCAACATGCTGTGCTTG
>JANQML010000304.1 GCA_028280105.1 Desulfobacula sp. | reverse complement strand
GTAATGATTCTGGATGGCATATGCCATTCCAGCCGCTATTTTAAGCTATCATACTGCTTGGAGGCTACTTTTTAGACTTATGCATTCAAACATAATACTGTTTTTTTGTCAAGAAGAATTTCTCCATAAATAATGCATTCAAACCATGGCAGGATCAAGTTAAACCATTTTCAGTAAATTTTTCTATAGACTATTGGAAATTCCCAAAAATCCCCAAAATTTCACACCACCCTCATCCCGGCGATTATAGGAAACATTAAAAACCTTGAAGCCAATGCCCAAAAAAGCAAATTTGAGCAAGGACAACTCAGATTTGAGGAAAAAGAAAGAGACATTTTACGCCGCCTTAAACGACTGCCCGGCAGTCAACGGAAAACCAAAAAGACTGAAAGAATGATTAGCGTTTTACGCAACTTTTCCGGCTATCGGAAATATCCAAAGTACGCCGTGATGAAACGTTTCCAGGCTTATAAAAATGCGTTGATGAAAGAAGCCGTCAAGCTAGTGCAAAAGGGCATTATCCTGAAAAAGGAGGATATTAGCTATCTTTTCTTTGAAGAATTCCGGGAGGCTTTTAATACCAATGATCTGGACTACAGCAGCATCAGGAGCAGGAAAAAGGAATATTCAGTTTTTAAAAAGCTTTCACCGCCGCGGGTAATGGACTTACGAAGGTGAAACTATATCCGGTGAATACGACAGCAGCAAAGCACCTGGCGGGGCATTGGCGGGCATACCTGTTTCATCCGGTATCATCGAAGGATGTGCGCGGATCATTTTAAAGATGACAGACGCCTGCCTGGAGGAGGAGGACATTTTAGTCACCATCTTCACCTATCCAAGCTGGACGCCGTTGTTTGTATCCGTAAAAGGCGTGGTCACGGAAGCCGTCGACCTTACCTTAATACCCATGGCGCTGTCATTGCCCGCGAATACGGTCTTCCGGCAGTCGTAGGTGTTAAAAACGCAAAGAAATTAATTAAAGACGGGCAGCGGATCCGGGTAAACGGAACACAAAGATATGTAAGAACTGCTGTGACCGGGAAAACGCAGTTTCACAATTGGGATCGTTTGTCTTTGCATGGATATTAAGGCCAACCTCTTGTTTTTAAAAGCACTTATAAATAATTCATTTAAGTTGTCATGAAATATCCGGGTTGATAACTTTCCATAAACAAAGGCAGTTTTGAAACTCTCAAAGAAAACTTGACAGAAAATTGGGATTCGCCTATCTCTTGGTTGAATATTCGATTAAAAAAAGGATTAAGATGCCCAAAAAAGACGGTTACAAAACCAGGGAAAAAATTTTACAGGTAGCAGAGGATCTCTTTTCCGAGTTCGGCTTTGACGGTACCAGTATCGCTAAAATATCAAAAGCGGCCGGAGTCAATAAAGGATTAATTTATTACCATTTCAAAGACAAGAAAGACATCGTTGTCTCAATTCTGCAATCCATAATCGGTGAAATCGACCGAAAGACCGATTTTTCCAAGACAGAAGATGACCAACCGGACAATCCGGATATGCTGCAGGATAAAATCAGAATGGAAGTCGAATACTGTATGCGCAGAAAACGGATTATCACAGTCATGTTGATGGAGTCTTTGAAAAAAGACGAAAAAGCTGATTTTCTCTTTCAATGTGCGGATCTGGTCATGAAACAGGAAATGGACGGCATCAGAAAAAAAATGAGCACCGGACAAACAACAGACCCGGAATGGACATCACGATTCCGGGTTCACGAGTTTTTTACCGGCTTTATGCCGATTATCTCTTTTGTGGTACTGCAGGATAAATGGTGCAAATACTTTGACTGCGAGCGGGATAAGGCTCTCGACTACTTTCTGGATTCATTTCAACGAACCCATTTAAGCTCACATCACGGAACAGATTAACGAACAAACCTTTGTTCCCTTTGTCTGAATTTTTGTGGCCACATGAACCTTAATCAGCCGGACGATCAATAAACTACAACTCTTTCCAGGCTGTTCTAACCCTTCAATTTTCTTTACTGTTCTATACGATCGGGGTTAATTTTTCTGTTTTTGATTTTTTTTTATATTTGGGTTGACAAAAGGTATTTTTATACATTATTTATTTAGTCGTACGTTCAACTAAATAAAATAGTTTAAAAACCAGTAAATGATGTCAAAAAATGGCGCTGCTGAATTTCATTGTGTGTTGAATTCACCACCTGAATTACCTAACAATTTTTGGGGAGTAACAGATCGATGAAACGAAGACAATTTATCCAAACAAGTGTTAAGGCGATTACCGCCGCCTGTGTCGCACCCGGTACTATCCTGAATACCGTGGATGCGCTTGCAGCCGTAAAAAAGATCAGCAAAGTGGTGATTGCCTCTAATGCCAAACTCGTTACCAATGTCTCTCAGATTGAGAAGACAGCTCTACGCGCAACACTGGATGAGGCCCTGGTTGCCCTCACCGGTACGGGTTCGGTTCGGGATGCGTGGATGGCCATTTTCCCGAATCTGAATACGCAGGATACCATTGGTTTGAAAGTAAACTGCGTTAATCCCAAGCTTTCCACTCATCCTGAAGTCGTTCATGCCATTGCTGAAAGCCTGACAACGTCTTTGGGAGTAAATCCGAATAACATTCTGATTTGGGATCGAACCGATCAGGAGCTCATCAAATCAGGATATGCTTTAAACAGAGACAAGGAAGGTATGCGCTGCTTTGGAACGAGTCATAAACTCAGTAAGAATGCGCCGTTATTCAACGCGAGCTCTGACGGCTATCCTGGATACGATAAAAACGCGCTCGTGAACCTGGGAGACAATGCCTTTGTTCACCTCAGTCGGATATTGACACAAATGTGCACCTATCTGATCAATGTCCCGGTTCTGAAAGATCACAGTTATGGGGCGGGTGTGACCTTAAGTTTGAAAAACCATTATGGATCCATCAGCAGGCCGCAAATATGTCATGGAGGCGGAGGTGATCCTTATATCGGCAATTTGAACAACCTGAGCCATATAAAGGACAAAACAAAATTAATTGTCTGCGACGGACTGTTTGCAAGTTATAGTAAAGGGCCTTATGGTCCGCCTCAATGGGTCAGCCATCGATTGATTGCTTCGATTGATCCGGTGGCCCATGACTATATCGGCGGTGAAATCATTGACAAGAAACGGATTGAAAACGGCCTGGATCCTGTTATTCCAGAAATCACCTGGTTTAAAACCGCTGTTCAACACGGCCTGGGAGTGAACGATCCCCGAAAAATCGACAAAATCTTGGTCTGATATACGTATATGACCCGGGGAATACCGGCAAAGCAGTTTAAAATAAACATATATCCATGAGGTTGTATTATGAAGTCTTCAACACCAGCCATTTTTTTTGGCTATCCAATAAAGACTCTGGTTTATATATTCCTGATCTTAGCGTTGCCGGCATCATATCCGGCACATCTGCCGGCAGCGGAGAGTGATCTGGTCACGCTTGCACCGTCTGACAATGACATTGCCGGATGGGGTATTGACGATACCTTTTATGCGGGAGATGCGGATTCACTGATGGCCAGAATCAATGGAGGGGCGCCGTTTTACATTGAACGCGGCGCCCAGGAGGTTCTGTTTCTGGAATACGGTAACGGAGAATCATACCTGTCAGTGGAACTTTACAGAATGGAAAGCAAAGGGCATGCCGCAAGGTTGTATATCGATATCGACAGCGTAGAGCCGGAGCCGGTAACCGGCTTGGGTAATGCGGCACGCTACGATGGAAGTCTGATGGGTACGGATCTGGTTGAGTTTCAAAATAAAGATTATTTCGTTCGCCTGATGATCACTCAAGCAGCCCAATCCAGGGAGACAATCCTCAAATTTGCCAGATCCATATCCGACAACATCGATGACCTGAAATGATGTCATCACGGAGGGTGTCTGTATGATCTTTCAGGACAAGACAAAAATGAAACGCCGGGAGTTTCTGAAAACGTATGCCAAAGGCATCATCTGGGCTTCCGCAGGTGCATCCGGTATTTTAACGCCCAATTGGTCCTTTGCAAATACAATGGTTGACGTGGTGAAGGTCAAGGGATCGCCGGCTGCAGCTACCCGGACCGCTGTGGCGTTGCTGGGCGGTATTCAGGAATTCGTCAAGCCGGGCAGCAGGGTTGTTATCAAGCCGAATATGAGCTTTGCCCGCCCACCGGGCCAGGCGTCTAATACACACCCCGATGTGGTCAAGGAACTGGTTGTGCTTTGCAAAGAGGCAAAAGCAAAAAACATCGTTGTTCTGGACCACACTTTGGCGTCTCCCCAAAAATGCCTGGAACGCTCCGGAATTTTAGAATCGGTCAATACGGTGGAACGGAATCTCGTTTTTGCCGCCAACCATCACAAGTTCTACCAGGATATCCAGTTGCCGCAGGGAGAAAATCTTACCCATACCCAAATCATCAAAGAGGTACTCAAGTCGGACGCCTTGATTGCCGCACCGGTTGCCAAATCCCACTCTGCAACCGGTGTCAGCCTTTCCCTGAAAGGAATGATGGGATTGATATGGGATCGGGGAGTTATGCACGGACAGAATCTGGACACCGCCATTGTAGATATTTGCACCCGCTTAAAAGCGGATCTCACAGTCATCGACGGCAGCCGTGTGCTTTCCACCAACGGACCCAACGGACCGGGAAAGGTTCTGCATGAAAACACCATCATCGCCTCTCAAGATATGGTGGCGGCAGATGCCTGCGCAGTTGCGTCTTTTACCTGGTATGGAAGAAAATTCCGACCCGGACAGGTTAAGCATATTCGTGAAGCGCACCGCAGAAAGCTTGGGCGAATGGATATTGAGAATCTAAATATCAAGACGGTAACGATCTAATGGCGTTTCGACGCTGGACTCAGACCATCAGCCTGGTTGTTTTTATTGGGTTACTAATTTTTACAATGACCGGTGATCTGTTAACCTTTGCCGTGGATTTTTTTTTGCGTTTGGATCCGTCAATTGCACTGATATCCGCCCTTTCCAGTCGTGTGTTCCTCGCCGGTTTTCTTCCTGCCGTTGTGATTATTTTGCTGAGTGCTGTGTTGGGACGCTTTTTCTGCGGTCATATCTGCCCCATGGGGACGACACTGGATATCGGAGATAAACTGTTTGGGAGACGTTTTAAACAATCTAAAAGCCTCGGTATTCTAAAACCCTTGAAGTACCTGGTTTTAATTGCACTTATCACCGCTTCCCTTGCAGGCGTTTCCTATGTGTTTCTCGCCTCTCCGATTTCACTGATAACAAGATTTTACAGCATTGTTCTTTTTCCCGTGGCTTTGTTTGTGATGGATAAAGGTCATCAGTTATTGCTCCCGGTATGGGAGATGCTGGATGTTAAATCCGTGCTTTTCCTTCAGGTGAAGGAGGCACGGTACACGACACAGTTTTTTCTGCTTTGTTTCTTTTTTCTGCTGTTCGTTTTGGCCAAACTGTCATCCCGGTTCTGGTGCCGCTACCTTTGCCCGGCCGGCGCCATTTTCGCTGTATGTTCAGCCAAACCGATTATCCGCCGCAGCGTTGATTCAAATTGCAATGGGTGCGGAAAATGTGCTCACGTATGTGCAATGAATGCCATTGAAGAAGGCGACTTCGAGCGAACGGATTTTGCAGAATGCATTGTCTGCTTAACCTGTCGTGACAGCTGCCCGAAAGCGGCAATTGGTTTCACCCGAAAAACCGTTCAGCCTCAATCCGTTTTGGTAAAATCATTACCTTCGCGAAGACAATTTATTACGGCAAGTGTCACCGGAGCCTTCGGTGCAATCATCAGCTTAACCAGTATTCCTTCGGCGTTGGCAAAACCGGGAAACGGCCGTGTGATATCTGAAAATTTGATCCGGCCTCCTGCGGCGTTAACGGAAACGGATTTTCTTTCCCGCTGCGTCAGATGTGCAGCCTGCATTCTGGCCTGTCCCACCAATACCCTGCAGGCAACCTGGTTTGAATCGGGTGTTTCGGCATTGTTCAGCCCGAGTTTGATGCTCCGCCGCGGGTATTGTGATCCCGATTGCCATCGTTGTGCCCAAGTGTGCCCTACCGGGGCAATCAGGCAGGTAGCTGAGCCAGATCGGGTTTGGGCAAGAACCGGTACGGCAATCATAAACCACCGAAAGTGTCTGGCTTGGGAACATAACGCCAAGTGCATGGTGTGTGATGAGGTCTGTCCGTTTGGGGCGGTCGATTTCGGCAGAGAAACCGGTTGTGCCGTCACCGTTCCCAGGGTTAAAGAGGAAAAATGCAGCGGTTGCGGATATTGCGAGTATCACTGTCCGGTTCAAAACCGGCCGGCCATTACCATATCACCCATGAATGCCATCCGTATCAATGAAGGATCCTACAAAGAAACGGGTAAAAAAATGGGATTATTGATTTCTCTTCGATTAAAAGAGACTGGCGGATACCCGGACACACCATCTGCATCAAGGGAAGAAGCACCCGGATTCGAAGACGATTAGAAGAAATACGGATTCCCGCACCTGTTGCAAACCGTCAAATCGGATCAGAAGGATGCGATCATTCAAATTGTCATGAAATATCTGGACTACCTGACATAAAAACATGCAGCCGACTGGTCCCGTATTCCCGGAGTTTCGGCATGTTCCGGGCGCAACGGCGGGATGCTTTATAACACTGGTCGACAAAGGGGCAGCCCCGAGCGGACCGTTCAAATTCAAAGATAGATAACTGACGAATTGGGGCCCTGACGGTTCAACGGGTTCAGATCCGACACCGCCCTCAGCAGGGCCTGGGTATAGGGGTGAAGCGGGTTTTGAAACAGATCCCGGGTCCGGCCCTGCTCGACAACCCCGCCCAGATAAATCACGGCGACCCGGTCCGTCATATATTCCACCACGCTCAGATCATGGCTGATGAAGAGATAGGTCAGGTGGTGCCGTTCCTGGAGATCCATCATCAAATTCACTGCCTGGGCCTGGGTCGAGACATCCAGGGTGGAAACGGGCTCGTCAACCACATGGCAAAAGGACGCTGCCGTGAAAAGATCTTTAGGACAGCAGCGTCCGGCAGATTAAAAGATAAACCTTTCTAACCGTAGGCTACCGAAGGCAGCCACAGCGCAATCACCGGAAACAGGACAATCAGGATGAGGCCTATTAACTGCAAGACTATAAAGGGGATCACCCCTTTATAGATATCTGTCAGTTTGACTTCCGGCGGGCAGACCCCTTTCAGGTAGAAAAGGGCAAATCCCACAGGCGGCGATAAAAAAGAGGTCTGCAGGGTGACGGCAATAAGAATGACAAACCAGACCAGTATGGGTTTGTCAATGGTGCCGAATCCCTGAATATCAATGGTGACAAGATTCTCTACAACCGGTGCCACCAGCGGGAGAATGATCAGTGTGATCTCCACCCAGTCCAGGAAAAATCCCAGCAGGAAAACGCAGAACAGGATAAAGGCCAGAATTCCCCAATCGCCCAGCGGCAGCGACATCAGCACCTTTTCGATGAACTCGTCACCGCCCAGGTTTCGCAACACCAGGGCAAAGCAGGTCGCCCCGATCAGAATCCCGTAGATATATGCGGTTGTATTATAGGCGGAAACCGTCACCTCTTTTAAGACTTTAAAAGAAAACCGGCCGTTGAAAATCGTCAGCAGCAGGGCGCCGGCAGCACCGATCCCGCTGGCCTCCGTAGGGGTGGTGATCCCGGCAAATATGGAACCGAGCACGGCAAGAATTAAAAACGCGGCCGGCAGGATATCCTTTACCACATCAACCAGAAGACTCCATCTGAACGGTTTTCTGTCCCGGCTCAGGGGCACGGCATCCGGTTTTACAATGCCCAGTCCCAGGATATACGCAATGTACAAGACCCCCAGCAGCATTCCGGGAAATACGGCACCCATGAAAAGATCGCCAACCGAAAGGGCCAGCTGATCCGCCATGATGACCAGCATGATGCTGGGCGGGATCAGTATGCCCAGGGTGCCGGCCCCGGCAACGGTGCCGACTGAAAAGGTTTTTGAATATCCCTGGCTCATCATGGCCGGAATGGACAAAATCCCCAGCAGCACAACAGATGCACCGACAATGCCGGTGGATGCGGCAAGGATAATGCCGATCATGGTCACGGTTACCCCGAGACCGCCCCTGACCTTGCCGAAAAGATTCTGCATGGAGAGCATCATTTTTTCTGCGATGCCGGATTTATCCAGCATGAATCCCATATAAATGAACATGGGCAGGGCCACAAGGACCTGGTTTTCCCCCAGTTTGTAAATCCGGTTGATGACTGCCTTAAAGGCAATGAAATTGGCCTCGTAAAATCCGCCGAGAGAGACGCCGAAATACTCCAGTAAGGCACCTAAGCCAGTGAATAGTACAGAGGTGCCGGCCAGCACCCATGCAATGGGAAATCCCGTAAAGAGCAGGCCGATAAATGTGGCAAACATACATATGACAAGAATTTCATTCAGCGGCATTTTCACCATCCTTTCCAAAAAGTGCTGTCAGATTTCTCAACAGCCGTGAAAAAGAAGCCAGGATCAGCAATCCAAATGAGACGGGAATAACAGACTTGATCAGCCACCGGAAAGGCAGCCCCATATCATTGTTGGAGCGTTCATTGACCACCCAGGAATCATGGACAAATTCAAGGCTCTGGTAAAACACCAGCGCGGCAAAAGGAAGCAAAAGAAAAATGATGCCGACCGAGTCCAGCCAGAGCCGGGTCTTTTTAGACAGTCTTTCTTTTACCAGGTCCATACCCATGTGGGAATCGGTCGTCACGGCATAGGAAAGCCCGAACATGAAACCGACCATGTAAAAATGCCATTGCAGCTCACCGATCTCAATGGTCCTGAATTTGAGTACATACCGCATAAAAACGGCACACAGGATGAGAAGGATCAAAACGACATTGGACCACATGAAGACCTTTCCCATGGCCTGCAGCAGATTGTCGATACGATCCGGCAGGCTTTGGCCTGCAGGTTTAAATTCTTTGTTCATAAATGCGGGTCCAGGTTTTAAAACGCAGGTTTACAGGAAGACCCATGTAATAACGGATGACAAAAATCTTCCTGGATTCATCTGTTCTTGTCTGTTTTTCAACCGGTCTTATCTGGGTACGAGAAATCCGTATTTGCTCCATTTCAGATAATCTGTCCTGAAAGCGGACAGGTCGTCCCAGACAGTTTTAAAGAAGGGATCCTTTTCCGACTCCTCTTTAACCACTTCTTCCCAGGCCCCTTCAAGCACATCAAGCATCTCTTTGGACCAGCGCATATTTTTCACACCGTGTGTTTCTACATTCTCTTTGAGAACAGGTGCCTGAATCGCCTCGCAATAGGCCAGATTGGACAGGGTTGCCGCTTTACAGAGTTCTTCGACAATCATCTGCTGCTTGGCGCTCATGCTGTTCCAAACATCCTTGTTGATCAGGAGTTCAAAAAATGTTGCCTGCTGGTGCCAGCCGGGGAAATAATTGTACTTGGCCACCTTGTAAAACCCAAGTTTTGTATCAATGGCCGGCATGGAGAATTCCGCACCTTCGATAACCCCTTTTTCCAGGGCGCCGAAAATTTCACCGCCCGGAATCTGCTGTACGGACGCACCCAGTTTTGTCAGGATCTGGCCGCCAAGTCCGAAAAAGCGAATCGGCATACCTTTGAGGTCTTCAGGACTTTTGATCTCCTTTGTGTACCATCCTGAAGTTTCAGGAGATACGATCCCCAATGGAAAGACCTTAACGTTAAACCCTTTTCTGTCGTAAGCTTCCTGCCAGAGTTTCAGCCCGTTGCCGTTATAAATCCAGGCCAGGTATTCCGGGGCTTCAGGACCGAACGGAACAGCGGTAAAAAAGTTGAGCGCCTGCCCCACTTTCCCTGACCAGTATCCTGAAACACCGTAACAGGACTGGACTACTTTTTTGTTTACCGCATCCAGCATTTCAAAGGGCGGCAGCAGTTTTTTGGGTTCATAAATTTTAAAATTGAGGGTGCCGTCACTGAGGAGCGGTGCTTTTTCTGCCAGGTACTTAACCGAGTCTCCCAATCCCGGAAGAGCGGACGGGTACGCAAGCGGTATCTTTATAAAAAGGGATTTCTCCTTTTCAGCAAAGGCGATGCCGGTACTTGCCAGGTAAACAACCGAAAGAACAACAGCCACAAGAATTCTTCTGCAGTGTTTCTTCATCCTATTCTCCTTTTAAAATGGTGTTAAAAATGCTTTATATTTATGTCCCGTAACTCCCGTCTCTCTGTAAATGGCCTTAATAAATGATCCCGGGTCATCTTTATCCCTCAACCGAGTCATACAGCAAAAGTCAACACGTTCCGGCTTAAAAGAATTGCCAGATACATGCCAGAAAACCCGGTGAAGGAAAATTTTTAGTAAAAAACCAGTAGGCCCCATTCAAACAACCGTTTTCGGTTCTTTTGAATACCACTTGCCAGGAAAGATGGAATTAATTTTAAGATGTGAAATGGTTTTAAGATGTATTAATTGTGCTACAAGTCTCTTTTTAAGACCCGATTAAATCTGTTCAGCGGTTTCATTTCCGTTGCATCAAATAAAATTGTAGCAATATCGCTACACGTAGTAATTATAATACATCTATTTTTTTTGAATCCGGACAGCCCGGATAAGACTGATGATGAACAACAAAACGAGAACAGCGCCTGTCAACGGGGCAAAAATAATGAATCCGTACGAAAACCTGTGGATGAGCCCGATGCAGACAGCTCCAAACGTTCCAAGCAGGCACACGGCAATGGCAGGTGCCAGAAAGGTGTTCATCATATGGTCTTTAAAAAAAGGTTTCATCTCTGCGGAAAACATTCTATTCAATTCGTGTTGATTGTCAAGGATGAGTCCGTCGGAATCACCGGATCTCCGGTATCAAAGATATTTTTTACCGTTCATTAGTTGTTTGATTTCAATTAGTTGTTCTTCCCGGCACCTTTTACATTCCGCTTTTCCATCCTTGTTCAGCCCTGCAGACCCGGCAGTATGGCATGATTTTTGATTCATGTTTTTTGATTATTTATAGAAAACCATAGATAAAATATTGCAGACGGAAATTGCAAAACGAATCCATCACAAATTCGGAGTCAATAGATGAAAAACCAGAACAAAATCATTACAGCCAGAGAAGCGGTCCAATTCATTAAAACAGGTGATACGGTTGTTTCCGAAGGATTTGTCGGCAACAATTTCCCCGAGCATCTTGCCATTGCGTTGGAAGAGCGTTTTCTTGAAACCGGCAGCCCAAAAGATCTGACACTTGTCTATGTTGCAGGCCAGGGAGACGGCGGTGAAAAGGGGATGAACCATTTCGCCAGAGAGGGGCTGGTCAAACGGCTGATCGGGGGGCACACCGGACTGGCTCCCAAATTGGGAAAGATGGCACTTGAGAACAAGATCGAAGCCTATAATTTTCCCCAGGGAAGCATCTCCCATCTGATCCGGGATATTGCTGCCAAACGGCCCGGCTCTTTTACCAAAGTAGGACTTAAAACCTTTGTCGATCCCAGGATTGAGGGGGGTAAGGTCAACAGCATCACAACCGAAGATTTGGTGGAATTGACAGTGATAGACGGCGAAGAATATCTTCGTTACAAACCCTTTCCCATTGATGTGGCCATCATCAGGGGAACCACCGCCGATACCAAAGGCAATATCTCCTATGAAAAGGAGTGTCTGGTACTGGAAAACCTTTCCGCAGCCATGGCTGTGAAAAACAGCGGCGGCATCGTCATTGTCCAGGTGGAGCGGGTGGCTGAATTCGGCAGCCTTCCGGCACGAAAAGTGGTAATCCCCGGTATCCTGGTCGATTATGTCGTGGTGGCACCCAAAGAGCACCACATGCAGACCTTTGGTGAACAGTACAGCCCGGTCTATGCCGGCCGGTTAAGGGTTCCGGAAAGCCAGATGGAACCCCTTGAACTGTCCGCCACAAAGGTGGTTGGAAGGAGAGCTGCCCAGGAGATCGAAAAAGGAATGATCGGCAATCTGGGTATCGGCATTCCGGAATCCGTTCCCCGTGTGGCCTCAGAAGAGGGGATTCTCGATTATCTGACCTTTACGGTGGAACCCGGACCCATCGGCGGCATGCCTGTTGGGGGGTTGAGCTTCGGTGCCACGGTCAATATGGAATGCCTGATTGAAGAGCCCCAGATGTTTGATTTTTATGACGGCGGCGGACTGGATATCACTTTTCTGGGCATGGCCCAGGTGGATGAAAAAGGGAATAACAACGTCAGCCGATTCGGTAAAAAATTCCCGGGCTGCGGCGGGTTCATCAATATTTCCCAGAATTCAAAAAAAGTGGTTTTTATGGGCAGCTTCACCACCAACGGCCTTAAGACCAGGATAGAGAACGGCCAGCTTGTCATTGAGCAGGAGGGTAAAATCAAAAAATTTATCCGGCAGGTGGAACAGGTAACATTCAGCGGAGAACTGGGCGCCCAGAAAGGACAGGATGTACTTTATCTCACTGAAAGGGCCGTTTTCAGGCTTGTCCCAGGCGGTATAGAGCTTATAGAAATCGCGCCGGGCGTTGATCTTGAAAAGGATATTTTGGGACAGATGGAGTTTAAACCGCTGATCAGTGAGCATCTTACCCGGATAAAAGCGGAATATTTTCAACCCGGAATAGCCGGTATTAAATAAAGGAGATCACCATGTTGGATATTAAAAATGCAGTGGCCGTTATTACGGGAGGTGCCAGCGGTATCGGCTTCAGCCTGGCCGATTACTGGGTCCAGCAGGGCGGCAGAGCCGTTCTCGCCGATATTGACCCAAAAGCCCTTGATTCGGCTGTCCAAAAACTGGGATCGGATCATGCGGCCGGCATCGTCTGCAATGTAACAGATGAGAATGACTGCAGCAGGATGGCTGCTTTTGCCATGGAAAAATTTAATGCCATCAACTTTGTGGTTCCGAGTGCAGGGATTATAAAAGACGGGCTGATGATCAATATTGATAGGGAGACCGGCAAGGTAAAAAGGAAAATGAGCCTGGACCAGTTTGCCTCTGTCATCGATATCAACCTCACCGGGGTTTTTCTGACCGTCCGGGAGTGTATGGAAGAGATGATCAACAATCATTGTGAAGGGCTGATCTGCCTGATCTCATCCACCGGTTCCCTGGGAACCGCCGGACAGATCAATTACTCTTCTGCCAAGGCTGCGGTATCGGTCATGCCCAAGGTGATCACGGCTGAATTGTTCAGGCGGAATATGGCAGACAAAATCAGATGTGCAGCCATTGCCCCGGGATATGTCAGAACACCGATACTGGACGGGATGAACCAGAAGGCATTGGATTATATCATAAAAAAGGTGCCCATCAACCGGCTGATTGAACCTGAGGAAATTGCCTCTCTGGCATGTGAACTCTACCGGAACCAGGCCTTGACCGGAGATGTTTTTTATATCCATGGCGGCCTGCGGCTGGACTCCAGGGGATAGAAATCCTGTAATTTTAAATTTGAAAAACATATGAGGAATTATTCATGAGTAAAGCAAGTATAATCGGCGCATATAATACCAAGTTCGGTGCCTTTGTGGAAAAAAACAGGGAGACCGGTGAAGTAACAGATACAAAATCCTTTTATGACCTGATTGAAGAGGCCGGCAGGGGCGCGGTTGAAGATGCTGGTTTGTCCTTTGATGAAATCGACGGTATCTGGATCGGTTCCTGTTCCCCTTCCAAATTCATCAACCAGGAGCATGTGGCACCCCTGGGACTTGAAGTGGCGCCCGAGGCCATGCAGTTTATCCCGGCCACCCGAACCGAAGGGGCATGCGCCTCCTCCTCGGTGGCCATGTACAACGCCGCTTTCGCGGTTGAAACCGGAAGGTTTCGCCGGGTGCTGGTCATCGGTGTGGAAAAGATGAATCTTTTAACGACTCCTGAAGTCACCCATGTCCTTGCCTGTTCCTCTTTCTGGCCGGATGAAGGCGCCTGCGGCATGACATTCCCCGGGCTTTTTGCCGAGTTGGCCAAGGGCTATATGGCGCACCACAACTACTCCCCTGAACAGATCCGGGAGATGTTTGCCCATGTATCGGCGCTGAGCTACAGGAACGGGTTTGAAAATCCCCTGGCCCATTTCAGCAAAGGGGCACCGCCTCACCGGCTGGGGCTCGGCGATCCCGGGAAAATCCTGGAGCTGCCGGATTCGGGCAAAGGCAGCAATCCGATGATCACCTATCCGTTGAGGCTTCATGACTGCTCTCTCGTTTCTGACGGGGCCGCAGCACTGGTGTTGGCACCCACAGAGGACGCCATCAGGAAAAGCTCCCGGACAGTGGAGATATCCGGCATCGGCATGGCCTGTGACCGGTTGTCGGAAAAACTTCGGGGCAACCTTTACGAATTGACAGCCGGAAAAGTGGCGGTTGAAAAATCCTTTGCCGAAGCCGGGATTACCATTGATGACGTGGACTTTGCCGAAGTTCATGACTGTTTTTCCATAAACCAGTTGCTGACCACTGAAGCCCTGGGACTCTCGAAAGACGGCAGGGCCGGATTCGATTATATGGACGGGCAATACGGCCCGGATGACACCTGCCCGGTCAATCTGTCCGGCGGGCTGAAAGCCAAGGGCCATCCCGTCGGCGCCACCGGCGCCTCCATGCATGCGCTGGCATATAAGCAGCTGGTTGGAGAACCCATCGGCATGGCGCCGGCAAACAAAGCTCCCGAGACCGGTGTGGTGTTCAATGTCGGTGGATCCGGTGCGACCAACTGCGTCACCGTATTAAAACGATTAAAATAATTTTCATTGAATTATCAGAGCGTTCCGGCTAAGGTGTATATGATTTAATACACGTTGGTTGGGAGGCTCCTGTTCCATGTCCAAAACCGGATCAGCCATGCATCTTCTTGAGAAGAGAGGCTTTTTTAAGCAGCTTGTCGAAAACATGCATATCGGGGTTATTGTCTCCGATGCAAACGGTTATGTGATCTACAGCAATCAGACATATGCCAATTTTCTCAACATCGAGGTCTCTGATATTATCGGAAAATACGTCACAGACGTGGTGGAAAATTCCAGGCTTCACGTTGTGGCCAAAACCGGTCAGACAGAAATCAATCACCCTCACAAACATAATGGAGTCGGGTATATTGTCCACCGTATCCCCTTGAAAGAAGACGGAAAAATCATCGCCGTCATGGGTCTTATTCTGTTTAACAATGCCACCACTGCACTGGCATTGTCTGAAAAATGCGCCTTCCTCGAATCAAAACTGAAAAATTTCCAGGAAGAGCTGGCAACCATCCACAGGACAAAATATGATTTTGACAGCATAGTCGGCCAAAGCCGCGAAATGCTGGACGCTAAATCCATTGCCATACAGGCGGCAACCAATGATCTGCCGGTGCTGATCACCGGAGAATCCGGCACGGGAAAAGAACTCTTTGCCCAGGCCATCCATCATGCCGGTGCGCGAAAAACATTTCCGTTTGTCCAGGTCAATTGCGCAGCCATCCCCAGGGACCTGCTGGAATCCGAACTGTTCGGCTATGCCGGGGGATCATTTACCGGTGCCGCCAAAAAAGGCAAACCAGGCAAATTTGAAATTGCCAATATGGGAACGATATTCCTGGATGAGATCGGGGATATGCCCATTGAAATGCAGGCAAAACTGTTACGGGTTCTTGAGATGAAAGAGGTGGAAAGGATCGGCAGCAATGCGGTGACGCCTCTGGACTTCAGGGTGATTGCCGCCACCAACCAGGATCTGGAAAACCTGATGAAAAGCGGTTTGTTCAGAAGGGATCTTTTTTTCAGGCTCAATGTGGTTCCGCTTCATATCAAACCCCTGCGGGAACGGGTTGACGACATCCTGCTCATGGCCCACCATTTTATACAGAACATCAAAAAAGGCCCCACAGGCAAAGGGATCCGTATCCTTTCCGAAGCAAAAAAAGCGTTGGAGACCTATGACTGGCCCGGAAACGGGAGGGAACTTCTGCACACCATGGAAAGGATCCTGGTATCCACCGGTACAAAATCCATTGACCTTTCCGATCTGCCGGAATATTTTCACTTTTTTGAAAACATCCCTATCCGGAACAAAGGGAGTAAATTAAGCGATTATTTGAATCATGCGGAAAAGTATGCCATCAAAAAAGCCTTGTCCGAGGCTGGAAACAATAAGACCGATGCAGTCAAAATCTTAGGGGTTCACCGGACCCTTCTCTATAGGAAAATGAAGATTTTAAATATCCCGGTCTGAACCGCCCCGTCCGGACCTGCGGGCCTTTTCCGCGACAGGTGCCGGGCTTTCTTGGATGCTTATTCATGCTTACTGTTCTCAATTATTTTCTCGGAAAATATCAAGAAAGGCTCTGTCTGTGATTCAAGCGTTAGTCTGTCAGAATCCCTTTTGTCTTCCGCGTACCACCGAATCGAAGCATTAATAACCTCCCGCCAGGCATGGAATCTAGCTATTGCCCATTGGGCCGCAGCTTTTTTAGAGATGACCACATCCTTTGTTTCGTAACTGTACATCAAACGACAGGCATTCAGAACACAATATGCGGGATATCTCTTAAAAAGCTTCATGATGGACTTTTGTTCGCTATCAAGACTGAGGGTCAATTCTGACCATGTCGGCGCAGGAAACACACCCGGCAGTTCCGGACCATGCAAGACGATACAATAACCGGCCAGCATGTGCGCACGATGGAGGGCCCATGATCGATCACAAAGATTTGGTATTACCTGATGGGATGGCGCAGGCAAGTGCAGATCACCTAAAAGGATGTACCATATATCCAGATCGTCTTCTGTCAGATGGTCAAAACTGTCGCTCAATACCTTATGGACATGTCTGACTTTATTCTTCTCCACCTCGGATAATGATTTTTTCAGGATGACATGGGAATCGATATCTGCAATGTGATCCGATTCCGGAAAGATTACAGCGCCATACAAGTAGATACCCCAGATATTATCTTGCAGTACCGTAATAAGCTTTTCGGTTAACGCATTGCAGATCAGCCGAGTCCTTTGAGGTAATTCGCCAAAACGCCTCGGATCTCCTTTGTATTTAGTCTTTGGGGTATTCATAGATTCTTTGCCTGAATTCAGCGTCTTGCCAACTAGCCGAATTCATCCGACTGATTGGCCGGTTATGTGATACTATGTTACCACATGTTGAAAATCACTGGCAGACTTCTTTAAGATTTGCAAGTGGAACCCAGCCTGATTCCGAGCTGCCGGGATTCTTGCACCAAACCCAGCCGTTCATTGTTCTCGAACCAAGGAGCAAGTCCCCCTCTTGTACATTCAATTCTCTGGCGGTGTAGTCCTCACGGGCACGGGCAGCTCTACCGTTTATGACCTCGATGATCTGCGCCGGAACCCATCCCCCCTTCTGCCCTGGTGTGTCACAGAAGAGCCAGTCATACCAACCCTCCGGGCCTTCATATTTCTCACCCACTGTAAGGAAAGCCCCTTTCGCAAAGGTAATGGGTTCGGGGTACTCACTGGTATGGTCTTGGACGACAAGGTAGTTCTTGGCTTTCATGTTTGTATCCTTCTGACGAATCAAAGTTATTGTGTGGTTCTGTTCATTATGGATAATTGTATTGATCCGGTTAGAAACTCATAGGAAATCGGCGTATATTTCCAATATCAACGGGTTCCGTAAATGTAAAGTAAGAAACTAAAAATTGCTTTAGGTTAACGTTTTTAACCTATAGCTGTTCTCAAAATTCCGTTCCGATTCAATTTTTAACTTTGGTGGTTGCACAGCAAATGACGCTTAAGTTTTCAGTATTTTTTACTGAATTGGTATTCTTGCCAGCGTTGTTTTTCGGAACATATTTTTGTCATTTGCTATAAAAAACAGTACGCTAAGAAAAATGACCCTTAAAAACAAACAAAAAAAAAGCCAATTTCTCTTCAAAATTAGGGTATTCACCGATTGATTTTTCCAGTTTCCTTTACTATAGATAAACTGCATCCCAAAATCCGGAATCGAATATTTTTCGGTATACAACTCATGTAACCGACAATGCGAAGCTGTGCAATACACCAATTAAAATCTGATCAGGTTAAAAATCCAGAGGACTTTTAGCCTCTTTTGCGGTTTTGGATCTTGCGGTGTGGGTATAGATCATGGTGGTTCTGATATCACTGTGGCCCAAAAGTTCCTGGATTGTCCTGATATCATAATTGGCCTCAAGCAGATGGGTGGCATAACTGTGCCGGAAAGTGTGAGCTGTGGCCTTTTTGGTTAATCCGGCTTTCCCGACAGCTTTTTTAATGGCCCGCTGAACATGGCTTTCATGCAGATGGTGACGCCTGCTTTCTCCTGTTTCAGGTACATAGGTCAACACCCTGGCCGGAAAAAACCACTGCCAGATAAACTCTTTGCCGGCATTCTTATACTTTTTTTCAATCCGGTCAAACATAAAGACGCCGTCATACCCTTCTGCCAGATCGATTTGGTGCTGATCATGCACCCGGTTGAGTTGTTCCTGTAGTTGGGGAAGAATCCGTTCAGGCAACGGAACTGTTCTGTCTTTTTTTCCTTTTCCGTCATGAACTGTCAATACACCCATATCAAAATTAAAATTCTTAATTCTCAATTTCAGACATTCTGACAGTCTTAATCCGCATCCGTAAAGCAGTTTACCCACAAGGCCAAAGGGAGGGGCAAGCTTTTCCAGGACACGTGCAACTTCATTTTTAGACAAAACTACAGGGATATAGGGCCGTCTTTTGGCCCTGACCACCCCGTCCATCTTGCCGAATTCCTTGCCAAGAACATGGCGAAAAAAAAAGAGCAGTGCATTAAACGCCAGGTTCTGGGAAGATGCCGAGCATTTCTGCTCTACGGCAAGATGAGTTAAAAATTGCTTTACATCCTTTGGTCCAAGGGTCTCAACATTTTTAAACTCAAGATGTGTTCTGAATTTTATCACCCACTGGCGGTACGATTTCAATGTTTTGGGAGAGTAGTGACGCAGCTTGATTTCATTGGCAAGCATTTTTAAGGCAGTTGCCCACCCCTGGGCAACTTCAGGAGTACAGTGGGCATCTATGTGTTGAATCCCTGGTGCAGCCTGGGCTGGATATAAAGCCTGGTTCTCTGACACCTGCGATGATTTCGCCGTATCTGCTTTAAACTTTCTCACCTCCCGGACCGCAGGCAGTAAAAGATACATTCGGACCGCATGTTCCGCCTGCTCCTGCTGGAACCTGGTTTGATTCTTTGATTTCAATTTTTCAATAAAATACGGCAGGCTGGTTTCCACCTCCCTTTTGAACTCATATTTCCGGCAGAAATCAAGATAGTACCGCAGCCATTTTGTAAAATAGGAATGCTTGTTTTTGTTGATTTTGTGCTGAATCAGCAATGTCCGGTAATTTTTTAATAATTGAGGATCAATTTGCCGCATTGAATTTTATCCTGTTTCTGTATAACCCAAGAATTTGAGTGTTATACTGTTAGGAAAAACCATAACACTGACCAAAACACTTGTCAAATATTATTTAATTTGGTACGGGTTGAGTGTTATTCGACATGTGGAGTTATGCAGAAAAAAAACAGGAGAATTCATTGTTCACGGCGGCTGCGCCGCCGTGGTAACGTAAAAACATAGACAACAACTAACCTAAGATTTTTCAAAGTGAGAGAAAAAAATGAATGGTGATGTTTCAATTGATATCGGTTCTGCAGTTCCATATGCAGTAGATAGTGTACTGTCATTATTTGGAAAGGATAGCATTTCTGTCGCTGCTAAAGAAAGATTGGAAAAAAGAATTCGTATATCAATTGAACAAGGATCTCAAGTACAATGCGTTGGTATGGATAAACCAATCCCTTTAGCGAATATTTATCAATCCACAAAACTTAGGAGCCGTCATCACTCCCATTTTGAAGAATCAATTGATTTTTCAGAAATTCTGGATTCAGGAAAAAACGCGATAATCTTTGGCGGTCCTGGCTCAGGGAAAACAATTTTGATGCATTGGACTCTAATGAATCTAATTAACGAAGATAAAGTAGTGCCTATTTTATTTACCCTTAGATCACAAAACGCATTTGAAGACTTAACAACTTTTATTAAAGACTTGAACAGCAATAGAATAGTTAAAAACAAAAAAGATAGAATTATTCTCTTGATTGATGGATACGATGAGATCAGTGTAAAAATTCAAAAACAAGTTTCTGAACTACTCAGGGAATTTTCATCTTTGAATAGAGGCAACTTCTATCTAACATCCAGATTATATTACACGATTATTGATTTGACAGCTCCATGCTATTATTTAAAACCGTTCGATCAATTTAACGCCAGGGATTTTATTAAAGTATTTTTTAGTGCATATGGAATTAATCAGAATCCTGATGATATTATTGATGAACTTTCAGAACGCGGTTTTTCTGATTTTTTTAACAGTCCTTTAATGCTTGCTCTGGTTTGCATATTGAAAACAGGACCTTTACCGCATTTACCTAAAAACACCATTGGTCTTATAAGAAGAGCCATAGACACTTTAACTTTCAGATGGGATGAAGGGAGAGGAATAGCAAGAGAAGGAGCAATACCACTTGATGGTGAAGAGAGAGTTAGGTGTCTAATGAGAATCGCCTATAGGTATCCGACACCAAATGGATCAGAAAACTTAGCTTTATCTGAAACTAAAAAGCACTTATCATTTCTCCAAAGAAATGAGGTTAATCCCAGTAAACTACTCCGTGAAATTGCCCAATGGTATGGAGTTTTTGTACCCACATCTGATGGAGAGTGGTCATTTTCACATAGAACGATACATGATTTTTTAGCTGCGAGATTTTGGGTAGAAAGTGGTTCTTTTTATTATGAAAATATTTCAAATACTCAATGGACTGCTCGGACAGCCTATGCCGCATGTTTAGTTCCTGATGCCACTAACATAATTGTAAAATCGCTTGAAAAATCAAGGGAAATGCATGTGTTAGTAGAATGTCTACTAAATAACGCACCATTTGATGCTAAAAAAGTCGCTAAAGGTATCTTAAAACACTATAGTATCAAAAGATTTAGAAAATCGATACAATATGACAAGGCAGGTGAAAAATTCACGATAACATTACCTCAAGATTATGTATCATTGTTAAGTAATTTACTAATAATAGAATTAATCCAAATTGGAAAATCAGGTGAGACTGATGCACATTCTATTGTTTATGCTTTATCCTTGAGCGAAATGATAAAACGAAAGATAACGATTGAAAGTTATATAAGACAAGACTTGGAAAATTTTGCTTTTCACATAAAAAGAGGTGGAGAGAATATGCCTCCATTTTATTTAAAAGATGTTCATAGGTTAATCTCGGACGAGACTTAGATTAGCCTTTTAATGAAAGGGATAGGGATATTCTCTGATTATTTATCTTGTATTTATCTTGATCTCCGGATCGGGCTCACGCAACAGATTGAAAGGCCGAAAAGGGGTCGGGCTCACACAATATATCTATATTGTAGGATTTTCACTGAAAAAACATACCTGATTTTGGTCTTAGGTTCACCTTTTTAGGGACGAAATGAGGCTTTTAAGAATTTCATTTCAACAATCAACATGCACCGGTTTTCACCGGTGATGTTGGTGGTTGGGTGCATAAATGAATGGTGAAGGACAAATTGTAGCTATCCCTTGGGAGGCGCTTGCGTTTGTATTTGCAATATTGCCAGGAATTACTGGTGTTGCATACTGCTATGCTTGTGGCAGAACACGCGAACGTCCAACTTTATCTGGATATTGGGAACAGTTGAGGATAGTGAAAAAAGCGAAATCTGATGCTTATCGTAAGACTGCAGGGCTATTCTCCTCACCAGGCTCTACCACATGGTCTGTTGGTTTTCTTGCATGGTTATTTATGTTTATTGTAGCAGTTGTTGGTCCAAGTCAAGTAATCACACTTTCCTGTTTGGCGCTTTGCGTACCTTTTTCAGGAATTGCGTATGTAGTTGGAAGAAAACAAAAAAAATTGATGGACGAATAAAATAACACCCAAACAAACGCTGGAGAGGGACCAGGTTTACTGCGCGGCCTTTCGGGAGTGCCTGGTTCAGGAAAATTTATCCTTTTATCGAGAGTTTTTGGGGTTTAAACGCCTGGCCCCTCAGCCCCCGTTAGCTTTTCAAAAATTAGGATGCAATAATTGAGTAAAAAAAAGAAAATTTTCATTTCTCATAATTACGAAGATAAAGCCAAAGTTCATCTCCTTAAGGGACAATTAGCCAACTCCACCAATATCGACGTAAAATTTGTCAGTGAAACTCCACTACGTTCTGACGAGATCGTAAGATCGATAAATAATCAAATCAACGAGTCGTCAATGATGATGGTAATGCTGGGAGAAAACTGGGGTAGATGGCAAGAATATGAGGTTAACAACGCGTTAAAAAAAGGAATTCCTATTGTTGGGCTTCTATCAAATGAAAATAATAATATCAAATCAACTATTTTTAGTTCGGAAGGTATTCCAATTGTAAATTGGAACTGGAACGAAATATCAAAGGTTCTTTCTGGTGTGGCTCCTACAATAGATTACAAAGCACCAAATGATGTAGAACTTGAAAGCACCATCATTCAGATAGACTTCTCTAAAATATCTGAAGAATTAACTGCATATATTTTGAGCAACCCAAGTGCAATGCACAATATAAGCCCTCGGAAATTCGAAGAATTAGTTGCCTATATAATGGAAAAGTACGGATATGAAGTAACGTTAACACAACAATCCAGAGATGGAGGCATAGATATAGTAGCACTAAAAAATGAAGGATTTGGAAATATACTTACCATTGTAGATTGCAAAAAATATTCGGAAACTAATCCTGTTGGTGTTGCCGCTGTAAGGGGTATGTATGGTACTTTGCAAATTGAAAATGCATCACATGGCATAGTTGCAACTACCTCCAGGTTCACCCGGGATGCGATTAGTTTGGCACATGAATATAAATACCAAATTTCACTTAAAGACCATGCGGACATTTTAGGATGGATACAGAAAACAAAAAGTTAACATTGTGCTTCACCAGATTTGGACCAAAAAAGCGTCCCTCTATGGAGAGCAGGAGTTCGTGGTGGAAAAAATATATGGAAAATGACCGTAAAGAGAGACTAATTAAAAAGTTTGGTAAGGTATTATGAAACTGTCAAAACCAGACAAAAGGTATGAAATTGATGAATCTAACTGAATATACAAAATATAACAGAGGTTCTGAGTGGCGCAAATGGGATTTGCATGTACACACAGCGTCCTCATATGATGCCTATCATGGGGAAGATGCAGATGAACTATTAACTCAAGCTTGGATTGATAACAATTTCGCAGCAGTAGCAATAACAGACCATTTCTTAATTGACGCTGACCGTATAAACACTCTGCGAGATATGGTTCCAGAAATTACAATTTTTCCTGGAGTTGAACTTAGAACGGATAAGGGTGCAAGTAACTTACATGTAATTCTAATTTTTTCAGAAAAAACAAATATAGATACTCTTTCCGAAAATTTTAGAGTAATTATGCTAAATCAGAAAGCTAAAGCTAAAGATAATAATGACACTATTTATTGGGATTTTAATGACATAGTGGCATTTGCAAAAGAAAATAGCGGGTTCATCTCTCTCCATACAGGCAGTAAAACCCAAGGTATGGATAAAGTTATTACCAATGCTATGCCTGTAAATATGGCTATAAAGACAGAAATAGCACAATATTCAGATTTTTATGAAATCGGAACTATTGAAGATATTGATGGACATTTAGAAATAGTGTTTCCAAAAATCGGTTTCAAACCACTAATCCTGTGCTCAGACAATCACGATCCTAGAAATTACAATCTTAAAGAAAATCTTTGGATAAAGTCAAACCCCACCTTTGAGGGTTTGCAACAGCTAATTTATGAACCACAGGAAAGAGTATCAATTCAAGAAAACAAACCAGAAGAAAAAAGAGGTTACTATACAATTGAGTCAGTGACATTAAATGAAGAGAATTTTTGGAATCAAACCATACTTTTTAATGAAAATTTGAATACTATTATTGGTGGCAGGGCAACGGGAAAATCCACTTTATTATCTTGTTTAGCAAAAAAAGGAGGAGCCTCTATAAATAATGATTTTATTTTCACGCACGCGAATAATATTCAAATCCGATGGAAGGATGGTGAAATAGATACTCATAGAGATATTGATTTTTTCCCTCAAAATTATATGTACGAGATTGCCTCAGATTCTATAAGGCGAGATTCATTGATTGAAAGAATTATTGAAGATTACGATACAGAGAGGCTTTACGAAACCTATAGGAGTTTTACAACATCGAATAAAAACCAGCTTTCTCAAAGCATTCGCAACCTATTTAATATTCAAAGTGAAATTGTTGAGATCAAAAACACAATTAAGCAAAAAGGTGACAAACAAGGTATTGAAACCGAAATTAAAAACTTGAACGATAAAATTTCAAAAAGTAAAGCAAGTATCTCAAATGAACAGCTCAAAGATCATGGTGCCATTAATAAGCTCATATTTGAGAAAGAAAGCAGAATAAAAACTATAGATGCTGATATTAACCAAATTAGAAATATATCCACTCAACAAATTTTTAGTGAATCTTTTCAGTATAGCTTTACATCCTTCTCTGATAGTTTCAGAAGCAAAATCATTGAAGATTTTGAACTGATTAAAAAGGAAATGGAAGAAAAATGGAAAAATAAATTAAAAACACGTGAAATCGAATTGGCCGATGAAAAAGAGAGTCTAATTGAAGAAGTAAAAGTTGAGAAAGAAAAAGAGGCATACAAATTTGGGCAAAAAGTAGTTGATTCCAACCAACAGTATCAAGAGTTAACGGAACGTTTAAAGACGGAACAGACAAAATTAAATGAAATTAAACACATTGAAGGTCAGCTTAAAACTAGACTTATCGAGAGAGATACCTTAAAGGACCAAATAATCGAGCAGCATGTAAAATTTAGAAATGAAATTATCCATTTGAAACAAAATCTTT
>JANQML010000274.1 GCA_028280105.1 Desulfobacula sp. | reverse complement strand
GGGAAAAGGCTCGCATAACGAGCTATGTAAGCCTTTCCCCAACGAAGAATACGGATAAAAAGACAAGTAAGATGGATAGGTTATTTTTACTCGATGCCTTAGTTTTAATTCCCTATATCCAGACCCGGTCTCATATGAAAACACACAGACGCATATTGATTCTTGCCGACATTGAAGGCAGCTCCGCCTGCTGCGATTATGAATCAACGACCTTTATGGGAGACGGATGGCCGGATGCCTGCCTGGGAATGACCAGGGATGTCGATGCCGTGGTCACGGCCCTGTTCAAAGCAGGTGCCGAACACATCTATGTTAAGGATTTTCACCGGACCGCCTATAATTTGATCCGGGAACAATTAAACCCCAAAGCCATACTCCTGTCCGGGTATAAGAAGGGACCGGTGCCCGGAATCGGCCTTCCCGGCGATGCCACCGGTCTGGTGATGCTGGGGATGCATGCACCTTCCGGATCAAACGGTTTCCTGGCCCATACCCTGACCTCACGAATCTTAAAACTTGAGGTCAACGGGGAGTTGATGAGTGAGGCCCAGTTCTTTTCAGCCTCCCTCGGACGGTTCAACCTGATTCCGCTATTTTACTCCGGATGCCCTGTGGCATGTGAAGATGCAAACAAACAGCTGCCGTCTCTGTCCTGTTTTCCCATTCAAATGACAGACCGTCTCACGGAACCGGCCCGGCAAAAATGGCGGTCCGAACTGGCAGATCATGCGGTAAGGGCCGTTTGCCGCGGCAATGGCCGCCCCTATCTGCCGGACGGTCCCTTCCTTGCCGTTGTCACCCTGGATCCGTCCCGGTGCAATATTCCTAAAATGGCCGGTCACTGGGGATTTAACAGGCAAGCGGATACGATCACAATCCGTACCGACACGATTCATGAACTCTACGATGCACTGATCCGGCTGGTCTATTTCTCTCCCGTAACATTAAAACTGATGCCCGTGCTGCTGCCCCTTTACAATTTTTGGGGATGGCTGGGACTGGTATGGGCAAAGAGACAGATACGCGGTTGATCGTGAACCGCCCATTGCCGGAGAAGAAAGTTCTCCGGCAATCAAAGGTTTACTAATTGATCGATTTATTAATAAAGACAGGATGGATTTGCCGGTCTTGCCGTCTCAATCTTATTATCCGGGTGTTGAGAACTATTTGCCTTTCTTTTTCATGGCTTCCAAAAACAGGCTCTCCATGGTACCGGCCCCACCCTTTTTTCCAGCACCGGTGAACTGCCGCCAGTCATCAGATTCCTTCTGGTCCGGAGAGGTCAGTGTCAGCCGCCTGTTCTCCTCATCCACGGACTGTATCATCACCGCAATTGTATCACCGGGTTTGAGTCTGTCGTAATCCCCCCGGTTGGCGGCGTTATTAATATTTGAAGACGGCATCAACCCGGTAATGCCGGGTTCAAGGGTAATAAACAATCCAAATGTTTCCCGTTTTTCAAGAAGGCCTTCAACAATTGAGTTGACTTCATATTTTGCCGTGGCCCCCATCCATGGATCGTCAAGGGCATCTTTTATACTCAAAGAGATCCGTTTGCTGTCCATATCAATGGATTTGACAACCACCCGGACCTGCTCCCCCTGCTGAACCACATCTTCGGGTTTGAGCACCCGTTTTGTATGGCTCATCTCACTGATGTGAACCAGTCCGTCCACCCCGGGTGCCAGTTCGACAAATGCCCCGAATTTGGCCAGACGAACCACCTTACCGGTCACCTGATCTCCCGGGTTAAACAATGTGTCCATGCGTTCCCATGGACTGTCAGTGGTCTGCTTGACAGACAGGGATATTTTATAGGTATCTTCTTTTTCACCGGCCTCGATTTTCAATATCTTGACCGTTACCTTGTCACCGGGCTGAACCACGTCTGCGGCATTCTCAACCCTGGACCAGGAGAGTTCGGAAATATGCACCATCCCCTCCAGCCCGGGAACCAGCTCGACAAAAGCGCCAAATGACATTAGCCGGCTGACGGTGCCGGTAACCATATCGCCTGCTTTGTTTTCCTTTAAAAACTCGGCGGTTCTCTCTTTGATCGCTTCATTGAGCAGTTCCCGCCTTGAAACAACAATATTTTTTCCGCCTTCTTCAAACCGGGTGATCAGGAAATGAAACGTCTTCCCGATGTATTCCTCCTGGTTTTCAACGTATTTCACATCCAGCTGGCTTGCGGGGCAAAAGGCACGTTTGCCGGCGATGTCCACATGAAGCCCCCCTTTGATCACACCGGCAATTTTTCCTTCAACAGGTGTCCGGCTCACGGATGCTTCCTTAAGCATCATATCCATGCCGGCACCGGATATGGCTTTGGAAAGAATGATTTCACTTTCGGAAATGGAAACCACATAAAGCGTGATGCGGTCTCCCACCTGAAACGGCAGATTGCCCTCCTGGTCAAGCAGCTCAGCTTTACTGACCACGCCGTCGCTTTTGGTTCCGGTATCGACATAGATACTATTGCTGCCAATGGAAATGATTTTACCATCCACCCGGTCGCCCTGATTCAGCTCCGGTCCTGTTTTGTCGTTATAGGATTCGAATAGTTCAGCAAAGCTGACATCTTCCATTTCATCAAAATCGTTTCCATTGTTTGAGTCTGTCATTGTTTTCTCCCGACACTAATTTTAAATTCCAAACCTTTGTAGTATACGTTGCCGGACAAAGTGTAAACCGGAAAATTTCATCTCATAGCCCTTGGGTTGTGATAACCCTTTAGATTCCAATACGTTCGAACAATTCCCAAACCTTAAAAAAATTAAACCGTTAAAACTATTTTTTTTATCCGGTAAAAACAGTATGATATCATAAGATCGATTAATCGGGGAAAATTTGTTTTGAATCCAAATCATTCAAAATCCATGACACCTGCACTCTCCCTGAAACGGATCGGGGAAAAAGCAGATATCCTTGAAAATAATCTCTTCAAACAGATTACCAAGCAGGCCAGCCCGTCTAAGATGCAGATCGCCATTGAGCGGGCAAACTTTCCGAATTCGGTTATTTTAAAGGCGCTTTTGCAATTGATGCCCCGGTATAACATCAAACCGCGATCTTTTATCGTGCCGCTAAAGGACCTGCTAAACAAAAGGATCCCCCCGGATAAACCCTTGCGGTTAAAAATAGAACTCGATCTGGAAGAAGATGAGGACACCAGTGATGCGCACACCGTCACCCGGGTATTTGAAGCCGCTGTTTCGACAAAGGTACTTGTCATACGGGTATATGGCATTCCGGAAATCCGGGGATCGGACGGTGACATCGGAAAATCCTTTTTTAACCATGAACTCAGTGCCGGAAAATTGTTAAAAGGCGGACTGATTGATTTCAAAGAGATCAATAAATTTCCTGTTGTCAACAGCGGCGACACCCTGTTCTATATTGAACATGAGCAACAGGGAAAACCCGGCTTTTCCTTTGACGGAAAGGTGATCGAGGTTCATGAAACCACGCCGTACCCCATCCGGATCGGAGACGGGGTTGAAAAGACAGATGATGTGGACGACAGCGGAAGATCAAAAGGATACTACCTGAAAAGCGAAAAAACAGGGGTTGTCCTGATGGAACGAAATGAAAACGGCCGGATCATCAGCATCGAAATCAAAGATCAGATCGATGTAGAAAAACTGGACTACTCCGTCGGCAACGTCGGGACCCGCTATACCTGCCCCATCTCCATGAACGTCGGGGAGATCTGTGCGGGGTTTAAAATCCGGGTCAACGGTAACATAGAGGCCAATATTGTTGACGGTGGTGAAATCATCACCAACAATGATGCTGAAATTTTAAAATCCCAATCCGGCAGTTCGATCCTGGCGTTAAAAGATATCTCAGTTCATACCGCCACCCGTTCAAAGCTGATCTCCGAACGGGGCACCATTACCATTCACAGAGAATTGATCGACTCAGAGCTGTCTGCGCCTAAAATTATCCTTGAAAAAAACCGGGGGCTGGTGACCAATAACCGGATTGAAACGGAACACCTTTTTTTGAAAGGGTGTTTTTTCAGTGCCGAGAACACGATATACTTTGGCAATTCATTGTTTGTAGAAGAAAAAGAGCAGCTTAAATTCATGGAAAATGCGCGGTCCAAACGGCTGGATTATGAGAACAAGGAAAAATTGCTGATGGGGCAGCTCCAACTCGAACTGAAACGATTAACCAAACTGGCAAGTATGAATCCGGATCTGCTGCTTCCCATTAAATCCCTGATAATTAACACCAAAACCATGGATTACAAGGATATATACCTTCAAATTAAATCCATTGAAAAACTCAATACGACAAGAGTTGTTGCAAATGTGAAAAAAATTTTTAAATCCCTTGAAAAAATACCGGCATCCATTAAGGCCTGTGTTGCAACCCAGAACCAGATTAAGGAAGAACTCGACGCACTCCGGCAGCGGATGGACGGAATGTCCCTGGTCATTGAAGGATATCTCAGGCATGCCGGCACATTAAAAATTTTCTGCGGTTTACATGATCCTGAAAAAAAGATTGAGCCGGATCTGATTGTGGATTCAGGCGGAAGTGGAAATAAGGCGGTTTCAATTAAAGGGTCGTACTCAAGGCGGAAAGGGTTTGAACTGGTCCAATAGCGGGAGCGCTTTCAAAGGGTTTATACGGACGGTTAGGCAGCGAGTGGAAATAACCTTTACATATTGCGCCGAATTTTTATTCGTATTCAAGGCGGGAAAAGGCGCGCATAACGAGCTATGTAAGCCTTTTC
>JANQML010000232.1 GCA_028280105.1 Desulfobacula sp. | reverse complement strand
GGCGTATGGCTGATACGCCCTCAGTCGTCACGCTTTGCCGCCTTGCATCCGGCACCGTCTGATGGCCAGGGAGGGGGTGCAACCCATGGCCCACATGCGAAACAAAAATTTGATAGTGGCTTTGGGTAAAATTGAAAGACAGCATTTACAAAGCCATGACATGCATTATTTTCTACCTAATGATTTATGGTATTAAAAATTACGAGTGTATGTTTTAAAACTTTATGATTTGACACTTTGGAGGTGAACAATGTCCAGTTCGGAACACAAAGATATCTCTCTAAACGTAGACGAAGACGGATTCCTCAAAGATTTTGACTCGTGGAATGAAAATGTTGCATGCACAATTGCCGAAAAAGAAGGGGTGTCACAAGAATGCCCGTTAAGCAGCGAACGGATGGATATTTTAAAATATATGCGCGATTATTATCAGAAATTCGAGGCCTTTCCCATTGTCCGGGCCGTGTGTAAAAACGTGGGGCAGGAAAAGGATTGCCAGTATACTGAATTTCCCGACCCGATCGTGGCCTGGAAGATAGCCGGGCTTCCGAAGCCGACACCCGAGGTGCTGGCAAAAATTCGCCACTATTGATTCCATCCGCAATCAATCGATTATACATACCGGCGATGATATACCGGTCGGTTCCCGGCATTGAGAGTCATTACCGGCCGGTTATTCATCCGATAATGCCTGAATGTCAAGGTGTCTGATTAAGGCTTGGGACAGGCGGTTAACGGTCAGTCCGTTAAAACAGGTATTTAGGTTCGTAAGAAAATCAAGGTGGGGCCTGCCTTTCCGGTACAGTGGCTCTCTGGGCGGATGATGGAGATACCGCTCTATTTTTTCAAGCTCTGCACTGACCAGAAGGGAGGCACTGAAATAAGACAACCCTTTTGCCCGGTAAAAACAGGTGCCGCCGACTTTTTTATCTTCCAGTACAATATCGGATATCCCATCCGGGTAGACGCCCTTGATACCGGACCGGACCAGTCCGCTGATCAGCCATTGAACCGATTTTCTAAATAACGGCTGAATGTTGAGATACCCGGTTGCCGGGAATACTACAGATACAACCAGGTTTCCCGTATCCAGAAAGACCGTACATCCCCCCCCTTTTCGTCTGGCAACCCGGACACCGTCTTGAACCACGGCATTCACCCTCACCTCCTCTTCAATCCGTCCGGCCCGGCCGATGACCACAACCGGATCTGAAACCGGCCGGCAGATCATTCGGGCCGTTTTATCTGCTTTAAAGGTATTGATCAGGATATCATCCTGATCAAAGGGGGTAACCGGTGGCGTGAATGGATTCAGAATTCCGGCTCCCTATGACAGTTTCGGGTTAAACAGGTGGACCGACCCTTCTTTGGCCATCTCCGCCGCTTCCATAATCGACTCTGAAAAGGTGGGATGCGGGTGGATGCTGACGATCAAATCCTCCAGACACGCCCCCATTTCAATGGCCAGATTCCCCTCTGAAATCAACTCAGAGGCGTGTTCGCCCACGATCCCCATACCCAGGATCAACTCGGATTCAGGATCAGATAAAATCTTTACAAATCCGGTTGTCTTTCCCGTGCTTTTTGCCCGACCAAGGGCGGTCAGGGGAAAGACCCCTTTCTTATAGGGGATATTTTTCTCTTTGGCCGCTGTTTCCGTCATCCCGGTCCAGGCAATTTCAGGGTGGGTAAAAAGAACAGCCGGTACGGTAATATTATCAAATGCCGATGGTTTGCCGGCAATGACCTCCACGGCCACCTTTCCTTCCCGGGCCGCCTTGTGGGCCAATGCCGGGCCCTGGGTCACATCTCCCACTGCAAAAATATGTTTCCGGCTTGTGCGGCAGGTATCATCGGTTGAAATCAACCCCTTATCATCTGTGGAGAGACCGGCCAGCTCCAATCCGATATCGTCGGTATTGGGCAACCGCCCGGTTGCCGCCAGGACCTGGTCAAAATTGAGAGACAGGGCTTTGCCGGCCGTCTCCAGGGTGACATAAAACCCGGATTCAACCTGCTCGATCTGCGTCACCCGGGATTCGGTGTAGATGTTTTCAAACCGGTCATTGCATTTTTTCAATACCGGTTTGACCAGGTCCGGGTCCGCTCCGGCCAAAAGGCGGTGACTGAACTCCACCAATGTCACCCGGCTGCCCAGTCCGGCATATGCCTGACCGATCTCAAGGCCGATATATCCGCCGCCGATAACCAATAAGGTGCCGGGAATTTCAGGCAGGGTCAATGCGGTTTTCGATGTCCATACCGGGGCCTTGATATCCCCGGGAAGCTCATTGATCCGCGACCCTGTGGCAATGACGGCATGTTTAAATTTAACAATGGTATTGGTCCCTTCCACATAGATCCGGTGGTCATCCAGAAATCGGCCGGTTCCGTGAACCACATCGACCTCCCGGTTTTCCAGCAGTTTTCCGATGCCGCCGGACAGTGATGTGACCACGGTTTTTATCCAGTCCCTGAGCTTGTCCAGATCAAGGGCTGCCGGGCCAAATGCCAGCCCCATGTCACTTGCCGCTTCCGTAGCCTCTTTTATCTGAACCGCATTGATCAGGGTTTTGGAGGGAATACAGCCTTCCATAAGGCAGACCCCGCCAAAATCCGGGCTCTTTTCGATCAAAATAACATCCTTGCCCAGATCGGCCGCATGAATGGCCGCCGTATATCCCCCCGGTCCGCCACCCAGTACGGCAATATCCGTTTCCAGAATCACTTCTCCCACTACCATGAACTCTTTCTCCTTCTTTTACGTTTAATCCGGCTTTACATTCAATCCGGCACTCAGATGCCGACCATCAAATCAAACGGATCTTCCAGCATCTGTTTCAATTGCGTCATAAACCGGGCGGCCTGGGCCCCGTCCGCGACCCGGTGGTCAAAACTCAGCGTCATGGGCAGGATGGTGCGAATCACAATCTCTTGGTCTTTGACCACCGGTTTTTTGTCCACCCGACCCAGCCCGAGAATGGCCGATTCCGGATAGTTGATGGTCGGGATGACCCCGGTGCCGCCGATGGCCCCCACATTGGTGACCGTAAACGTCCCCTGGCTGAGTTCGGCAAGGGTAATGGAGCCGTCTCTCCCCTTCTCCGCCAGCCGCCGGATCTCTTTTGCCATACCGGTGATGGGGTATTGGTCCGCACCCTTAATCACCGGTACCATCAACCCTTTAGGGGTGTCTGCTGCAAACCCGATATTGTAATAATGCTTATAGATGATCTCCATACGCCGGGGATCGATGCTGGCATTAAACATGGGAAACTGCCGGAGCAAAGATACGGCGGATTTAATGATAAAGCCCATGAGTGTCAGTTTTGCCTCATCCGGATGCTTTTTGTTAAATTCTTTTCTCAGGATTTCAAGCTCGGTGACATCGCATTCATCCATATGCGCCACATGGGGAATGACAATCATGGATGTGGTGGTTTTTTGGGCCGTCTTTTTTCTCAGCGACCGGATGGGCTCTCTTTCCACAGGTCCCTGGGTTTCAAAATCCGGCAGGTTGGCGGGTTCGAAAAACGGTATACCGGTTCCCATGGCGCCGACCGGAATTGTTTCTCCGGTTAATTCCTCCTCATGAGCCACATTTTCCGGCTGTTCCGCCTCAGATGGGCGAGGGTCCGACTCAAACCGGTCCAGATCTTCTCTGGTGACCCGGCCGCCGGGGCCGGTCCCTGGCACCTGGTTGATATCGATCCCCCTTTCCCGGGCGACACGCCGGGTGGCCGGGGCTGCAACGGCTTTTTTTCCGGCCTTTCCGGATGCGGGTTTCCAGAGTGAGGAGTCACCCTTCTGTTCTTTTGAGGAACCGGTTGCCGTGGCAGCATTTTCCTTTTTCGATTCCGGCTCTGAAGGTGCCTTAGGCACTGCAACGGCTCCGCCGTCATCAATGACCAGCAGGATCGAACCCACCATTATGGTTTCCCCGGGCTCACCGTTCAGTTCAACGACGGTTCCGGACCGGGGAGACGGAATCGTGACCGTCGCCTTATCGGTTTCCACATCACACAGGGGATCGTCTTCTTTCACGCCATCCCCTGTTTTGACATGCCATTTAACCAATTCACCTTCATGGATACCTTCCCCCAGGTCAGGCAGACTAAATTCAAACATGGTATTCTCCTATTCATTCAAGGTATCGCGAATTGCCTGAATAATTTTGTTTTTGGACGGCATGTACATGTGCTCCCTGCCGAAAAGCGGAAAGGGCAGATCATACATGGTCACCCGTTTGACCGGGGCCTCAAGATACATCAGTGCATGATCATTGATCACAGCAATAATTTCCGATGCAGGGCCAAAGGATTTCTGTGCTTCCTGAACCACCACACACCGGCCGGTCTTTTGAACCGATTCGATAATAGCCGCCGTATCCATGGGCGAGATGGTCAGCAGGTCGATCACATCCATGCTACAGCCGGTTTCCTGTTTCACGGTTTCAACTGTGGAAAGAGTATCCCGCATCATGGCCCCCCAGGAGATCACGGTAATGTCATCCCCTTTTTCCAGTATCTGGGCCTTTCCGATTACGGCTGTTTCCTGCACCTTTGAGATATCCTGTTTGAACGAACGGTAGGATCGCTTGGGTTCCATAAACACAACCGGATCCGGATCATTGACGGCAGCCTCAAGCAGTTGGGCGGCATTGGCCGGTGTGGACGGAATCACCACTTTCACCCCCGGGGTATGGGCATAGTAAGCCTCTTTGCTCTCAGAGTGATGTTCCAGGGCCCGCACACCGCCCCCATAGGGCATCCGGACGACCAGCGGAACCGTAAACATTCCCCGGGACCGGGTTCTCATCCGCGATGCATTGCCTTCCATTTGGTGCATCATCAGGTAAGAAAACCCTGAAAACTGCATCTCGATAACCGGTTTTAAACCGGAAATGGCCATTCCGATGGCAGATCCTAAAATGGTCGATTCCGCAAGGGGAGAATCAATCACCCGCTCTCTTCCGAATTTCTCAAACAGGCCTTCGGTCACCCGGAAAACACCGCCGTTGATACCGACATCCTCACCCATTACCAGAACCGTGTCATCTTTTTCCATAACCGCGTGCAGGGTCTGATTTAACGATTGGACCATATTTATTTTAGCCATTGTCGACCTCCCTTCCCAGGTCTTTTAAAAATTCGTTTCGCTGTTCTTCCAAAAGCGACGAAGGTGTTTCAAATACATGGTCAAACGGGGCATCCGGTTTAAAATCGTTAAAAGATTCAAATGCCTTGACCGCCGTGTCGACTTCAGTTGTTAACTCCTGCTCAAGGGCGGCCTGTTTTTCATCATCCCAGATCCCCTTATCGATCAGGTAGGTTTTAAACCGGATCAGGGGATCTTTTTTTCCCCATTGTTTGACTTCTTCTTCGTCGCGATACCGGGTGGGGTCATCCGCCGTGGTATGCATGAGCATCCGGAATGTAAACGCTTCCACCAGCGAGGGACCCTCCCCGTTCCTGGCTCGTTTAACGGCATCGCTGACAGCCGAATAGACCGCCAGCGGGTCATTTCCGTCTACCCGGATACCGGGCATGCCGTATGCAACGGCTTTCTGCGCAATGGTGGCCGACCGGCTCTGGTAGTGTCCCGGCGTGGAGATGGCATACTGGTTGTTCTGGCAAACAAAAACGACCGGGGTGTTGAGAACGCTTGCAAAATTAAGGGCTTCATGAAAATCCCCTTCGGAAGAGGCCCCGTCCCCGAACAGAACCAGGGCCACGGTCTCTTTTTCACCTTTCATCCGGGAACCGTATGCCAGCCCCACGGCATGGGGCAACTGGGAGGCAAGAATAATGGATATGGGCAACGTGCGGCTGTTTTCCGAATTTTCAGGAACAACACTGCCGTCTTCAAACCCGTTAAACGCATGCAGAAGGTTAACCAGCGGATCGCCCCGCATAAGCCGCCCGCCGAGTTCCCGGTATGAACCGACAAACCAGTCCGACTCTTTTATTGCCAGCACCGGTGCACAGAATGCCGCCTCCTGGCCGGTACAGGCCGGAAAGGTGCCAAGGCGGCCCTGCCGCTGAAGATTAAGCATCCGGGCATCCGCTATCCGGGACAGGGTCATATACCGGTGCAGCCAAAGCAGCCGGTCATCCGGAATCTTCGGGTCAAGCGAGGAATCTATCCGACCGTCTTTGTCCAGAATGCTCAGGTACTCAACCTTGAATGTGTCTAATGTCTTTATGGGCATAACCGCCTCCTTGGTTCTTTTATTGCCATTGTCTTAATTGTCTTAAACGTTACAGGTATCAGGTATTACGGTGGATTTTTTTCAAAGAAACGGTAATTTGATTACCTGTTTATTTAAACTAACCATAAAAGATGCCTTTGTAAACACCGGAACGCCGGATAAAATACCCGGCCTTTGGGGCAACAGGACCTTCTGTCTGCTATTTCCCGGCCCAGCCTGCCGCGGTTCGTTTAAACCGTTTAACCGCCTCAGAAAAAAAGCCTGTTCCATCCCATTGGATACGGCGTATGTCCAGCCGGTTTTTATCACCGCTGATCAGATTAAATGAATTGGTTTTCGATCCTTTTACCCGGTCTGAAGTGGTGCTTCCGGCATGGCAGATAATCATCCCCCCCTCAACATGGGTAAACCCGGTGTGAATGTGGCCGCCGAGGATCAAATCAACGCCTGCGGCCTGAAACACCGGCAGCGCATCCCGTGCCCCTGCAACCAAATGCCGGTGTTCCTCTTCCCGGGGCAACCAGAACGGATGATGGGCTGCGATGATCCGAACCGCGGTTTTCGGCACGTCAGCCATCCTCTTAATCAGACGCTCTGTCTGAGTTTTATTCACCCTGCCCCGCGACCAGTTCAGTCGATACCCGGTCAGGCGTACCGTGTTGATCATTCCGGCAAAGAGTTGATCCGTCTGGAATACCGGTTCTAGATCGCTGCAGATCATCTTCCGCCATCTATTCCAGGGATGGTGAAACCGTCTGAAAAGTCGATGGATGGAAATATCGTGGTTACCGGGAACGACCAGATACGGGTGATTCAATTGCTTTAAAAAGGTTTGTGCCAAACGATACTGGCGGGTTGTGGCGCGCTGTGTGATATCACCGGTGATAACGATCAGGTCCGGTTCATATTCATCTATCCAGAGCATAAGATGGACCACGATGTCCGGAACCTGGCGCCCGAAGTGAAGATCGGATATATGAATAATTCGATTCATATCGGCTTTCCGATCATAGCGGCCTTCCGGGCTTTAAAATCGATAATTCACCGGGCCGGATCTTAAACCGCAGTGTTTTCTGAAGCCGGTATAATTCTCCGTCAATCATCACCCGCATCCGCCGCCTTCTCCTGCGGCTGATGGTGAACCCGGGGGATGAAAAATTTTGCAGATCCGTGTCATAATGCCATTTTCCCACCAGCAGTTTCAATAAGATACGGGGAAGTGACCACAGGGAGGTATCTTTTGCCACATAGACCCCCATGGTGCCGCTGGTGAGCCGGTCCCGTTTCGGTACCACAACACTGTTGTCTGAAAGCAGGTTGTTGCTCACGGAAACGGACCGGGTCCGGAAACGGTATCTTTGGCCGTTTATATTGAACTCAACCGTCATGGCCGGATAGACAAACACGGAATTGATCATATACCAGACCAGTTTCGGCCAGCGGGTCCATTTTGAATAATGCCGGAGTTTTTCCCGTCTCTCCGTTAAATTGGTTGAAATACCGATATTACATATATTTAAAAAGAGACGACCATTGACGGTGGCCACATCAATCCTTTCCGGTACCGCGTGTCTCAGCTGACCGACAGCTCTCTTTAAATCCAGATTCATCCCCAGATCCCGTGCCAAAAGGTTCATTGTTCCTCCGGGTAATACCCCCATGGGGATCTTTGATGTCATAAGCATATCGGCAATGGTCGTGATGGTGCCATCCCCGCCGATCACCCAGACCGCATCTGTTGCCTTTTTAAGGTCCGCTTTAATCCAATCGGTTTTATTTCTGCTAAACGGAAGGAGCCGCAGATTATATCCGGAAAGGTCTGCTGTGACCGAATTCAGATAATCCAAAATTTCAACTGAATTCATACCGATAAAAAAACCGGAAAACGGATTGTAGATCAGCAGAATATTCTTAGCCATTTTCCGTTCCCTTTCCAAATATTATTTAAAGCGATGACAGCCTTGTGACAAAATTATGTAACCCGGCATGTTTGTCAAGAGGGCTCCGGTGTGATAGACACGGGCTGTTTCCAGCATGTACCTCATCGTTGCAAAAAGCGTGAAGGTTCCAGCTTCAAGGCGCCAAGGTTGCCGTTGTAGTACTCTACCGCAAAACCTTGGGAACGAAGAAGATGGGATCTTCACGCTTTTCCCGAAGGGTAAGAATTTGTAAAAAAAGACGAAATGACGGAACCTACTTATGATAAAATTTTTATGCAACGTTGAGGTTAACAACGCCCGGGACAAAATGATTAGCCATACGTAAAATAGCGAATCAGCAGCAAGCCAAACAAAACGATATACATCCCGAAAAATATAAAGGCCAGGGGATTGAAGCTGTGATGGATCTCAATCCCGATCTCATCGCTGCCATAGGCAATAACAAACCCGTCCAGGAAAAAAAAACCCATCCCCTCTCGAATCGGCGCAAACATTCTCAATTCCCGGACTTCAGGGGGGGAACCGTTTTTAAAGATCTGGATTTGTGCATAATTTTTTTCCACAGAGAATGAACGGGCGGGAATGCGGGAGCTCTTCATTTTTCGTCCGGTCTCATCTTCAGTGATTATGCTTCGATCCGTCACATATGAGATATCCAGAATCGACACCTCACAGCCGCCCATAGTCACGGTCTGGCCGGGATAGATCCGCACCGGCTGATGCCGCTGTATCAGTGCCGCCTCAATGATATGGAGGCCCACGACCACTAGAGCGGCAATGTGAATCAATGCCATCTGCACGATTCTGCGGCGTTTATCTCTGCCGGTCTGCCGGAGACGGGCCAGCACTCCCACCTGGGACATGGTGCAGCATGCCGTGTTGATGAACAGGCCGGCACCGATGAGCAGAAAAACAGCAAACCAGATAAAGAGAATGGGATGCCGGATAATCTCCTCCAGGCAGTGGATCAGGTGGGTGGCGGTTATTTTCCTGAAGAGGATGTTGTACTCATCCACTGCGGCAAGGCGGTTACCAACGCCGAACATCATCGCCAGGAGAGCAAAAAGCAGATAACTTGCCCTGAGTGAAAAAAAGAATCGTTTCACAGGTTCACCACCTTGGAAAGGGTCATGGCAAGGGCCGCCACGATCAGGGGCAGAAAGAATCCCCAGGCATAGGCCCGGGCCGATGGGAACAGGGAACGGGGTACATGCAGGGCCATCATGTAAAGCACGAAAATCATGGCGGAAAAATAGAAATTGCCGCTCCACCGCCATGTAGTTCCCCATCCCATGAATCCCCAGTAGCAGCCGGAAATCTCTCCGCCGAGAAATATCAGGCCTGCCAGAAGGGCTGCCTTTTGGGACTGGAACAGCATACCGGGTGACGGGTCCTTGCCCAGGCAGTCCCGGGCGCCGCCCAGGGCAAAGAGGGTCAGTCCCAGGCTCAGTGGGCGGGACAGGAAAAAGAGTTGAGCAAACAGGTATCCCATCATGAAGGACTCGTTGCGATAGGGTTCAGGTGCCAGGGAAGCTGCGGCCAGGAGTCCCAGGAGTACGGCATTGATCCGGGGCCGGGCAGCCCGGGCCTCATAATCCGATATGAGATTCGGCCATTGCCATAGGACCAGGACAAGGGCTGAAAGACAGAAAGTGGGGGCAACGCCCGACAGGGAAGAAAGACCGGCAGTGTAAAAATAACAGGCGGCCTGCAGGGTCCAGCAAATACCGGCGGCAATCCAGAATTTTCGTGCACCGGACCCGGTTTTCCGCAGGGCGGCCAGGCCGGCCAAAGCAACATTCACACTGCCCAGCAAATAATAGGCTGTCATGGGATCGGCAGAAAAATTATCCATGGCTGCCACCGCTCCCACGCAGGAACCTGTCTATTTTAGAAAGGACATCCGGGTCGGAGACATTGACAACCACCGGGTCTGACAGCATCCACTGCCCGCAGACCGCGTCAACGATTCCCGGGCGGACGGCCCAGATATGCCGGGGCTTTTGCAGGGATAGCAGCGGGGCCAGCAGAGGGGCATGACCCTGCCCTTTGAGCTCCAGGGGACCGACCTCATCGACGATCACGCAGTCGCAGTCCTTGTTGGTATCAGGTGACAATGCCCGGTCCGCGAGGGTTTGTCCTGCCTCGAAAAATGTAAACGGACTGTTTCCCGAATCGCCGGTCCGCCGGGCAAAGGGAGCGGACTCTCCTGTGGCAAGGCTTTTTACCGAACTGCTGAACCTGCGGCCCTGCTTAAAGGTTCCCGGGCAGAGGATACCGCCGAACCTGAGGTTTTTATTCTTGTTTACAGCCTCTCCGAGACGCGTGGTTTTGCCCTCTCCGCTGTTGCCGGCAAGCATCAGGACGCGCCCGCGGAAACTGTCATGGACAAAGGCAGGAAAAATACTTTCAGGCGCCGGGGCGGCCTTTTGCCAGGCTGTAATACCGTATAGGCGGCTCACAGCGGTGCCGGAGAGAACCTGACGCACAGGCCCCTCGTCCAGGACCCGGCCCTGTTCGAGGAGGATTACCCGGTCGGCAAAGAGAAGCGCATGGTTGGGATCATGGAGGCAGGCCACCACACAGGAGCCGTCCTCCCGGCTGAGGGTCTTCAGCCGGGCCAGCATCCGGTAGCGGTTGCTGTAGTCCAGGTGGTTGGTGGGCTCATCCAGGAAAACAATTTTCCGGGTCTGGACCAGGGCCCGGGCCAAAAGGACCATCTGCTTTTCTCCGCCGGACAGACCGGTATAGGTCCTGTGGGTCAGATGGCTGATCTGCAGTTCGTCCAGAACGGCTTCGGCTATATCCATATCCGCCTGTCCCGGTGCGCCGAAGCTGCCTAAAAAAACCGTCCGCCCCATGACCACCACATCAAGAACGGAAAAGGGAAACATCTCCTCGTGCACCTGGGGCACATAACTCAGGCGCCGGGCGATATCCCTGCGCCCGGCTGCCGGCAGTGCCAGGTCTCCGATGGTTAAGCGGTCGAACCCGGCAGGATTCAGGCCGCTGAGGCAGTCGAGCAGACTGCTTTTACCCGCCCCGTTCCGGCCCAGCAGGGCCACAAATTCACCGGGATAAAAGTCCAGGCTGATTCCCTTGAGCACCGGTTTGCCGGCCCGGGTCCCGGGGTAGGAGAACTCTAAATTGCGGCAGGAGATGACAGGGTCGCTCATGCCCAGCCCCTGTTTTTATTTTTGTAGAGCAGCCAGGCAAACACCGGTGCACCGATCAGCGAGGTGATCACCCCCAGCGGAAGCTCGGCACTGAGTGCAGACCTGGCAATGGTATCGGCAAGGACCAGAAAACTTGCCCCGAGCAGGGCTGCGCAGGGAATCAGCAACCGGTGGTTGGGACCCAGAATGGTCCGCACAATATGGGGAATCACCAGCCCCACCCAGGCGATCTGCCCGCAGGAGGCCACGCAGACCGCCACCACAAAGGAACTGGCAGAAATGAGAAACAGGCGTAGCCCCCCGGGGTTCACCCCCAGAGCCCGGGCTGCATTATCCCCCAGGGAGAGCACGTTGAGCCGGTAACGGTAGAGATGAAATACCAGGTAGCTGCCCAGCACCGCCGGCAGGATATGCAGGGTGTCGGGCCAGGATGAGCCGGACAGGGAGCCCATCACCCAGAACACAATGGCGGGCAGCTGGTCCAGGGGATCGGCCACCGCTTTTACGATCATGAAAAAGGCATTGAAAAGTGATCCGGTAATCACCCCGGTGAGTACAAGGACCAGGACTTTTGAGGTCTGTACGGCCCGGGCCATGGCCAGGGCCATGCCGACGGCGCAGAGCCCCATGGCAAAGGACAACAGGCGAACGATAAAAAATGAAGACCCCGGAATAATCAACCCCAGGGAAGCGCCAAAGGTACAGCCGGCCGCCACCCCGAGAATATCCGGCGAGACCAGGGGATTTCTGAACAGCCCCTGGTAAACGGCACCGGACACCGAGAGCCCGGCACCCACCAGCAGGGCCACCAGGATCCTCGGAAACCGAATCAGCACCAGCACCCGGCCGGACTCGGTCAGGCCGTCGAAATTTCCGGACAGCATATCTGATGCCAGGGAAGGCAGCCCGGCCATGACGGCGACCACTTCTCCCGCAGGGATATCCATCCGGCCGCAGAAACAGGAAAACAGGGTGGATGCCGCGAGAACGGCGGCAAAGCTTAGATAGATACAACCCGGAGATGTTGTCTTCATGGCCGTGTCAGAACCCTCCTGTCAATTTTGGGGACTCTGTCCGGTTACTCGGGGATGCCTGTGGCTGAAACCGCTGCCGAAAATCGTATCGTAAAGCCGGTTTGTTTCTGCCCGGACCATGTCTGCCGGGAAAAGATCCGGATGGAGTATCCCGGCCATCCAGAGCACACCGGCCATGGCCAGCGGCGACGGGAAATCCCAGTAGGTCTCGGCCGGCACCCTGAATATGCGCCGGTCTGTCACTGCCCTGAGGGAGGAAAACTCAGGGGTGTTCAGCCGGGCCTCAGCTTCCCGGCTGAGCCGGTCGCTGGCAATGATGAATTCAGGGTTCCATGCCATCAGCTGTTCCGGGCTGACGGTCACAAAGAAACCTGAGGTCTCTTTGCTGACATTTATACCGCCGGCAATACGGATCATTTCATTCTGCAGCATGGCCCCGGACACGGTTGACAGCAGCTGTGAACCTGCGTAATAGACCCGGGGCCGGCCGGCAGCGGCAACCCTTTCCGTCACCAGGGCTTCAACCTCGGCCATGGCCCGGATCACTTTGTCGGTATGATCCCTTCTCCCGGAAGCCCGACCCAACAGATCCAGGGTTTTTTTCATATCTGCCATGCTCTCCGGGCGGATCACTACGGCAGGCGTTCCCATGGCCGTCAGCCGGTCCGCCAGGCGGACGCCGTCCTTCTGACCGTACATGATCACAAGATCGGGCTTCAGGGAAAATATGGTTTCAAGGCTCAGACCGGCAGTCCGGTTGCCCACAAAGACTGGAGGGGCATCCCTGTCAATAAGGGCCTCGTATACGGAAGCCGTCCTGTCTCTGCTGGACGATCCCACCAGGGCATCGGCCAGATCTGCGCAGAGAGCGAAAAATGTGGCCGGATTGAAGGTCGTCACCACCCGGTTTACCGGCTGCTCTACCCGGACCTGCCGTCCGGCTTGATCCGTCACCGTCACCGTGCCTGCCGCACAGGTGCCCTGCCACAAAATGACCGGCACCACCAGGTATATAAGTGTTTTAATCAAATCCCTGATCCTGTTCATGATCTGTTAGAACTCATATCGGGCCACCATCTTGAAATCAAACCCGTTAGAGGCCATCCCTTTTCCTTCGTAATAATCGGCATCAAACAGGTTGTTGATATACCCGCCCAGGCTGAACCCGTTGGGCCAGTCCTTGATCAGAGACAGATCCACTACGGTGCTGTATTCCTTTTCTTCGGTGTCTGTGCTGAAAATCACACTGTCCTTGTAGGTTCCCTTGAGCACAAACCGGGTTTCGATGACAGGGATCATATAGTTGATGCTCGCCCCTATGGTATACTCAGGCACATCTTCGAGATATTTGCTGGTCCGGTCCTCGGATTTGTTCCGGGCACGGATGAAGACAGAGTCAAAGCCGAATGAGAGCCGGTCGGTGACTTTTGTCCGGGTTTCCAGTTCAAGCCCGTAAATCTCAGCTTCGTCGATATTGGCAGGTTCATCGTTGATCTCGCCGATACGGTTGTCGATATCGTTAAAAAAACCGGAAAGGGCCACATTTACCCGGTTGGC
>JANQML010000229.1 GCA_028280105.1 Desulfobacula sp. | reverse complement strand
GAAGATCCCCTCTTCTTCGTTCCCAAGGTTTTGCGGTAGAGTACTACAGCGGCAACCTTGGCGCCTTGAAGCTGGAACCTTCACGCTTTTTGCAACGATAAAGTAAATTCTTCGCATAGCGCAGGAGTCTTCTGGTATAAAAATTCAAGGCTAAGACAACTTTGTCCCAGAAAATGAGACAGAACGGCCCCGTGATACGTGTCATCGAATCAATTGTTTCCGGATATGACAAGGCTATATCAGCGGTTCTCGGGCAAGTCGACACTATCCCGGGGCATCCGAAGCCCTGGCATGTTTTATGCTATATTTTATAGTAGTTACTGGTAGTTACCTTTTTATAAAGGGATAAAACATGAAAAAACCTTATGGAAGAAAAACAAAAAAAAAGGTGGGAAACATCCTTCAAGGAAGTCTTCGAAAAAAGGCCATGGCAGAATTGGCCCTCCTTCCGAACGAACAATTGACCGGCCATCTTTTTTCACATTTTTATAATAGCAATGAATTGATAAAGTTTCGGGCAACAGCGGCCATGGGACTTCTCGGTGCCCGGATGGCCCGAACTCATATTGAAAAGGCAAGAATTATTTTAAGACGAATCATGTGGAATCTCAATGATGAATCCGGCGGTATCGGCTGGGGGTCCCCCGAAGCCATGGGAGAGATACTTTACCACAGTCCCGAGCTGGCTTTGGAGTTTAAATCCATTCTCTTCTCATACCTGGATACCGGCGGTAATTATATTGAACATGAAGGGCTTCAGCGCGGGGTTCTTTGGGGAGTCGGGACTTATCTTGCAGCCGGGAAAAACGATCTGACACTCACTACAAAAAACCTGCTCTTCGGCTATCTTCACTCCCCGGACCCGGTGAAACGGGGTTATGCGATACGGGCCCTGATCAATGCCGGGCATTTTGACTGCAGCCTTGTTCCTGAAAATATTATCAAAGATCAACAGGTCATCCCCATATTTGACGGATGGAATCTGATCCCGTGCCGAATTATGGATATGGCATTAACCTGTGAAGGCAGCAAATTTTTTGCCTGATATTTTTAACCGACTGGCATATTTATTGATAACTGTTTTACATCTGAAATCACTCAAATAAACCGGGTTGATTATGTGCAATTTGGATAAAGACAATAAAACGGCCATGCTTTCTAAAAAATGTGACATCAACATTGCCCGGACCATTGAGATCGCCCGGCAGATGATTGAACTGGCCAGGATCGGTTATGAACAGCGGGAGGATGCCAATTGCGGGATTTTATACGGAATTCTTCTCGATTCCGGATACCGCCTGCTAGACCTGGCCCAAAAAGAAAAAGAGGCTCACCGGAAAAAAGGCTGGTGGACTTACACAATGGACGACGGCCCGGCAAACCATTCGGCAGATAAGGAGAAAAGGAAATGAAAGCCCCCTTTTGCCCATCTTGTAACGGTTCAAAGGACGGCGGCCCCCTGGTCCGGGGCTGCCCGGGTTAAATTTTCAAACTAAAATGGACATTTTATCATCCATGGACACACCGGTTGTTGATATCAGTTGCTGCATTCTCTGCGAAATTTGCATCGAACTGGCCCCCCATGCGTTTGCCGTCAATGATGCCGGATTTGTCGAAGTCCTTGAAAGGGATGACTACTCGGATGAGGATATCCATGAAGCCATCAAAAATTGCCCCAAAGACTGTATCACACGGGAATAATCTTAAAATATCGCCACCCTGGTCGCTGTTTAAAGCGCTTAACCCCGGAAGCGGCGATATTCATTCCGACCCTTCCATTCAATAAAAACAGACCAAAGCATTCTGATTGACTGGAAATGATCCGGCCGCAGCACCGGTCTTGAATTCGAAAAAAATCCTCAAAAAAGGTTGCGTCTGATACACAAATGTGTCATTTACCAATTCATTGGGTCCTTACTCTGCCACTGCAATGAACGCCAGACCCGAAACCGAACGACAACCCCTTGGAAACCACAGCAATGACCGACTTGACAGACAGCTTACTTGACCACGACAACCTCAACCTCGTCCTCGACAATTTAAAACTCGGCATTATTGCCCATACACCGGATCGAATCATCACCGTTTTCAACAAAGAGGCGGAAAAAATTACCGGATATCATAAAGAAGAGGTACTGGGCAAAGACTGCCATCTTGTCTTTCAATCACCGTTTTGCGGTGGTAAGTGTTCGTTTTGTGACAGCCCGGTCCGGTTTCCGGCCGAAAACAAAGAGTACCCGTTAAACATCATTACCAAAGACGGCACCACCCGCCAGCTGGAAATGAATGTTTCCGCCATCATGGGAAAGGATAATACGTTTAAAGGGGTCCTGGCTTCATTCCGGGATGTGACGGAAACCTTTAACCTGTCGCTGAAGGCTGAGAAATTGTCCAGTTTTGCCGGCATCATCGGAAAAGACAAAGCCATGCAGGATATTTTCCGGCAGATCAGGGATGTGGCCCTGTATAATTACCCGGTCCACGTATCCGGAGACACCGGAACCGGAAAGGAACGGGTCGCCTACGCCATCCATGATATCTCTTCCTATGGCAACGGTGCGTTTGTCCCGGTCAATTGCGGGGCCATTCCCGAAGGGATTGTCGAAAGCGAGCTGTTCGGGCATGTCAAAGGCGCCTTTACAGGGGCGCTCAAAGAACGAAAAGGCCGGTTTGAGCTGGCGGATCAGGGAACCCTGTTTCTGGATGAAGTGGCAGAGCTTCCCTTGAGCACCCAGGTAAAAATACTGCGCTTTCTGCAGGAAGGGTCGTTTGAAAAAGTGGGAGGAGAGAAAAAAGTCTCCGTAAATGTAAGAATCATCAGCGCTACCAATAAAAATTTAAAGGCTGAAGTGAAAAAAGGCCTTTTCAGGGAAGATCTCTTTTACCGGCTGAATGTTATTCCTATCCACTTGCCGCCGCTGCGAAAACGCAAAAGCGATATCCCCCTGCTTGCCGTCCATTTTTTAAAAGAGGCGGAAAAAGAAAGCCGGAGTGCCGTTCCCCAATTGGCCGGCCCCACTCTGGATCTTTTGCTCGACTACCACTGGCCCGGAAATGTCAGGGAATTAAAAAACGTTATCCAGTTTTCCGTAGTCCGGTCCCGGGGCAGCTACATCTTACCCAAAGACCTGCCCCTTGAAATCACCCAGGGCCGGGATACGAACATTGATATACCGGAAGACCCCGCTCCGGAACCCCGTGTGGCCGCCCGGGGCAAGCTCGATATTCAAACGGTCAAGGCCGCCATAAAAAAAACCGGGGGCAACAAATCAAAGGCGGCCCGGGTTCTCGGCGTGGGAAGAGCCACCCTGTACCGGTTTCTGACTCAGAATGAAGAAGTAAAAGATTATGCCGATCAGTTTTAATCCTAACGTTGTATAACGTTTAAATTGAATGGCGTTCGAGTACACGCATAGAGATCAACAAAAAAATAATTGTAAGTAATTAGAATTCACCCTTGCCCACGTCTTTTTCTTGGATCCCTCCGCATCTGAGTGGGTCTTTTCGGCATTGTTCGACTCTTTCTTGGGGACTATCTGGTACTATCACCCGCACATGAACCGAGGCCATGATGGATCGGCCTAATCCTTTCATACAGGGCTCCTTCATCCGTTTCACCAAGCCGGTTTATCCTGGCGCTTTCATTGTGTTCCCGGAATTTCAGATCCGGTTGATCATTGGACGATTCAATATCTGACAGAATTTGTAACGGTTAAGACAGAAAATGTCCTAAACATGGAATTTTAGTAGTAATTTTAATGTGTTTATCTCAGTTTATTTATCCATGTTCCCCGTAAAGAACAGTCAGTACAAATCAATAGTAACACAGATTAACCATGGCACCTGTTTTGCAATAAAGTCCTATCAGGTTCTATCAGATTCTATTTATACTAGTAATTAGTCGAATAAAACACAAGGGAGAGCTATTCTGAAGGCAAAAATTCTCATAGTCGATGATGACAGGGAATTTCTTGACCCTTTGGTCGAAGGATTGGAGGAACACGGAGAACTCTCCCGGATTTACAAGGCGAATAATGGCAAAGATGCCGTTGATGTCCTTAATTCAGTACCGATTGATGCCCTGGTTACTGATTTGAAAATGCCTGAAATGAACGGATTGGAACTGCTGACATATCTTAACGAATACTTTCCTAAGACTCCCGCAATAGTTATCAGTGCCCATATTTCACCCTTTGTCCTGTCTAAAATGCCGCTGCTGGGTGTTTTTCGCGTCCTCCAAAAACCGTTCTTAATCAATGAACTGCTGAACGTCATCCTGGAAATCACTGATCCTGCCATGCGGCAAGGGATTATTCGGGGAATTTCCCTTAGCAATTTTATCCAATTGGTTTCCAGTGAAGGTAAAACCTGTTCATTGGATGTGATTTCCGCAGACAATAAAAACGGGGTGATTTATTTTAAAAAAGGAGAATTGTACAATGCGGTTTCCGGGCACATCTCCGGGGATGCGGCTGTTATTGAAATGCTTCAGTGGCCCGGTTCCGAATTCAAACTGATTAGCAGGCATACGCCGGGGATCAACCGCAATGTTCGGACAGGGATAATGTCCTTGCTTATGGAGGCGGCACAAGTCGTTGATGAAAAAAAAACAGACGACGGGCAGGAAGAGTTTGTAAAAATAATCGAGCAATCAATTAATAGAAACGATATTCCGATAGAATCGGCTGACAATGTATTTGAAGCCGTTTCAACTCCGGAACAGAATCAAAAGCACGTAACAAAACGACAGACTGCTGATAGACCGAAAATTGATAAAACAATCATAACCGGGGCACCCTCAACAGAAAAAAAACAAAAAAAAAGGGTGCAATATCTTCAAACATTATTCGATCTTCGTGGTGTCAAGGCTGTTATTTTCATCCATCGGAAGAGCCGGACAAATGAAAAGATGGGGGGATGGCCAGGTGCCGATTTGACAAATTTAGCCGACGCCATAGATATTTTATACACAGGTGCCGAAAAAATGACTCAGGAAATTAAACTTTTCGGCATCAGGACACTGACACTGGAATCTCTTGGTGCCATGATTATGTGTCTGCCTGTTGAGGATAATCTTTTGGCTATTCTGGCCAAAGACTCCAAAACACTTGGGATCGTTCGTCAAAAAGCTTTGAAACTATCTGAAAAAATAAGACAACTGCAGCCATAAAGGGAGGATATAATGGCTTTAAAAACTGAATTTACTTTTAACGACAAAACGTATCGACATTTTATCAATGGATTTGAAGCCGTGATGCACTGTCACCATTACATGGCACTGACCACAATGATTGCTAAAAAATTTGACGAATATGGGGGATCACGAATTCTGGCTGAATCAGCCGAAGACGCAGTCCGTCCGATGTTTGACAGTTATGCCGAAAAAAACAGTCTACCGCCGGGAGATGAGAGACTGAAAATGGCGGCCGAATTCTACGAGGTGATGGGCATGGGTCAAATGGAAGCCCAGGGTAGCCAAGAAGGTGGCCAGGTAATTTTGACCCGTTCCCACGTCGACCAGGGCTGGTTGACAAAATTCGGACCGGCTGACTCTCCCCTGAATTATTGGACCTCCGGTTATATTTCCGCCATGTTCGGCTGTGCGTTTGAGCAATCGGCACGAGGGTATGACGTTGTTGAAACAAGCAGCATCGTCCAAGGTGAGAAAATCGGTAAATTCGAGGTCAAAGTCAAGTAAGGAGGCAGGCATAATGACTGTACAACGCAATATAGTGGTTAAAAAACTGGCAGAGATTAAGGTTGAAAATAAGGAAGGAATTATTGATGCGTTCAATGTCCTGGTCAATTATCTGCCTGTCACTTTCTGGAACAATTTTGCCAAAAGAATTCTGGAAGCTGTTCCCGACGATAAAATAGATGAGGTTAAAGCGAATCTTTACCAATGTGCCAATGAGTGCGGATATCACACCGGCTATGGCATTATCACCTCAGATGAATTCAAATCTGTGGTCGAACCCATGGTTACAGACGGGGCAAAAGACATATTGCGAGGGGCTTTTGCCGTTTTTACCGCATGGGGTTGGGCAAAATCCGGTATCGTGCAGATTAAAGAAGGTGAACGGATGGTGATCCGGGCTGTAGATTATTATGAAGCCGATGGTGAACCCGGAGAAAAGCGGGCCTTTATGATCCAGGGTGTTGCCGCCGCTTTTTTTGACCTGGCCTATGGAGACGACTATCCGGACGGACTGGGGAAATATGATTGCGAGCAGGTGGCCGGTATCGAATGTGGTGATCGCTTCGGCGAATTCGTGATAGCAAAGAAAGATTGATTCAACCGGGAGATCTTCTGATTCTGAGAACCGTCAACCGTAATAACTCGAAAGAGGAGTATTATATATGGAAACAACCCAAATTCTTAACCAAATGCTCGAAATCCCGGGACTTAGCGCCATCATGATCGTCGGTAAAGATGGTTTTGTGATTGAAACGGCCGGGAACCTTGGCGATATAGATGAAGATGCCCTGGGAGCATCGGTTGCCCTGATTCAAGACGGGGCTGACAATATGAGTTCAGAACTGAATCTGGCCGATTTTCACACCATCACACTTGAGGCCTCGGACGCCATGATCATGTGTGTCCCCGCCGGGGAAGCTCTCATCGTGATGTTTGCACCGGATTCAAAAAAGTTAGGCATGATCCGTCTGCAAGCAAAAAAACAGATTCCGGCTTTGGGTGAATTACTTTAATCAACAGGTCTTAAAAAGGCGGGCCTGCATGGTTTGGCATCAGCCGATCCCATACTATTTAGGATACGGGTAAAAAAAATGACTGATAAGGCAACCGCATTAATCCGACAAATGGCCGCTCAAATACCATCTTTAGTGGCTGCGGCAGTTGTACATTTAGAAGACGGGCTGCCCATCGCTGAAGTCAGTAACCGTGACGATATAAACGCAGGCGCGGCCTCGGCATATCTGGCAACCATTGTTCAATCCAACCTGCAGGCACTGAAAACCCTGGCTGATGGACAGATCACAGATAACATATTGATTACGACAGACCAGTATTACTTTCTTATTCACCATAACTACCAACGGCCATATTTTTTATTTGTCATGAGCCAAAAAGATGGGTGGATAGGACAGGCCAGACTGGTTATGGAAAAGTACAACACGCTCATGGAACGGTTTCTCGGATAGCTTTGTGAGCCTTAATATTGAATAAAAAATCGGTGGCACTCAGCAACCACGCTTTTCTCTGATTTACAACACAACCTGAACCCAATCGGAGCGCCATCCCTTTCACAGTAGATTCCATTTAGCCGATTCAGTACAGAATCAAAAAACACAAAAATGTATTTTATCAGTGCAGAAATCATGAGAATTGAATTGTCGCCCCACTTGCCCATGAAGATAAACACAGCTTGTTGAATTATTCTCATTGTAGCCTTCCTGTCGAAAACGCCCTTGAAGCGGACAAAAAAGGAGCGAACAAAAACGCGTTATATCAACTTAATTCTTTTTTGTAATTTTTAAGAATAAAAAATTTCAATTTTGAAACTAAATATTTAATGATAACACTATTGTTATCAAACAAAGAAACAATACTCGATTAAATTATCCTTTATTTTAAACATTTTATACCTACTTTGATTCAATTACCTATACAATGGCACAAGGTTTGCTAAAATCATGATCAACACTAATGAATTAACTTAAAAAAGGATAACAGATTATGGTATTTAAAAGATTCTTATTTCCCTTGGCCATCATACTTATTAGCGCTGTTTCCGCATTTGCCGAAGACGGCGGCATCAATTCCGGCGACACGGCATGGATCATCGTATCCGCCGCCCTGGTCATGATGATGACACCGGCGGGCCTGGCCCTTTTCTACGGAGGCATGTCCCGTTATAAGAATTTATTGAACACCTATGCCATGACCCTGGCCGCCTACTGCCTGGGCAGCATTGTCTGGGTCGGGTGGGGCTACTCCCTCGCGTTCGGAGAAAGCAGTAATCTGTTTATCGGAAACCTGAGCCATCTGTTTCTCAACGGCATTGATGTCAATTCGGTTTCAGGTACAATCCCCACCCTTATCTTTGTTCTTTTCCAATCGACTTTTGCCTGTATCAGCGTGGCAATTATTCTCGGATCAGCAGTGGATCGGATGAAATTTTCCGCCTGGCTTATCTTTACGGTCCTCTGGATCACCGTCGTCTATGCACCGGTTTGCAATTGGGCCTGGGGCGGTGGCTGGATGCACAAAATCGGGGCCCTTGATTTTGCAGGCGGAAATGTTGTCCATATCAATGCCGGTATGTCAGGCCTGGTTCTGGCTATCTTTCTGGGCAAACGAAAAGGGTATGGCAAAGAACCCATGATCCCTTCCAGCGTAGCATTTACAGCCTTGGGAGCCGGACTTCTCTGGTTTGGATGGTTCGGTTTCAATGCCGGCAGTGCCCTGGCCGCAGACGGCTTGGCCGCATCCGCGTTTATGGTTACCAATACCGCCGCAGCCATTGCCGGCATCTCCTGGCTCTTTGTTGAATGGAAAGTCAGTGGCAAACCGACACTGCTGGGCCTGGCATCCGGTATCATCGCCGGACTGGTCGGTATTACACCGGCCGCCGGATTTGTTTCCATCGGCGGTGCCATGGCCATTGGTGTCGTGGCAGGGGCCCTGGGATATTACGGCGTGGCAATTCTCAAGCATAAATTGGGTTACGATGACTCCCTTGATGCCTTCGGCATCCACGGAATCTGCGGGATGTGGGGAGCGCTTGCCACCGGCTTATTCGCCAACCCGGCCGTCACCGAAGGGGCTGCGGGTCTTTTTTACGGAAATCCCAAACAGGTCTGGATCCAGTTTTTATCCATTATCGGTACCATGGCATTCAGTGTCATTGCCACCATTGTTGTGGTATTCATCACCAAAGCCCTGGCCGGCGGCCTCAGGGTCGAGGCAGACCAGGAACTTGAAGGACTGGATAACGCCCTTCACGGTGAACGGGCCTTTGAAATAGAGTAAACCTCATCGCTGAGGTAAAGACTTTTCCCAGCGTTTCAGAGGCTTTCCCCTGAAATCGCTCTAGTCATAAACTCCTGTGACCGGCGTGGAAAGTCCGAATTTAAAGAATCATCCCTCCTTTCGGACTTTCCACACAGCCGGGATTCCTCACGGCCGGTTGACGCTTTCGGCTCAACAAATATGGGTTGAAAAACATCCTGACTTATACTATCACACTGTCACACAATGATTTTCACCGGTTAAAACAATGAAACAAACCCCTGAAGAATCGTGCTGCCCCCTCTGCCGGACATCGGGGGCAACAGTCTTTCACACAGACAAAAAACGATCCTATCTTCGCTGTTCTACGTGCTCTCTGATATTTGTCCCCTCCCCTTTTCACATCGAGCCGTCAGATGAAAAAAAAGAGTATGACCGGCATGAAAATTCAATGGACACCCCGGGGTATCGAAACTTCCTGTCCCGGCTGTGCTTCCCGCTGATGAACCGGCTGTCTCCGGAAAGCCACGGGCTTGACTTTGGATCCGGACCCGGACGGGTGCTTTCTGCAATAATGGAAGAACAGGGGCATCGGGTGGATCGATTTGATCCGTTCTATCACAATACCCCGGAGGTATTTGAAAAAACATATGATTTTATCAGCGCCACAGAAGTGGTCGAGCACCTGAGAGATCCTCACAAAGAGTTTTCCCGCCTGTTTCAGATATTGAAACAAGACGGATGGATGGGGATCATGACCAAACTTGCCACGGACAGAAAAGCATTTAAAAACTGGCATTATATCCGGGATGACACACACATCTGCTTTTACAGCCGGCTGACATTCGGGTATCTTGCCCGAACGGTTGGCGCACGGCTCGAATTCATTGGAAACGATGTGGTTTTATTAAAAAAGATATAAGGGTGTCACCCCAGTTTATCTTTTTCCTTGAGTTCCACATACCAGGAGTCGCTGCCGTAAATCTCATCCATGCAACCGGGACAGAGGCTGTGGCTGAACAACGCGGTGGAGTGCTGTTCAAAATAACTTTCAAGCCGGTTCCAATATCCCTTGTCATCCCGGATCTTTTTACAGCTGGAGCAGATGGGGATCAGCCCCCCCAGGGTCTTGACATCTTTTGTGGCATCGTTAAGACGCCGGATCAGCCGCTCCCGTTCAAACTCGGCTTCTTTTCGCTCCGTAATATCTTTGTGGGTGCCGGTCCGCCGGGTGGGTTTTCCATCCTCCCCCCATTCGGAGACCTTTCCCCGGCCATGAATCCAGCGATAATCGCCGTCTTTGGTTCTTAACCGAAATTCCAGGGACCAGCTCTTCTTCAGGGATATTTGCCGGTTGACATAGGCCACGGCCTTTTCACGGTCGGCCGGATGGAGAAGGTTTTTCCAGGTCTCCCTGCTGGCCGGCATTTCATAGGGTTCATACCCAAGCATGGTATAATACCGGGGACTGAAATAGACTTCCCCTCTTTTCAAATCAAAGTCAAAAACACCATCGTTGACTGCATCGATGGCCAGGCGAAGCCTCTCTTCCGAATCCCTTAACCGGGAAAGTTCATTTTTAAGTTCCTGAATATGAAATTCAAGTTCTTCATACGTGGGCTTTTGATCCATTTGCTGTTTCCCATTTAAATCTGTTGATTTTCAGTTGTACGTCCGACAATTAAAATCGATGCCGACCCATGGATTGCGCCATGCCGATTTTTTCTGTATTACCTTACTGACTGAGCCGTCTCCTGAGCTTCACTGATACAGTACATCAGGTGACGGGGAGATCTGGCATCGCCGATCAGGTGAAATTCGGCCCGGCTGTTTTTCTCCAGCTTTTTGGCTTCGAGAATCGGCTCATGTTGTTCGGAAATCACCACGGTATCAAATCCGTCCAACATGACTTCACCGGCCGGGTGCTTAAATCCGACACCGTCGGCTGTAAATTCCCGGATGGATACATGCTTATACAAGGTCACCTGATTGGCCTTTAACCGCTCCCTTAAATAGTACCGGTCATTGCTGGACATCTCTTCGGCAAAATGTTTCCGGCGGTTCAATACCACCACCTTCTTTCCCCGGTCTGCCAGAAAATCCGCTGTAATCAGTCCGGTCATGCCGCCGCCCAGAACGATTACGTTTTCTCCGACAGGTTCTCTTTCCCCTATAACATCCACATTGGTAACAAGCCCCATCCGGGTATTGAACAATCCTTTGATTACCGGCAGTTTCGGCAGTGAGCCTGTGGCAAGCACCACTGTATCCGGGTCAACCCGGTCCAACAATTCCCGGGACAGGCCGGTTTCCATCAGGATGTTTACCCCGTGGGTCTCAAGCGCATGCTTGAAAAAAGAGAGGATATCCCCCAGCTCGTTTCTGCCGGGTGCTTTGGCGCCAAGGGCCAGCAAACCGCCCAGGGTATCGGTTTTTTCACACAGGACAACGGTGTGGCCGTTAACGGAAAACTCGTGCGCCGCAGCCATTCCGGCCGGTCCGCCCCCCACCACCAGGACCGTTTTTTTCGGATATGCGGTCGGCTTGCCGCTGAACCGGTATTCCCTGCCCACATCCGGGTTAACCACACAGGAGCCGGGTTCTTTGGCCAGCACCGCATGAATGCATCCCAGACAGCAGCCGATGCAGGGCCGGATTGTTTCAAACTCTCCCCGGGCGGCTTTTCGGGGGTAATCGGGATCGGCCAGAAGAGACCGGCCCAGAGCCACCATATCGGCCCTGCTCTGTTCGATGATCCGGTCGGCATGACGGGGATCCTTGATCCGCCCCACCGTAATCACGGGAATGTCCACCACCGGTTTCACCTGCTCGGCCAGATGGACAAAGCAGCCCTGATCCGTATACATGGAAGGAATCGTCAGCCGGCTGGAACCGTAGACCCCGCCTGAAATATGCAGATACGCCGCACCGGCCCTTTCAAGATCAGGGGCCAGCCGGACCGTGTCGTCAATGGTCCAGCCCTTTTCAATATAATCTTCTCCATTGATCCGGATGCCGACGGGAAAACCGGATCCGGTCTTTTTCCGGACATCGGCCATGATTTCAAGCAGAAACCGGGTCCGTTTTTCAAATGACCCGCCATACTCATCCGTCCGGATATTTGAATTGGGAGATAGAAACTGGTTGATCAGATACCCGTGGGCACCATGGATTTCAATAAAATCAAACCCGGCGGTTTGGCACCGTTTCGCCGCATCACCGAAACAGGAAACCAGCTCTTTTATTTCATGGACTTCAAGTGCTCGGACCTCGCCTTTGACCACGGCCGGAGCCGGAATGGCAGAGGGAGCCACCTTTGACGGCAGATAAGACTGCCGGCCGCCATGCATGAGCTGAACCCCGAACAGCAGATCATGCTTCTTGACCTGGTGCACCATTTTTTTCAAGGACGGAATGCAGGTATCGTCAAACATCTGGGGCAGATCCGGCAACTCCTGGCCACCGGGATGGACGCTGCCGCCCCCCACAAGCATCATCCCCACTCCCCCTTTGGCCCGTTCAACAAAATACCGAATAAGCTGATCGGTCACGCAACACTGGTCGTCCACACCAAAATTGATACTCATGGCAGACATCATCAGCCTGTTTTTAGCGGTAAGAGAACCGATCCGGATTGAATCAAACAGATGGGTCAACATAGTTTTGATGCCTTAATTTGTCTGAAAATATAAGCTTGTATATAAGCAAATCTCACATAAATAAACAAGAATTTATTAAGGCCGCACCATGGATATTACCTGGGCCCGGCTTAGAGCCGCAACAGGTCTTTGGCCCGGACAACCGGGCCGGAAAAGCTTTTCCGGCATTGAGCCAGGATATCCGCGTCTTCACATTCCGGATAAAAATGGGTCAGCACCAGCCGCTTTACCCGGGCCCGGGCGGCGATATCGCCTGCAAGAGAAGGGGTCAGGTGGCCGGATCGCTTTTTATCGTCCGGAAATGACGATTCGCAGATCAGGAGATCCGCATTTTTAGAAATACCGACCAGTTCATCCGACATATCCGTGTCTCCGGAGTAGACCAGGCTGAATCCGTTTGGTTCTTCAAACCGGTAGGCCAGGCTTTCCGGTCTGTGGGCCACCCGGCTACAGGAGACTTTCAGGGGAGCCGGTCCATTGGCCGGATTCGGAGAAATCGCATCCAGGGAACCGGGAGGGCTCAATTCGAGAATAGTCAATCCGGTCCCATCCATTTCAAGGCTGTTGTCATGGGCAAGATTCAGGCGGTTAAAAAAGGCATTCAGACCCGGGCCGCCACCCAGGGTCAACCGTTTTGTTCGATTCATCCCGGAATATTTTAATGCAAAAATAAACGGGGCCACCTCGGCAGAATGATCCAGATGGAAATGGCTTAGCAGAATCAGATCAATGTCGGTGATTTTAACGCCGGCTTTTAAAAGCTGGCCCATAATGCCCGGCCCGGCATCCACGAGGATGGACATATGGTTCCACTGGATCAGGATCGAACAGGGCCGCCGCTCAAGAGACGGTACACAGGTCCCTGAACCCAAAACGGTGATATTCATGACGCGATCAGGTGCCATGATTCAATCCTCGGAACAATCCCCGGAAGTAATCCGGTCTACCTGGGATTCCACCAGTGAATTGAACGCCTGGTAAACCTCTTTATCCATTGAAAGCAGCCGCCGGTTTGCCTGTTTGAAAAACCGGGCACAGATCTTTTTTTGTTCCGTGGAGAATTTCGTGGTATACCCCTGTTTGCCGGATTCGGAATCCGGGTCTGCAACGCCCTTATCCCGCCTGCCGTGAGCCCGGTTCATCATGTGGGCGGTATAGATCAATGCCCGGTCCAAAAGGACGTACAAAAACTGCGGGTTTTTGTTCGGCCCGACGGTTAACCGGTTTCCCCCCAGACGCAGACCGGATGGCCGTGTCCGGGTAATCTTCTTTCCGCCGAACAAGGCGGAACCGGCTCCCAGAGCCCCGCCGATGGCCGTGAACACCCCAAAGGTTAAGCCGGCTGCTGCCGTGTCCAAAGCCGCCCCCAGGCTGCCGCCCACCACCGCGCCCGCACCTGCCAGCTGCCGGGTTGTCAGCCCCAGCAGCTCCCAGGTCTGTTTTGAAAAAAGATCATGGGTCAGGATGGAATGTTCCGGTAAATGGTATTCAAAGAGGTGATGTTTAAACAATCGCCTGATAGTTTGAAACATCTGCTGTTCGAGCCTCTTTATTTTCTCCTGGTATTGAGTGTTAAGCCGCTCCTGGATCTGCCGGTTATCCCCGTGACCGGATACCGGCTCCGACACCGTATATACCAGGCAGGATTCGATAACACTCACCACATTGGAACAGACCAATTGTTTTCTTTTCAGCCAGTCCGATTCAAATGCCTGGATCACTTCGGAAAGCGATTTCTCCCATTCCTGGTCAATGGGCTTTAAACTTTCCAGCATGGCAATCCGTTCATTAAATCCCGCGGTATTCGAGTTAAACACCCGGATGGCATTAAAATTTTTTAAAAACTCGTGTTTCCAGTCCGAGGAATAGTCTTTTTGGTCTGTCTTGGAATTGATGACGGCCATCCGGGGCTTGCCGGTCCGCCTCAGGATTTCAATCTCTGCCAGGTCATCATCCCTTACCGGCCTTGACCCGTCCACCACATAGATGATGCCGGCCCCCTGGACAACCGGCCGGAACAACTCGCATTCATCCGCATAAAAGGGATCCTTTTCAAAAGTATCGATGAATTGCTCGACGATCCGGTCTCGGGGCCCGTCATAGGCTTTGAACCAGGCCAGGGTCTGCTGGGGAACCTGAAAACCGGGAGTATCCACAAACCGGATAATCTTTTTCCCGTCGATTTTGACGGTATAGCTCGAAGCCCGGGTCGTCTCCCCCGGTATGGGGCTGACCCGGATCCGGTCGTCCTCTGTCAGGGTGGACACCACAGAGGATTTTCCCTCGTTCGGATGGCCCAGTACGGCAAATATCGGAATTTCCGGTTTTACATATTTTGAATCCGCTGTCATGGCTCCATCATCCGCTTTACAATAATCATGGGATTGTCCAGGGTCTGAACCGCCCGCTGCCAGACGCTGACATATCCATTCTCCCTGTTTATTGACAGATCATCCCCCCCGGCATCGTCGGTCAGCAGAATCCACAGGCTCACTTTGGCAGGCATCTGTTTTTTCAGTTCAGATATCGAGTGGAGCAGTCCCCGGATAGGGGGCTGCCATGCTTCCTGCACCAGAACCACCGGATCAACACCGGAAAAATCGAGTTGGCTGCATTGTTCCTCAACATCAGGGGCATTTAAATTTAAAAAGAGAATCCGGTCCGTTACAACGCCATATCGCCGTCCTAGCGTCTCCTTGACTGTTTCAAGCCCCCCGGCCGAATAGACCCGGTCCGAAGCCAGGATCATCCCCGGCGGGGTGGCGTGATCCGGCCGGACAGTGGAATTCTCGGGTTGCCGGAGTTTAACATCGGTTTCCGTCAAAGGGTCTGACAACTTTTCAGGAGTTTCAATATCCAGCAGCGGAGACGTCATCCTGAGAATCAGCTGCCGGTACTCGGGTTGTAAAAACTCAAATTGACGAATGGCCTTTTGTTGTGCCTGTACGGCCCAGAATATCGTTATGATCCTTGGAATCAGGGCATACACCAGGATTCCCATGCAGAGAAACGGCCACCATGACACCAGATCCCGGGTTGCCAGCACCGATATCCCCTCTTTCAAGACAAGCCGCGACCCCTCTATCTGGGCCATCCCCGGGAAGGCGACGGCTTCAGACATGAAAAAACGCCAGGGCAAAGCAATGGCAGAGACGATGCCATAGACCGTCTCACTGGATGTAATGAGTGTCGACTGCCATCCAAACGCCATATCACTGACCAGCACCCTGAAAAAAGTCACCCCAAGGGAACCCAATGAAAAGCCGGCGGCACAGACACTGGTGAGGATAAAAAAGGGCCAGAAAAAGAGAGGGTGATAGGTATCTGTTTTCATCCGGGTGTTCCAGGCGGCATCTTCCATCCATTCAACCGGTTTTCCCGATGGAGCCAACCCTGTTTTTTTCATGATTTTGGGAAGAAGATTGAACATAACGGTGTTCAATACCGTGTGACTGAACGATCGGCCCGGTTCCCTCCTCTGCTCTTTTCTCTTTGAAAACCGGATTCCCCCCAGCAGAATGGATGCAATTGTAAAGATCAGGGGCAGCATCACAAAGAGGACAAAAAAGACCGTTATATTGACGGGCCGGTTGCCGTGATAAACCAGAAAAGTGCCGGCCAGGGAAAACCCCGAGCATATCCCCAATATTCCCATGGCATAGATCATCCAGCGGTAGGCCGATGAAAAAAAAGCGCCCGGCAGCGGGGGCCGGCCGTTTTTATCAGCCTCCTGTTCGTACTGTTTTTTTCGAATATCGTACCAGGACCAGATCAAATCCTTTTCCGACAGATCGGTTGACGGCATCTGAAGATAGATTTCCCGGTCTTTTTGGGTCCGGAGATCCATTTTTTCTCTTGTTTCAAGATCATTGTCCGTACAGACCAGAACATCCAGGTCAATGATATCTGTTAATCGGATTTTCATGCCCAGTTATTATCAAATCTTTTACATTTTCACAATTAAGATGAATCCCAAATCCACCATCAAATTTTTGTTTCGCATGCGGGCCATGGGTTGCACCCCTTCCCTGGCCGCCATACGGTGCCGAATATAAGGCGGCAAGGCGTGATGACTGAGGGCGTATCAGTCATACTCCGCAG
>JANQML010000210.1 GCA_028280105.1 Desulfobacula sp. | reverse complement strand
ATTACCGCTTTTTTACTGTGTATGACCCCAAGCAGAGGGAAATCTGCGCAGCCTCTTTTCCGGAGCGCGTCCTTCACCATGCGGTCATGAATCTGTGCGAACCGATACTGGATCGTTGCGCTATTTTTGACTCCTATGCCTGCCGGAAGGGCAAAGGCAACCGCAAAGCCATTGCACGGGCTAAAAATTTTGCAGGAAAGAATGCATTTTACCTTCAGCTTGACATTCACAGATATTTCGACTCCATTGATCATGAAATCCTTTTGTCCCTGCTGAGAAGACGTTTCAAAGACCCGGAACTGATGGATTTATTCGGCAAGCTTTTATCTACTTATCATAAAACTCCTGGCAAAGGCTTGCCCATCGGCAACCTTGTTTCCCAGCACCTGGCCAATTTTTACTTAAGCCCCCTGGACCGGTGGATCAAAGAAGAACTGAAGGTTCGGCACTATCTGCGGTACATGGATGATTTTCTCCTTTTTTCCAATGACAAAGCTTTATTGAAAAAAGAGCTGTTATATCTTAAAGAGCGGCTGAGGGACAGCTTGAAACTTGAACTGAAACAAGGCATTAAGCTTAACCGCACCAGTCACGGATTCACTTTTCTCGGATTCCGGATTTTTCCCGGACAAATCCGGCTCTCGCACCGGAGCAGGAGCAGATTCTCCCGTAAACTGCATAAATACGAAGAAAAATACAGGAGCGGCATATGGACACGGGCAGAGTTAATTTCCCATGTTGAACCGCTCATTGATTTTACACGTATCGCAGATGCGACATCTTTCAGGAAAAAAACTATCGGTTGCCGGAACTGAACACTGACAACTGATAACTTTATAGGGATCTGCCCAAGGGCTCGAACCGGGTTAAACGCGGCGGGTCGTGGAACAACAACCCGAGGAACGTCCGGGCCGCGAATCGTAACAGGAACTCGCCGGACAACCGCAACAACAACCTGGGGTTCCGCCTCTTGCTGCCCTCAGCTCACCGCGCGGCACGGATCTGCCGCCTGTTGACCAGGGCAGGTTCCTGTCCGGGAAGTAGAGAAAGATCTTCCCGGCAAACATGTGCAGGACCCCTGCCGGTACTGGTAGGCCAGGAGCCGGAGACGCGGGACCGAAGGTTCCGGCAGGGGTTTTTTTTAAACTTGTTTATTATACACCCAAAAATGTCGGCTGGTGTCGTATGACAGTTATTCCCCGTACATGTCCGTTATCAGTTTGCGCAACTGAGCAGCCTTGTTTGCAGACAGTTTGTCGATTCTATTTTTCAGTCGTTGTTTGCTGATAGTACGAATTTGATCCACCGCAATCTCAGCGTCTTTATCAGCACATTTGATTTGAAGGCGTGTTCTCCATTTCGGGTGCAGTTTTGATGTCAATGGACAGATAACAATTGTGTCCAGGTATTTGTTCATTTCATCCCGGCTGATGATTACAACGGGTCGGATTTTTTGTATTTCACCGCCAATGGTTGGATTGAGATCAGCAAAATAGATTTCATACCGGTTAATATTCAAAACTTTCATTCTCCAGGCCGTCAAGAAGCGTTATATCAAAATCGTCCCATAATTCTTTTTCATCGGCCATGGCTTTGAAAGTATCTTCCCAGGAAAGCTTGTTTTCATCCGTATTCCTGAGGAGCAGTCCTTTTTCTGTTTCTTCCATCAAAACTGAATTTTTAAGGCCATATTTCTGAATGAGTGTTTTGGGAATACGAATGCCTTTTGAATTACCGATAGGGACTATTTTTACCGTTCTTGCTCTTATTTGCCTTTGCATGTGAAATCTCCCGGATATTTTTGTGCCTCAATTTGGTAATTATTGTAATTACATATCGATTTTTTGTCAAGTTGTCAGTGATTAGCTGTCAGCTAACAGCTTCAACAGCTCTGGCAGACAAATTTTCATCATCCTCCTAAAAAAATCAGAAAACCAAAGAAAACGCTTCGATATCTTGAATACTCATCTGGAGAATGAAAAAAAGTTTCGATCTTTTTTTGCAGACGATAAATAAACCTCAACGTTGCATAAAAATTTTTACCTTCCGGGAAAAACGTGAAGATCCCATCTTCTTCGTTCCCAAGGTTTTGCGGTAGAGTACTACAGCGGCAAACTTGGTGCCTTGAAGCTGGAACCTTCACGCTTTTTGCAACGATGAGGTTAATTGACAGGTTTGCCAACCCTGTCCCAGCGAATTTTGAAATTTCCCCGATCCCATGACCAATATATGACAGACGCCTTCCCCTTGACAGCGGATGTTTCAACAACCCCCAGAATCGGCTGTCATGGCTGTTGTCCCTGTTGTCCCCCATTACAAAGAGCGAATCATCAGGGACTTTTACGGCAGGCATGTTATCTCTTGGCGAAAGGTTTGCCGGAATGATCCTGGAATCGCTGTGGATAACATAGGGCTCATTAATTTTCTCATGGTTAATATATATTTCTTTCTCTTTTATTTCAACTGTTTCACCCCCAACCGCCACGACACGCTTTATAAAATCTTTTGACGGATCCCGGGGATGGGAAAAAATAATCACATCTCCCTTCTGGACACCGTTCTTTATTGCAAATCCTGTCTTTGCAAGTATCTGATCTCCAATTAATAAAGCAGGCTTTAACGATCCGGCCGGTATTTTATACGCTTGAATAATTTGCTTTTTTACAAAATTGGATAGGACCGGCTGAATGACAAAGGTGCCGGCCAGTAAAACAGCGATGTAAAAATACCATCGATTGTAATTTTTCAGTTGGTAAAAAGAACGTCCCCTTTTAGCTGTTTGCACGGAATCGGTTATGGCATACACAACATAAGCAAAACCAACTGCCAGGGATACCAGGATAACGGCAAGTGAAGGGTAAAGAAACAGAAAGATCATGCAGACCGGAAGGAGTATATAAAGCCCCAGATACAGGCGGATGCCCTTTTGTATTCTGCCCGAATACATATGCCCCAACCCAATTGTAAGAAGCGTTAACACACCGGCAATCCATGGGTTTCTCGGCTTATTTTTCATTTGCACGGATTATCCGATGGTGGTGGTATTCGCTCTGTTCTGCCCGGTTTGACCCGCCAGGCCATCTGCTCTTTGGACCAGTGATTCGATTGTGTCGTTCTCATCCGCCATGGTTCCCTTCGGTGATATCGTTATGCGGATCATCTCCCGGCCGGCCTGAAGCCAGGTTTTTTCAACAAACAACCGTATCTTTTCACCAACCGCGGTAAGGGTGGTGCCGTCCACATTGGGGAGAATGAGAATAAACCGGTCTGCGTCCCATCGACAGATCGAATCCAATGGCCGGATCATGTTGTAAACGGTCTTGGCAACCATTTGGCGGACCTTGTCTCCCACAACTGGTCCATGGGTGTCGACAATCGCCTTTATCCGGTCAATATCAAAAAGAAGGACACCAAATTCGATCCGGAACGCCTTTAAATCATCAAACCGTTTTTTTAATCCGAATTCGGCATATCTGCGGTTTCCCACACGGGTGAGTCCATCTGTAAATGTTTCGTTTTTAAAGGATTCAAACTCGGTTAACATATCGATATTCTGCGAGTTGCCGGTGAAAACTTCCATTGCACCCACGATCTGTTTTTCATCGTTGTATATCGGTGACACCCGGATGGAAACCGGGACCCGGTGGCCGCTCCAGTGGTGCAGGTAGACATCGGCATCCCTGATTTTTCCGTCTTTCAGCGTCTGGGAAAGGGGGCACCCTTTAATGCACAACTCGTCACCATTTTCGTTGACGTGACAGAGGATGTTGTCGGAACAGCGCCGTCCGACCACCTCTTCTTTTTTATAACCGGTAATGGTTTCCGCACTTTTGTTCCACAAGATAATTTTTTGGGACAGGGCCACACAGTACACGCCGTCATACAGATGATCCAATATATCCGTTTGCAGGCTGCCCAAGGCCTGTAATGCCGACAATGTGGCGCCGGTATCGTCTATTATGGGAGTCATTGTTGTCATAACACCTTTTTAAAGTGCAACGGGATCACACTGGTGGCTGGTCAGCCAGAATTGATCGTTTTCCCGGTAAAAGGCTAACCCGTCCAGGTATCCGACGTCTCCGCCTGTTTCATGGGGCATCTTCATTTTAAACTCTTTGATGGGAAATATATTCCAGTCATGGGAGACACAGAGACTCACACCGGTGCCGTCCATGGATTGAATCCGGTCCACCATGAATTCACAAAGCCGGTCAGCTGTTTTTTCCGGATGTTCCATGACCGTGTCATCAATTCGGTTGTCAAACCAGTTGCGCAAAAATTGTTTACTGCCCTGGTCTTCGACCATATGGATGGCCGTCTCAATATCTTTGATGTAGAAAGGTGCAAGCATCTGCTGGGTACAGTTGTGATCCAGGAGATGATTGTTGGCCCGGGTATACCCCTTGTCAATCAAATAGGCGGTTTCAATGCAGCGGCCGAAAAAACTGGAATGCAGTTGCAGGGACGGTCCGGGCCGAAGTGCCGCTCCCAGTTGTGCGGCATAGGCTTTTCCTTCCGGGGTCAGCCCCATAAACGGCTCCATTTGGGCATCCTCGGAAAAAAAGCGTTCCGAATGCCGGATAATCAGGCTGATTTTTTCAACCCCTCTGTCCAGTAACTGGTTTAATGTGGTCAGGGTCTGTTCAGCTCGAAGGTCATGATGTCGTTTCATATATGGCGGACTCCTGTATCATTTGCACTCTCTTTATTTTGATCCGGATACCATGGGCGTATAAAACCCGGGACAGTATAGATAAGGCGAAAGAGTCAATCCGGGTCAAATTTACTATTCATCTTTGGTCCGTTTCGTTACGGGGTTCGTTGTGCTTTGGGTTGAATAGATTTCATACTCTATGGTATAGGAATAGTCAAGTTCAGAACAGATTTTAAGGATGGCATGAATGCGGAAAAAGATAGCGATCATCGGTGTTCCCATGGATTTTGGGCAATTGCTGCGCGGTGTGGATATGGGACCGGCTGCTGTCAGATATACCGGTCTTGTGCCTAAGCTTCGCACACTTGGACACACGGTTGAGGATTTGGGTGACATCCGGATTCCGGTTCGTGACTGTGAAGCCGATATCTGCAGTGACGGCCGGATACTGACGCCGGATAAGCACAGATATGTCAATGAAATTACCCGGGTCTGCGAGTCGATTTATACGGTGGGGAAAAAAGCCATCAACAAGAACCAGTTCCCCCTCTTTATCGGCGGGGATCACTCCATTGCCGTGGGAACGGTGTCCGCAGTCACCGATCCCGCTCCTTCCGGGCTGATATGGATCGATGCCCATGCAGACTTTAATACGCCGGACACCTCCCCTTCGGGCAATATTCACGGCATGCCCCTTGCCGGCCTGATTGGTGAGGGGCACGAGTCCCTGGTCAATATCGGACGCCCCGGTGCCAAGATTCTGCCTGAAAATGTGGTGCTCATCGGCCAGCGGGATATCGATCCCGAAGAAAGAGCCCGCCTGAAACAGCACGGCATGACCGTCTTTACCATGCGTGATATTGATGAGCAGGGCATCAGTGCGATTGCCAATAAAACCCTGATGAAATTTGTCCATTTAAAGCGGATTCATCTCACCCTGGACATGGATGCGCTGGATCCGGTGGAAGCACCGGGTGTGGGAACGCCGGTTCCGGGCGGTATCACTTACCGGGAAGCCCACCTGCTCATGGAAACCCTGGCAGATTCTGGCAAGCTGGCCTCCATGGATCTGGTTGAAATCAATCCGATCCTGGACGAGGCCAATAAAACGGCAAAGCTGGCGGTTGAACTCACCTTGTCCGCCCTGGGAAAGAGCATCCTTTAAATACCGGCTTCCATATGTTAGCTGAATATATTGATGCCCTGAAAAACTATAAAGGATTGGCAGGGGATATTGTCTGCCACCGGACCATCCAACCGGTAAAGGCGGTTTTTGCCGAACCCGGCCCCGAATTTGAGCTTGGACTTGAATCTGGCCTTGAAAATGACCTGTCCCAGCTGTTAGCCGAAATAGGGATCTCCCGGCTCTACTCCCATCAGAAAACAGCCGTTAACCTGATTAAACAGGGGAAACACACGGTTGTCGCCACCCCAACGGCCAGCGGGAAAAGCCTGATATACAATCTGCCGGTGATTGACGAGCTGCTCAAACAACCGGAGTCCCGTGCGCTTTATCTCTTTCCGCTCAAGGCCCTGGCCCGGGACCAGCTGGAGACGGTTCAGCATCTGCTGCGAAAGGCCGGGTCCAACCGGCCGGATCTTGTGCAGTTGACCGCCGCCGTCTATGACGGGGATATTAGTTCTTACCAAAAATCAAAGATCCGGAAATCTCCGCCCCATATTCTATTATCCAACCCGGAGATGCTGCATCTGGCCATGCTGGCCCATCACAAACTGTGGGAGGATTATTTTAAACACCTCAGATACGTGGTGGTGGATGAGGTACACACCTACCGCGGGGTGATGGGGTCCAACATGGCCTGGGTGTTCAGGCGCCTGATGCGGATCTGCCAACTCTACGGTGCCGATCCTGTCTTCATCTTCTGCTCCGCAACCATTGCCAACCCCGGGGAGCTGGCCGGCAGACTCACCGGGCTTGATGTCTCCGTGGTCAACCAAACCGGTGCTCCGTCGGGTAAAAAGGATGTGCTTTTAATGCGGGGATTGGAGGGCGCCGCGCAGACCGCCATCACCCTGATCCACTCAGCAATTCATCGAAACCTGAGAACCATTGTTTATACCCAGTCACGGAAAATCACTGAGTTGATTGCCATTTGGGCATCCCAGCGGGCCAAAGGCTTTAAGGACAAAATTTCAGCCTACCGGGCCGGATTTCTGCCCGAGGAACGCCGGGACATTGAAAAAAAATTATCCTCCGGAGAGTTGTTGGCGGTTGTCTCCACCAGTGCCCTGGAACTGGGTATTGATATTGGAAACCTGGACATCTGTATCCTGGTCGGATATCCGGGAACCATCATGTCCACCTGGCAGCGGGCCGGGCGGGTGGGGCGGGACGGCAAGGACTCCGCCCTGATTCTGATTGCCCACGAAGATGCCCTGGATCAGTATTTTATCAATCATCCGGATGTCTTTTTCAACATGCCGCCGGAAACCGCCATGATCAATCCGGGGAACCCGGTGATCCGTGAAAAACACCTGGTTTGTGCGGCAGCGGAACTCAGCATTGAAAAAGATGAATCGTTTCTGGATGAGCCCGGCATACGGCAGGCAATGACCACCCTGGAACATTCAGGGAAATTATTAAAAAGTTTTAGGGGAGATCTCTGGTTTGCGGCCAGAAAATCCCCCCACCGGGAGGTCAGTCTGCGCGGAACCGGCAATAGTCTGCCGATTTTTATTGAACAGACCAAGCAGAGCCTGGGAGAGATTGACCGGCACCGCTCTTTTTTTGAAACCCATGAAGGGGCGGTTTATCTGCACCGGGGAAAGACCTATGTCGTCTCCCGGTTTGACCATGAAAAGGGGATCGTGGAAGCCAGAAGAGAGGATCTGCCCTATTTTACCAGGGCCCGATCCAATAAACATACCACCATTATAAAACAGATGGACTCTGTCCGGGTGAAGGGAACACGGGTGGGATTCGGTCTGCTGAGAATTGTGGAGCAGGTCACTGGATATGACCGGCGGCTGGTGGCCAATCAAAAATCCATTGGTGTTGTCCCTCTGGATCTGCCCAAACTGGAATTTGAAACCACGGGGCTGTGGATAGAAATCCCCGACTCTGTCAGGGAAACCATAGAGGTGAATCGGATGCACTTCATGGGCGGTATTCATGCCGTGGAACATGCGGCCATCGGTATCATGCCCCTGATGGTGATGACGGATCGGAACGATCTGGGCGGGATCTCCATTCCATTTCATTCCCAGCTGGGTATGGCGGCCGTATTTATTTACGATGGGGTTCCCGGCGGCCTGGGATTGAGCAAGCAGGCGTTTGAAAAGGCGGAAACATTGTTGACGGCAACCTTTGACACGATACGGGAATGCCCGTGTGAGAACGGGTGTCCGGCCTGTGTCCACTCCCCCAAATGCGGGTCCGGGAACCGGCCCATTGATAAATTCAGTGCATCTAAAATTTGTGAATTGATTTTATCGGACCGCTTTCCCGAAGCCGGCCGTACCGGGGATGACTGGCCGGTGCAATCCATCGAAGAGGTACCGGTTGAGCCGCCCTTGAAATCTATGACAACAAAACGGGAAATCCGTTCATTTTCCGTCCTTGATATTGAAACCAGGCGGTCGGCCAAAGAGGTCGGCGGCTGGAACCGGGCTGAGCGGATGGGAGTGTCTGTGGCAGTCCGGTATGATTCGGGGACAAAAAAATACCACGAGTACCTTCAGACAGACATGGACCGGCTGGTGGAAGATTTGAAGAAAACCGATCTGGTTATCGGCTTTAATATTATCCGGTTTGATTATAAGGTCCTGTCCGGATTAAGTGATTTTCCGTTCCATACCCTTCCCACCCTGGATATTCTCATGGCGGTTCATGAACGCCTGGGATACCGGCTCTCCCTGGATGCCCTGGCCACCCAGACCCTGGGGGCTCAAAAAAGTGCGGACGGGCTTATGGCCCTTGAATGGTATAAACAGGGTGAAATGGAAAAAATAGCCGAATACTGCAAACAGGATGTGCGGGTGACCAGAGATCTTTACGAGTACGGCAAGGAGAAGGGATTTCTGGTGTTCAGGAACAAGGCCGGTCACAAGGTCAGGGTCCCGGTGAACTTTTAACACAGGGGAATAACCATCCGGTCCAAGGAATCAGTCATGTTGAACAACGCTTTAAAAAAACATACCGGAGAAGAGTGAAGGATAGGCAAATCATGACGGCATCCCGGATCAGACGGGTGCACCTGGAACTGACTGAAAAATGCAATGCCCGTTGTCCGTTGTGCCTGAGAACTAATCCCAACGGCCTGTCGGCCCAGCCGTATATTCAGGCCAATGAATTGTCTCTGGGCGATATTCACCGGTTTTTCCCGGAAAGGATTAAAAACCGGTTGGCCAGTGTCCATCTGTGCGGTAATTACGGCGACCCCATTATGGCGTCGCAATGTGGTGAGATTGCCGATTATCTCTCGTCTCCCGGCTGTGCCGTCTCCCTGAGCACCAATGGCGGGGTCCGGTCGTTACGGTGGTGGGCCGATCTGGGAAAGACACTGAAGAGAAACCCGGATTCCAGAGTGGATTTTCACATTGACGGTCTGGCAGATACCAACGCCTATTACCGCCGGGGAACCCGGTTCGACCGAATCGTTGAAAATGCCGTATCCTTTATTGAGGCAGGCGGCCGGGCAAACTGGGAATTTATTCCGTTCAGGCATAACCAGCACCAGATTGAGGCGGCCCGGGAGATGTCGAAGGAACTGGGGTTTGAACGATTCACTGTTAAAAAGAGCAATCGGCTTTTTTCTGAAAAAAAGCCGGCCATTCCCTTTACTGACCGGGCAGGAAAACCGTGTATCCTTGAAGCCCCGACCGTTGATTATAAACCAGACCTGGCCCAAAACCGTATGCCGGTTTCGTCCCGTTCAGAGCAGAACCAGGAGATCACCTGTTTATCCCTTGAAAAAAAAGAGATTTATATTTCGTGCGAGGCCATTCTCTATCCCTGCTGCTGGACCGCCCGGTTTGCCCGGAATATATACCTGGGGCGGGCGACCCGGGACGGGTTCTCCCCTTTGTTTTATGAATTTGACGGCAACACGGTTTTTGATTTAAGGCAGACCGATCTGGAGACCGCCCTGGAATCTGATTTTTTTCACCGGCTGAACGCATTGTGGAAAGAGCATCAGCCCGCCATCTGCTATCGAAAATGCGGAAAAAAGGATCAGCCGGCAAAGGTTAAGCTGGTCAACTCATGAGGTCTCCCCTGCGGGGCTGAAACTGAGAGATACTGTTCCCGCGTTACGATACGGATTGAATAAATGTTGTCATGGCCGCGATGACTTTCTCCGGTTGATCTGAATGCGGGGTGTGGCCGCAGGTCTCGATCATGGCAGAGGCAGCATTCCCGGACACCTGAGAGCAGATGGCATCCACCTGCTTAATGGTGCCGTATTGATCGTCTTCTCCCTGGATAACCAGTAACGGGGTTTCAATATCCGGGAGCAGATCCTCTATGTTCCAGAATTTAAATTCAGGCGACAGCCAGGTATCAGACCAGGCATAAAAGATCTGTTCGGTCTTATCCCCGTGAAATTTGTACAGCCCTTTCAGCTTCCCCCTGGCAAAGGCATGCGTGGCGCGTCTGATTCCTTCAAGGGTGACGGGTTCGACAAAAACATGGGCGGCTTCGGTAATGATACCCGCAAGCTGGGGCGGTTTTCGGGCACCGTGAATCAGGGCGATGGAACCGCCGTCGGAATGTCCGATCAACAGATACGGGTGATCGCCGATTTCCATATCAATGACTTGAGGCAATTCGTCATTGGCATAGTCGTGAAGATAGCGGATGGTCCGAGGGGTTGTCAGGGCGGATGACCGGCCGTATCCCTGGCGGTCATAGATCAGCCCGGGGCAGCGGGTCTTCTCACATAACTGCTTTGCAAACCCATCCCACATGGCGGTGCAGCCCAGGCCTTCGTGGAGAAAGATCAAAACGGGCAGGGCCGGATTGCCCGGAATCGTTTCATAATAAAGGGTTCTGTCTTTATCTAAATTCAGCCTGCCCATCATCCTCATTTCATGGCTTTTTGGTACATTCGAAGCGGTTCTTTTTGTTATTTATCCGGTCGGTTCGGCAGATACGTAAGATTGCCGACCTGATGTCTTGAATATAAAATCGCCATGAATTTTGCAACAATAAGGAATTTTTTTATCTCTTTATTTATGTAAGTGCTCTACCAGGTGCGATACCAATCCTTGCGAAGCTCATCACGGATGCCTCCTGATCGGATATAAGCCGCTGATTCAAGGTAGAAACCAAGGCTTGCGCTGGAAAAACCTTTGACGCCTGTGTCGGTGGTGAACTGGCTGGGCCGGATTCCCTCGGATGTGTCATTGGATGCCATGACCCCTTTTTTAAATGCGTTTAAATGGAGTTCGGTGCCCCGGAAAAAGTTCTCCGTGTATTTTCCATCGTCTCCCCGGCGGGTGACATAGTCTGCTGCAACCAGAAAATTGACCTGCTGGACTCCCCCCAGTTGATCGGTTAAATATATCAGCCTGTCAATGTCGGTTTGCTTTCCGGCAGCGGCACTCAGGAATTTTTCATCCAGCCCGTTGTCCAGGTTTTTTGAAATTTCAAATATCTGTGATAATTTTTTAGACCCATTGTCGGAACCGTCCAGAACCCGGTCGGCAACCCGGATCAGATCTGATAGGCTGGTTTTGTTCATGGTGCCGGCAAATTCCGTAAAATCCTTGCTTCCGGTTTCATCTAAACGGGCCGTGACAGACAGCAGATCCGACATCACCTCTTTTTCGGCACCGGAAGCAACGGAGAGAAACGCTGTCTGCTGGAAATCATCCAGATTTTCAAAATCATTGATCAGGAGATCCACCCGTTCTCCGGCATTGATAAGGCCTTGAAAGGTGTGCTCATCAAAAACTGATTTCAGGTAGACATACTGACCGGCCAGTATACTTTCACCTGATGAAGCTTGATCCGCCCGTTCCCGGGTGAGGAAATCCATTCTTTCCGCGCCTTCCAGCTTTCCAACGGTGGAGAGAAACCGATCCATTGCCCCGTCTGTTTCCGGGTCTATGTTTGCAGAGATGAACAGAAAATCGTCCTGCTCGGCTCCGGTCAGTTTCCGGGATATGGTGATCAGCTCAGAGATATTTTCAGGAGAAAGAGATGCGGCATAGATCAGATAACTTTTGTTCTTTCCGTCCAGTTGTTCGGCGTTTGCTGCCAGCTCCCGTGCCTGAACCGGATCACCCTGTACGGCTGAAAAAAAGTTTGTCTGGTCTGCCAGGGACAAATCTGCCGTAAAAGAAAAGAGTTCGGCCCGTTCACTGCCATGGGTCGTTTCCGCAAGTTCCAGGACGCTGGTCAATCCGCCTTTGGCCCTGAGAGCCGAGGATAAAAAGTCGGAACGTTCACCGGTTCCGGAATCCATGTTGCTGAGGATCGTCATCAAGCGGTCGTCGGTTGTCTGGTCTGATGAAACCAGGCTCAGAAACATGCTCTTTTCATCTCCGGTAAAGGATTGGGCGGTTTCCATGAGCCTGGAAACCTTTGTGACAAGGCCCTGGGAAGCCAGGAGAAAATTCTCCGTGTTTTTATCCAAAAGCCGTGATGTAAAGTTTAACAGATTTTGCCTCTTTTCACCGGTCATATTTTTTTCGGTAAGATCCAGCAGGTTTTTCATCCCCTCTCCCGCTTCTGCAGCAGATGTCAGAAATAATGTGAGCGTTGAATCGGAGAGTGTATCCGCCTTTTTTATCAACCGGTTCAATTCGCGGCCTGAACCGGCTGCCGCTTTTAGGAAGGCGGCCCGGTCCTCTTTAAACAGGCCCTCGGTTGTCTGGGTCAGTTTATCGATAGATAGGGGCGATGCGGCTGCAGCGGCAATAAAATTCTGAAACTCTTCTGCCTCGATACTTTTAAAAGACCGTCCCAGCACATCCGTCATGTTTAAAAAACCGGTGAGATGTTCGTCTGAAAGGTTTTTGACGGCAGTAATCAGGTTCCCCAGGGTTGTTTCGGTCTCGGTTCGTACCGCTGTTGTGAGATAAACGGATTGATTTTTTCCCTCAAGGCCTTTGACCTGATTGACAAACGCTTCCAAATTGCTACCGGCTTTTGAGAGGACGGACAGAAAATTGGCACGGTCTTTCCCGTTGAACTCGCTGAGCAATGCGGCGATATCCTTCCACAGGGGATGATCCGATTCCAACACGGCAGAGACGGAAATCAGCTGCTCAAGCTCAGCGTCGGAAAACGGCGCATCGGTCAGATTATCCATTAATTTTGCAACGGCGGCTTTGTCTATCTTATTGACATAGGCATCTGTGCCGGGATTTACGGGTTCTTCTTTTCGGGGTTGATGTACGGCCTCTTGATACGCCGTATTCACCCTGGCGGGAAAAGAAAGATTGGATGGAATATTTAGAGACATGGCTGATCCTTTTGAATTTAGATACAGATGTAAAAATGATCGGCAGGGGGGAGATGAATCTTTACCCTAAATTTAGAGTTTAATTCGATTCAGCGTTTTTATTACCCTTATGGATATTTTTTAGGGGGTCGCTTTTGGGTATGAGTTCATAATGAGTATACAATCTCATTTGACTATGTCATAAATGGAAGAGTTGAATTAATCCGTAAAAAAAAGAAGTCACACAATGGTACAAATCGAATTAAAACTCTTTGTCACCCTCGCCGGATATCTGCCGGAGAATGCCTGTAACCATGAAATCAACGAGGGACAAACCATTGACGATCTGATCCAAAACCTGGGAATTCCCCAAGGTCTTGTCAAGCTTATCTTTGTGAATGGGAAAAAACAGGACCGCACCTATGTGCTTCAGGATGGTGACAGGGTGGGATTATTTCCCCCGGTGGGAGGGGGATAATCCATGAAAAAAAAATCTTTCAAAGACCGGTACGACAGAAACCTGGGCACCTTTTCCACAGAGGAACAGGAACAACTGCGTGCCGCCCGGGTGGTTGTTATCGGACTGGGCGGTTTGGGTGGTGGTGTCTGTGAGATGTTGGCCCGTACCGGTGTGGGCCGGTTAAAGCTGATTGACGGAGATCTCTTTGATCCCAGCAATCTGAACCGCCAACTGCTGAGCACCGAAGACCTGATCGGGGTGCCCAAGGCGGTGGCGGCCAAGGACCGGTTGGCTGCTGTCAATTCGGAGATTGTTACGGAGCACCGGATCGAAACCCTTGACCGGGAGGGGATGATTAAACAGATAAACGGCGCCGATGTGGTCATGGACTGCCTGGATAGTATTGATGCCCGGTTTGATCTTCAGGCGGCTGCCCGGACCGTTGGTGTGCCCATTGTATCCGGTGCAATCGCCGGGGTGACCGGGCAGGTTACGACAATTTTTCCCACAGACGATGGATATGAATTGATATATGGCCCCAGCGACCATGCCCGCTCTCACGGGGTTGAAACCCAGACCGGCAATATCTCTTACTGCGCCCTGATGGTTTCGGCATTCCAGGCATCGGAATGTGTTAAGATCCTGTTGAACCGGGGGGAGCTGCTTCGTGATAAATTATTGATCGCAGAATTGTGGACCAATACATTTGATGTGGTTGATCTGTGTTAAGCCCGCCATTGCATCGGCCGTGATTGATATAGCAGGCCATAGAGGCGGGTCGCTTTAAACCGGTTTCTTTTTATTCTTAAACCCGAGCAATACCCTATACGGTCCGGGGGTTCCCGGCGGGACAAGGGCAAGCCTGTCGCCGTCATTCAGAACGGTTTCAAAAGGGCCAACTTTGCCGTTAATAAAAACGGCTTCAACCTCATCCGGACTCAGTTCAACCGTATCGATAACGTCTTTTGCCGTTGTTCCGGAAGAGATCTTCATTTGAACATTGGAAAAAGGGATCGATTTTTTCTTGAGTTTTTTTTGCAGAAAAGAGAATGCATTGAAGGTGATGACAGGCATGATCCGGCCTTTTTTGATTTCGCATGATATAGATTAGGGGCGGAAAATCCGCCCCTAATCCAATTATGATGACGGGTCTAAAGCGTTAAAGATGCCTTAGAAGCTGAGTGTTTTAGAAAGCTCTTCAGTCGAAAAATCCCATTTGGTATTATGGGGAGGAAATTCCTCGGTAAACATTTCCGGCAACTGGTCATCCACTTTTGTAAATCCGGCTTTTTTATTAAACTCAAGCTCATTGTTCAGGATCGATTTACCCAGTTCGAGGACGTCATCCGGTGTCAGCTCCAGGCCGTGCTGGGCATTGAGCATCTCAACAATGGTGGGCAGACCGTCTTCATTGTCCAGCACGGCAAAGGCGACAAAGAGACAGAGTCCGGCCGCATCAATGGCTGCCGTGGCAATCTGCAGGCCCTGGGACAGTTCGATATTGCCTTCTTTTTTAAGCGGGTCCACCGTACCGCCAACTCCGAGGATATTGGCTGTTACACCGTAACCGGCCGTGTGGTCGGCACCCATCGGTGTGGTGGCGTAGGTGACGCCAACCCCTTTGCAGGAGCGGGGGTCATAGGCCGGAAGGGCCTGTTTTTTAACCACCGGAATACGGTCTACACCCAATGCATCACCGGTGAATGCGGCACCGTTTCCAATAATTTTTCCCTCGTTTTCATAGGTACCGATCTTGGACAACAGCTCAACCGCGGCTTTTCCGTCTCCCCATGGGATCATCCCGCCTTCCATGGCAACTCCGATGGTGACACCCATTTCAATGGTATCCAGGCCAAAGTCATCGCACAGGCGGTCGAGCATGGCGATATCATCCAGTTTTTTAATCATGGTATGGGCACCAAATGCCCAGATGGTTTCATATTCAAATCCCGAGGTCAGGTATTTCCCCTCTTTATCATGATAGACATTGGAGCATTTGATCACACAGCCGGGATGACAGGCTTCCGAAGGAATACCGCCCCTGCTTTCAATGGTGTCTGCCATGGTTTCTCCGCTGATATCCTGGGCATTATCAAAGCGGCCGGATCTGAAATTCTGGGTGGGCAGTGTACCGGATTCGTTAATGACATTGACCAGCACGGCGGTTCCCAGTGCCGGGAGGCCTTCTCCGGTGACCGGATGTTTTCTGAGCATTTCCACCCATCGTTTATTTGCGGCTTTAAATGCCTCCGGGTCTTTCATTTTAAGACGGCCGGCCCCTTTGTCATCCACAACAATGGCTTTTATCTTTTTGGATCCCATAACGGCGCCCAGTCCGCCCCGCCCGTGGGCCCGGCCCGGCCGGCCGTTCATATCTGCCTGGTTGATACTGGCCCCTTTCAGGCATTGCTCGCCGGCCTGGCCAATGCTCAATACGCCGACATTTTTTCCGTATTGGTCCCACAGCGCTTCCATGACGTCGTAGTTGCCTTTTCCTGCCAGCTCTTTGGCCGGGAGGATACTGACACCGTCTTTGTTGATAACGATCATGCTGTATTCGTCCGTGGTGGGTTTTCCTTCAAGAACAAGGGCAGTAATTCCCAGTCTGGCCAGTTTCTGGGAGACCAGTCCGCCGGCGTTGCTTTCTTTTATGCCGCCGGTTAATGGTGATTTGGCACCGGCCGACATCCGTCCGGAGTCGGCTGCCGGGGATCCGGACAGAATACCGGGGGCAAAAATCAATTTATTCTGTTTTCCGAGGGGATGGCAGGTGGCGGGAACTTCATCTAAAATCATTTTAGATGTCAAGGCCCGCCCCCCCAGTCCGGCATATGTTTCCGGTGTTTCTTCAAACGTAAATGAATTATCGCTGGTATTAATTCTTAAAAATTTTCCCATCTTTTTCCTCCCTCAATTGGTTACCAGGCAAGACCTGATAAATAAAAGCCGAATAAGCAAAGCCTTCTCAGTAACAATTTGTTACTTGAGTGAATGGGCTCACCCATGGTTATGTCCTGTGCTGATAAATAAAGAATGGTTAACAAGCACAGTCCCGTTCCTTTTTTTATCAGACATATAAAAAAAGCAGGCACCTTCCTGGCAATTATTATAATAATTGACAGGCCTTGCACGGCTTTTTTTCAACAAATTGTGTTTTTTTAAATAAAGTCTCACTCATGGATATGCCATGAAAATCAAGCCAAGTCCAGAAAAAATAAAAACCCCTTCTTTTATTTGTTCCGCCTGCCGGGCAATTTTATTCCTGAACCGGTATGGACGTTAGAAGCCTTAAAATGGAGATTATTGATATGTATACCCCACATCGTTGAGGTATAACCCGATGAAGTGCGGCATACGGACGTTTTTTTGGAACTTACTAAAAATTTAGGGTTGTCAATCCGGAATTGAATATGGCAAAAAAAAAGAACACTTCGTTAAAAAAGGAGTTTGTTCTGATGAAAAAAAAAATTCTGGTGACCCGTCAATATCCGCCGGCCGGGATCCGGCTTCTTGAAAAAGAAAACCATGTCTTGACCATCTGGGACAAATCCCGGTCTATGACGCAGGATGAGCTGATTCGGGCCTCCCTGGATCATGATGCGATTTTATGCACGCTGACGGACCGGATTGATGCCCGGTTTTTGGATCAATGCCGCCATCTGGAGATGATTTCCCAGTTTGCCGTGGGGTTTGACAATATCGATGTCAAGCATGCTACGCAACTTGGCATTCCCGTGGGACACACACCGGGTGTCCTGACCCGGGCCACGGCCGATCTGGCATTCGGCCTGATGATTGCCGTGGCAAGAAAGATGATTTTTAATCATAAAACCATTCTCAGGGGGGAATGGGGATCGTTTAATCCCACGGGACATCTGGGAGTGGAGTTGAAAGGCAAAAGACTGGGGGTGTTCGGTTTGGGCCGGATCGGGATTGAAACGGCACTGCTGTGTAAAAAAGCTTATGACATGGATGTTATCTATTGCAACCGCACCGGGAATCCGGATGCAGAAGCCCTTTTGGACGCAAAACCGGTGGATTTCGATACCCTGCTGGCAAAAAGTGATATTGTCTCGGTTCACTGTGTGCTCTCCCCCCAAACAGAGGGCGTGTTTGATTTGAAAGCCTTTAAAAAGATGAAACCCACGGCTATTTTTATTAACACGGCCCGGGGCGGAATCCACCGGGAAACAGATCTGATCCAGGCGCTTGAACAGGGGTTGATCTGGGGGGCCGGGCTTGATGTCACGGACCCGGAGCCCATGTCTGCGGATAATCCCCTGCTCGATATGGAGACGGTGTGTGTGCTTCCCCATGTGGGGTCTGCAACCGTGGAGGCTCGAAGTGCCATGTCCGTGCTCGCGGCCACCAACCTGATCGAGTTTTATAAAAACGGAACCATCCCCCATATTGTCAACCCAGAGGTCATTAAAAAATGAACAACTCAAATTCCCTGCTTGAAAAAATGAGACAGGACGCCCTGCATATATTTAATCAAAGCCTGATTGCAGTTGATCCCAAAGCCTGTATTTACCGATGCTGCCGGCTTGAAGAGAACCGGTTGCATATCAATGACCACAGCTTTGATCTGGACGCATATGATCAGATACGGGTGATCGGTGCGGGAAAAGCCGCCGCATCCATGGCCTATGCCGTTGAACAGCTGCTGGGAAACCGGATATCCCAGGGGCTGGTGATTGTTAAGTACGATCACCTTGAACCCCTGAAGACCATAAAGATTGTTGAAGCCGCCCACCCGGTGCCGGATGAAAACGGGGTGGCCGGTTCAAAGCAGTTGCTGGATATGGCCCGATCGGCAGATGAAACCACCCTGGTCATCTGTCTGGTCTCAGGCGGGGGATCCGCCCTGATGGTGTCACCGGCCGACGGACTGACCCTGGAAGATAAACAGGAAACCACACGGGTGCTGCTCTCCTGCGGTGCCACCATCCATGAAATGAATACCATCCGCAAGCACCTGTCCGGAATTAAAGGGGGGCGGCTTGCCGGTGCGGTTTATCCGGCAACCATGGTCTGCCTGATTCTGTCGGATGTGGTCGGGGATGATCTGGATGTTATTTCATCCGGGCCGGCAGTGGCTGATCCGGGAACCTTTGAATCCTGTATGAAGATTATCCGGAGCTACGGGATTGAAGACCGATTGCCCGGTGCGGTGATCTCCCATCTGAAACGCGGCGCCCAGGGGCTGATCCCGGAAACCCCCAAACCCGGGGACCGTGCACTGGAGTCCGTTCATCATACGATTGTTGCAAATAATTTTGATGCGCTGAAGACCGCAGAAGAGTGTGCGGAAAAACTGGGGTATAACACCCTCATTCTTTCATCTCTGATCGAAGGAGAAACCACAGATATTGCCGGGATGCATGCGGCCATTGCCCGGCAGGTCCTGATGTCGGGTCACCCGGTCCGGACACCGGCCTGTATCCTGTCGGGCGGGGAGACCACGGTTACCATAAAAGGGAAGGGCAAGGGCGGCCGAAATCAGGAATTTGCCCTGGCATCGGCGTTTCACATCGACGGAAAAAAACGGATTGTCATCCTCAGCGGGGGCACCGACGGTTCTGACGGGCCCACCGATGCCGCCGGGGCCGTGGCAGACCATACAACCATTCAGCGTGCCGTTTCCGGCGGGTTAAATCCGGAGCGGCATTTAAAGGAGAATAACGCATATCCGTTTTTTGACGGACTGAACGATCTGGTTAAAACCGGGGCCACCAACACCAATGTCATGGATGTCAGGATTATGCTGATCCGGTAGCGGGGATATGACCGGATAACCCTGATCCACCATACAGTCCCGCCTGCTGCGTTGCCTGCGGTCGTTCCTCCCTGAGGCGTATGGCTGATACGCCTCAGTCGTCACGCCTTGCCGCCTTGCATCCGGCACTTTGCTGAAGGCCGGGGAGGCGGTGCAACCCATGGCCCAAATGCTAAAAATTTGATGATGGATTTGGGCAATGGCCCCACATATCGGGGCGGTTTCGTTTATTTGGGCTTTTGAGCAGCCGTATGCTTTGCAATGGTTTGAAATAAATAGGTCTGTTTTAACGGTTTTGTCATGAAATCGGTTGATCCGATTTGGTCTGCTTTCTCCTTGTGTTCGCTTAGGGCATGGGCGGTCAACATGACGATGGGCGTTTCCTTTGTTGCCTTTTTTCTCTCCCATTTCCGGATCTCTTGGGTCGCGGTCCAGCCGTCCATGACCGGCATTTCAACATCCATCAGAACGAGGTCGTAGGCATCCTTTTTGTATTTTTCCAGCGCATCTTTACCATTATCCGCCGTTACAATCGTGCACGCCGTTTTTTTCAGATACATCTTCATCAATGCGATATTGGAGATATTGTCATCCACCAGCAAAATTTTTATTTTTCCGATATCCTCCGGAAGGATCTCTTCTTCATCTTCAAGAAAACACTCATCCGCTATACCGAATACGGCGGTAAAATAGAAAATGCTGCCTCGTTTTTTTTTGCTCTCCACCCAGATTTTTCCCTTCATTAATGTCACAAACTTTTTACTGATTGAGAGCCCCAGGCCGGTGCCGCCGAATTTTCGTGTGGTGGAATCATCTTCCTGGGAAAAGGGTTCGAAGATGAGTTTTTGTTTTTCAGGGTCAATCCCAATCCCAGAATCTTTAACCGAAAATTGTAATTCTGCGTTAAAACCCGAAGAATCGATTAGTTTGGCTCCGACAACAATTCCGCCTTTCCGGGTAAATTTGATGGCATTGCTCAATAAATTAACCAGGACCTGATGCAGTCGGGTCGGGTCTCCAATGACCACTTCCGGAACCTTGGAATCTACTTCCAGAGATAGAGACAATCCTTTGGCGACCGCATTGGTCTCTATCATTTTGAGCACATCCTCCAGCAGTTTCCTTGGGCTGAAACAGGTTTTTTCCAATTCAAGCTTATTTGCTTCGATTTTGGAAAAATCAAGAATGTCATTGATAATTCCCAATAACGTCTGGCTGGCAACATGGATGGTATCGATATTTTCCATGACATCTTCGGGCAGTTTTTTTTCTTTTTTTAATAAATCAGCCCGGCCGATAATGGAATTCATGGGGGTCCTGATTTCATGGCTCATATTGGCCATAAACGTTGCCTTTTGTCTGGCTGCATCTTCTGCTTGATCCTTTGCCCGCTGCAGAGAAGAGAGGTCTGTCATAAAGGCGACAAACACAATTTTTCCTTTAATGGATCGCTCTTCACGGACCGCCAGATTGACCGGAATCCAGGTGCCGTCTTTGCTGCGTGCATCCACATCTCTTCCAACGGACAAGACCATGGGCGGTTTTTTTCCTTCCCGGTATTTTTTTAGAAAACTGGTATGCTCCACCCGGTCTTTTTGTCTGTACATTAAATCGGTAATGTTTCTGCCCAGCAACTCGTAAATACTCGCATCATAGCCAAATACCCGGTATGCCATGACATTGGCAAAAAGGATGGTTCCTTCCGACCCTTCGCTGCCGTCTATGGCCAGTACGATTTTCTGGAGGGAATAATATTCCCTGAGAATCACATTTACCCTTTCAACCAGATCATGATCCACTTCATTTAGTGTCATCTATTCCTCCTGAACGTTTTGCCTATCAGTATCTATCTGCAGGGAATTGAAATACCTGCGTAACATTTTGAAACCGGACCGGATTCCCGGATAATGAATCGTTTATAACATCTGAGTTTAAAATCGGCTTAACGGCTCATCCGTATGATCCGGGAAATCGTATACAAAGCCGGCCATTATCGAAATGAATGTACGAATAATTATCTATTCTACAGGAATGGCAAGAACCGGATCAAGTTTTTTTTCACTGCAATATTAAAGATGAACGGAGACTGAAAAAATGTGGGGTATGAATGGCGAAAAGAATTGTATTTATTCCGGACCTGGTTTGCTTCGATAAAAATCAGGGGCATCGCATGTAAAATTCAGTATAAATGATTTCAGATAGTTACATGATGAAGGCAACCGCAGATAAATTTTTAACAAGAGCTAATAGCTTAATATTATAGATGATCAAAATACGTGCCGGTTCTACATAGGTGTTTGTCCTGTGATAAAATCCTTGACCCGGTGGTAAAAATAACCCATAGTACTATAATTCGTAATTCATATTTCGTCATTCAAACACCATTGTTATAATGTTGCGTTCATCTGTTGTCTGTGCTCAATATGGTTTTTTACCTTTTATTTTTTCTATTTACCGGTTTTCCTTGCCGGATTATTTTCGGAGGAGATATGAAAATTTCTGCGGTTACCGCCCATGTCAAAGAAGGTTTTGTGGATGATTTTATTGCGGCGACGTTAAAACATCATGCCAATACCCTGAAAGAGAAAGGAAATTTAAGATTTGACTTTCTCCAGAGCCGGAAAGATCCGACCCGGTTTTTATTTTACGAAGCTTATGAATCCGAAGCAGATATTGAATTTCACCGGCAGGCGGATTCCTACCTGACATGGCGGGATACGGTTGAAAAATGGATGGCCGAACCCCGCCAGGGAACCCCTTACAAACCGGTTGCCCCGCTGGAAAGCCGGATGTATCGATATCCCTGATCCAAATCCCAATTTAGAACCGGGATGAATACCATTCCCAAAAAGGAGATCAGACCATGCGTTCAATATTACCCGATGCCCTTGCGCTTGAGTTAGGCCGGTTAAAAGAAACAATAGGGTTGCCACCCCTTGCGAAAAGTAAAACCGTCCCTTTTGTGGGCAAGGTCCTTTCCATTGCGGATCATCTGATCGATGCACCGCATTCCCTTGCAAGGGATATTGCCGTGAAGACCGGTATGGACCCATCGCAGATCAAACTTGCCTATAAACTGATCCAGAGAACGAAACCGGTGGCAGATCTTATAAAAGCATCTCATAATGGGGATTATCTGAATATCGTCAATCATTATTTTAATACACAGATGTATGTGGTTGTTTTTTTTGTGGGGCTTTCCTGCCCGAGCCGGTGTGTATTCTGCCCGAATGTTAATATCAATTCTGATGGTACCCGGGATATCGCACGATATCCGGTATCAAAGGACGGATGTCTTTCCCCCGGGATGATCCGAAAGATTTTTCAGGATATTCGGCAGATTCGGGACGAGGGTAATTTTGTTTTGGTCAAAATATCCGGCGGATTGGAACCTTTGACCGACACCCAGACCATGTCCACCATTGTCCGGGCTGCAAAGGATCAGTCAATCCCTGTAAAATTGTTCACAAACGGGCTGCTCCTGAACAGCAAGGCCAACCGGACCCAGGTGCTGAAAGCCGGAGACGTTCGTATCAGTCTGAGCATTATTGATGAAAACCGGTTCGGCGAAGTCATGTTTGGGCCGGATACGAAACGCCGTGCAAGGTATACTTTAAAATCATTGTTATCCAATATCGCATCTCTGGTAAAAGAGCGAAACCGGGATTATCCGAATACAAAAATCGGTATCAATTCAATCGTGTTAGAAGAAAACCACCGGGATATGGAGGCATTTGTCCGGCTGGCCTTTCAGCTGGGGGTGGATTACATTGATTTTAAACCCAATTATTTTTCGCCCTACCGGGAGGAGACCGATGCAGCTATCCAGGAAACCGTTGATAAACTGAAAAAAGAGTATCAGCCGGAAACCATCGGGATCTATTGCGCCAAGTCACTGTTTGGAAAAAATCTTTACTGGACCCATCGCCGGGGAATGTGCCATCCCCATAAACAGGCCAGGTATAAGATGTTTATCACACCGAACGGGGGATGTACCCCCATCCATCACGGTGCATTTCCCACAGCCGGTCTTACGGCTTCACCCGGGGCGGATATTTACTCCGGCGGTGTTATTTCCCGTGATCTATCTTTTCTGGATATTCTGAACAATATGCCGGAATTGCCGTCTCTTCCCTATGAACGGCTCAACCCGTTTGAACATATGCTGGCGCTTGAGATTGAACGGGAGGAAAAAGACACGGCATGGGGAATTCCAACAGCATACAGCCCCTATAATTTCCCAATGGCCGATACGATTCCCGATGACCTTAAAGCCAATCCCGTGTGGAACCATTTGTAACGGGACCGACGATAAACCCAATCGGCAATAGGAGATCACGGCAATATCGGGGATGTCATTATTTCCGGTTAAGCGCCTTACGGATTTTAATGGCCAGTTCATTGCCTGAGAACGGTTTCTGCAGAAAAACAATTCCCTCGTTCAGCAAACCGTGATGGGCGATGACATTGGCGGTATAACCCGACATATAGAGGGTTTTGATCCCGGGAAATTTTGTTTCGAGCTGTGCGGCCAGATCGCTGCCGCTCATCTCCATCATGACCACATCCGTAATGAGCAGATCAATGGTTCCTTTGTGTGTCTCCGCCAGTTCGAGCGCTTCGGTGGGCGTGTTGGCCGCCAATACCTGATATCCGAATTTTTTAAGCATCTTGCTGCAGAAATTCAAAATCATGATTTCGTCTTCAACAAGCAGGACGGTTTCCGTTCCTCCTTCAAATTCATGTTTGACATCTTCGCTGTGGTCTTCTTTGACATCGCCGTCATACCGGGACAGATAGATCCTGAATGTGGTCCCTTTGCCGGGTTCGCTGTATACATTTATAAATCCATTGTTCTGCTTGACGATGCCGTAAATTGTGGCAAGTCCGAGACCGGTTCCCTTGCCCAGTTCCTTGGTGGTGAAAAAGGGATCAAAGAGTTTGGAAAGCACCTTTTGATCCATGCCGCATCCATTGTCACTAACCGCCAGCATGATGTATGCGCCGGGAAGAAAACCGGGGTGATCGGCACAGTAGGTATCGTCAAAACTGGCATTTTTCGTCTCTATGGTAATTTTTCCCACCCCTTCAATGGCATCCCGTGCATTGACACAGAGATTGGCCAGAATTTGGTCCACCTGGCTTGGATCAATCTTAATCCATCCCAGATCAGAGCTGGGAATCCATGCCAGTTCAATGTCTTCACCAATCAACCGGGACAACATTTTCAACATGCGGCTGATAATCCGGTTTAAATCTATAACCTTTGGCGCAATGGGCTGTTGGCGTGCAAACGCCAGCAGCTGGCGGGTCAGGCTGGCGGATCGCTGGGCCGCATTCTGGACTTCCAGGAGGGTGCCGTGCAGCGGCTTGGTGGCATCGATTTCATCAAGGGCAATATCCAGATGCCCCAGAATAACGCAGAGCATATTGTTAAAATCATGGGCAACCCCGCCGGCCAGGCGGCCCACGGATTCCATTTTTTGGGCCTGTACAAATTTGGCCTGCAGTTTTTTATTCTCTTCTTCAATCAGCTTATTTTCCGTAATGTCCTGAACCGTACCCATGGATCGGATGGGTTCGCCTTTGTTGTCATAATAGTGCCGGCATCGTTCCTGAACGTATTTGATACGGTCATCCGGGAAAAGCAGTCGGTGCTCGATGACATAGGGGGTCTGGTTGATGATCGATTCCGTATACGCCTGATGAACCATTTCCCGGTCGTCCGGGTGTGTGGCATTTAAAAAAGCTTCGTAAGAGGCCCCGAATTCCAGGGGTTCAATCTCAAAAATACTGAAAATTTCATCCGACCATATCAGTTGATTGGTTTTGATATTCAGCTCCCAATGGCCGATGTGGGCCAGATGCTGGGCACGCTGAAGGCGAAATTCGCTTTCTCGCAGTGCCAGTTGCGCCTCTTTTTGAGGGGTGATCTCCACAGCTGTTTCAACCACACCGGTCACCCGTCCGGTTTCGTCGGTGATCGGGATAAAGTTTAATAACCATTGTCCCTGTGTATCCGGCCAGTGGGCCTGTCCCGGATCCGGTATTTTGAGCTCTGCCGTCCGCCCGGTTTGAATCACCTGTTTAACCGGACAACCATGACATGGCTTGCCAAGTCGCCAAACCGTATAACATTTTTTATTCTTGATTGAATTAATGGATAATCCGGTAAATCTCCGGTGCGCCTTGTTTGCCCAGTGAACGTCATAATCAAGGCCATGAAAGGAAATCATGACGGGAATCGGTTCCAGTATATCTTTTATTGGCGAATCATATATTTTCATGGCTTTTCCTTATTTATAAATGGGATGATGAATTTTGCAGAAATCATTATCCAGAATCCAGGTTAAATACGATGTTGTTGCGTACCTGAAGATCCTATTTGAACGAATCAAAATCGTCGCGATACACATGCCATCCGGTATTTATGGAACGATTATTAAGTATGGTCCAAGAAAAATATAAGTTTAGTTTATGGGAAAGACGTTTAAAAATCAAGCAAAACCATCAGAATCTTTTGTCATGGCGGTCCGTTGATTCTTCTGGGTAACCGGCAGGCAGATGATAAATTTGCTTCCTTTGCCGGGTGTGGACTCGATTTCCAAAGTGCCGTTATGAGTATCCGTGATAATGAAATAGGCGATCGACAGCCCCAGACCGGTACCGCTGCCCACTGACTTAGTCGTGAAAAACGGTTCAAAAATTCGTTTGGACACGGCTTTATCCATTCCGGGGCCGTTATCTTCGATTTCAATCCGAACCATACCACTTGTTTTATCCCTGCCGATTCTCAGGATGAATTCGGGGGGTCGGTTGCTGCGCTGGGTATTTTCGGTCATGGCATGAGCCCCGTTGTTCAGTATATTGAACAGGACCTGCTGGATTTTGCTTTGTTCACAAACGATCAACGGTAAATCGTCCTGATACTCTTTTTTAATTCGGATCGATTTGAAATCATACCGTTTGTTGAGATTAAAATCCGTGGCTGCCAGCTCCAGGCTTTTATCCATGAGGTCTGCCGGATGGTGGGATGATGCGGTATCTCTTTTCCTTGCAAAGCCGAGCATGTTTTCTACAATGCCGGTCATACGGGCGCCGGAATCCAGGATTGTCCGGATCATTTGCGGGATTTTTCTGTCATTCATATACTGGTGAAGGGATGCCATGGATAAACCCGCTGCCTTTGCCGCTTTGATATTGCCGGGGATATCATCCTTGGTTAACCGGTTGGAAAGGACTTGTGCGTTTTGAATCACCCCTGCCAGCGGATTGTTGATTTCATGGGCCATACCGGCTGCAAGCCCGCCCACGGAATTCATTTTCTCATTTTGAATCAGGGCCTCTTCCATTTTGACTTTATCCGTGACGTCATCAATTCGGATGACAGCGCCCTGTATCCCATCGGCTGTCAGGGGGTAAATCGTGATATCTTCATACCGGGTGGTGCCATTTAAATCCAGCGGGGCTTTTAAAACCTGCCTGATCCCTTTTTCTTTCATACTTTCCCGAATATTTTTTTCCAGCGGAACCATGCGCGGAAAGACGGAGGACAGCCTTTTTTTCAATGCCCGGGTCATGGGTACCCCTGTCAGCTCTTCAACCTTTTTATTCCATTGTGTCACATTCAGATCCGAGTCAACCCCTATGAGCGCAGAAGGCATGGAATTGATGATATTTTCAAGGTAATTTCTAAGGCGGCTGAGTTCTTTTTGCGTCTCTTTATTTGAATCGATCTGGGTGATTAATTCCTGACGATAGGTCTCAAGCCGGTTCATAAACAAGTTGAAACCGGCTGATAATTTACCGATTTCATCTTTTCGTTCTTCATCCATCCGGACGGTCAGGTCTCCCCGGGCACCTTTTTCAAGATAGAGAATGATACGGACCAGCGGCCGGGTGATGGATGAACTCAGGATCAAAGTCACAATCCCTGTAATGATCAGCGCGGCAATCAGGGTAAATATAAAGGTGTGCTGCATTTTATCCAGGGGTGAAAATACCTCCCGGGTATATGATGACGAGGCGATAATCCAGTTAAAAACAGGTATAAAATCAAAGGCAATAAATTTTTGCCTGGCCCCTTTATCCGATGGATTTTTCCAGTCATAGGTCATGAACCCGCTTTTTTTCCGGATCATCTCCTCTACAATCGGCCGGCCGTTTGCATCCCGGGTATCCAGGATCTGTCCGCTGAGTTCAGGATGAATAACGATATTACCGTGAATATCAATGATAAAAGAGTAGCCGGTTTCACCGAATCTTAATCCCACGATTCTGTCCTGAAAATCATCAATACCGATCAATCCGGTAAATTCTGATTTGTAGGATGAAACAGATATAATCCAGTCCCAGGGTTCAAAGTAATCCATGTAAAGGGCTTTGGGTCTTAATTGGGTTTCTTCCGGATTTTTCCAGTCATATTCCAGATAGCCGGTTTTGCTTTTAACCTGCGCCTGAATGAATTTTCGTTGAGAAAAATCATTTCCAAGAACCCTTTTTCTCGGATGAACAACGGCAATTCCATTGCTGTTGATACAATAAATATACCCCGTATCTCCCACGCTCTGGCTGAGCAAAATTTTTGTGGCCTGCTCTTTTGCCTCGGCTTCGGTTATTTCTTTTTTTTGAAACGAGAGATAGAGGTGCTCCAGAATCTCCCGGTTCTTTTCTGAAATGGCCCGTAAATGATTTTTTATTGAAATCGTAGCAGCGGTTTCAACCATATCGGTAATGGTCTGGTTGGATCGGCTCAACTCTTCTTTAATCCGATGGATCAGGTTTTTTCGAACCTGGAAAAAGAGCAGAGAGAAACTGAGCAAAAAGATTGTCACATAGACGAGGGCATAGGCCATAAACAGTTTAATTTTTATGGGCAGGTTTTTTAAAGAGAACATGATAACCGATTTAGGATTTAAAGGACAGTTTCGGATGTCTAATTTTTAAACTTGTATCATATTACAGGATAATAAAAAAGATACAGAGGAAAAAAATCTTCTGACCATGGTCATACCCCCTGCATGCGGCAGAAAAATCCCGGGATGACCCAATCTTTCACGGCTGGTTTTTTTCGCTTTATTCATACAGGTGATACGGTTACAAAAAATGGACAAACGCTTCACAAAAGATCGTTTCTTATCTTTGAAATTTACGGACCAGGCGGGTTTTAAAATCGGTTATTTCCTGAATTTTGAAAAGCGGGCCTGAGAGAATAAACAGAATACAAAACTCGATTCCGATAACAGTCGCAATGACAGCGCTGCCGATAAAACGGGTTTGGTCTATGAACAACCGGAGACCGTCCGCCGATAGGTTGAGCAGGAGACCGAACACCAGGCTCAGCAGAATCATTTTTACCAGGAAAAGATAGACCTGTTTTTTATCCGTGTTTCCGCTCTTCCGGTTCCAGCATTCATACAGGCCCAGGCATTGAAGAGCCGTAGCAATCGATAATCCCAGTGCCAGGCCTTTTGCTCCGAAATGGTGCATCCCCATCCAGATGACGGGAAGACTTAAAATGACACAACATGTTGTGAATACAACGGGGAATAGCGTGTTTTTAAGGGCATAGAATCCCCGGGATACAATATTCTGGGCTGAAAATGCAAAAGCCCCTGCCATGAAGAACGGCAAGACTCCGGAGGTGAGAATGGTTGCGGTGGTATCAAAACGCCCCCGTTGGAACAAGAGGACGACAATTTCATAACTGAGCACCATGAAAAGAACAGATATGGGTATGACAAGAAAAATAAATTTTAAGGTCCTGTTGAGCAATTGATTTAACGGCAGCAAGTCTTTTTCTTTTGCAAGTTTGGCCATATACGGATACGATGCCGTTCCCACGGCCTGGCCGAACAGGCCCACAAGGACGAACATGATCCGCACGGCATAATTCATGGCGGCAATGCTGCCCGGATCCAGAAACGAACCAAAATATTTCAGCAGGATCTCAACGGAAAACGTCATGGTCAGCCCCAGCATCAGGGGCAGGGTCAGTTTGATATATGTCACCAGATCCGGATGGGTCAAAGAGAGAAGAAAAAAATAACGGGCTCCCTCTTTTTTCGCCCCCAGGATCTGCAGGGCAAAATTGCCCAGAAAGGCGCCTGCTAAAACGCCCCAGGCAAACCCTTCCATTCCCATGTGCGGGCCCAGAACAACGCCTCCCAGGATAATGAACAAATTATAAATAAGCGGGGCCAGGGCAGGTATGAAGAACCGTTCATTGGCAAACTGTACGGCCATGAAAAGTCCGCCGGTAAAAAAGAAGAACTGGGCCGGAATGATGATTCGTGTCATCTTGACGGCCAGTTCAAAGGTGGCGGTATCGCTGATTCCCGGGGCAAGGAAACCGACAATCAGGGGCGTATAGACCATGGAGACCAGGATAAGGCCCAGTAAAAAAAGGCCGAATGTGTTCATGATGATGGAAAAGATCCGGTATCCGTCTTCTGTTTGCCCCCTGACCAGGTAATGGGTAAAAATCGGAATAAATGTGATGGATAAAAAACCGGAGGCCACGATATGATTTAAGATTTCCGGAATCACAAATGCGATCTGATAGGCGTCCACCCGGGCATGGACACCGCCGATACCGGCAATGGCCATCTCCCTGAAAACGCCGATGATCCGGCTGGCAAACACCGCTGGCATCATGATCAGGGATGCAAATCCGACTTTTTTAAGGGTGGTATCCGCGGTCATGTTTACATGGAATCCGGTGGCTTAAAAGATATATGAACCGGTTGAACCGGTTCGTTATGAACTTTGATTGGGTGTATCACAACAATTGGCCAAATAAAAGGGGGGACGATAAAAATACCGGCCCCGGCCCCTGCGGCATTACAACCGCAAAGGAAAAACCGGGCCGTTTACCCCGATTGCCATGAAGGGTTCAGGGGAAAAATGTTTGACTTGGACAAAGTTTGCAGAATATAGTGAGCCATTAAAGGCCAGGATTTTAATGGCGTAATATGGTTTCAAGGGACTCAAGGAAAAAGACAAATGATGAGCAAAATTGGTATATCTGCACTTTTGGCCGGGTTTTTCATAGGGATTTTCAGCGGAATTTCCCGGTTTATGCAGGCTGAAAATTTTTGGGTGGATCTGACCCTGTCCAAATTGTTTGGTGAAGAAAGAACCGAGTCCCTTATCACCTGGTTTGATACGGCTGCCATACAGACGGGTCTGGATTTTCTTTTTTACGAGCTGCCCATGTTTGGTCTGTTGCTCGGGATAGGGGTCATTTCCCTGCTAATCAGCCTGTTTATTAAGAATCACTGAAAAGACGAAAAACCGGTTCCACTCCCCGTATTAAAGATTTATGAAACCCAAAGAAAAACAGAACCTTATTATAAATTAAACCGAATTCAAACCTGAAAGAGATGAAGGACAAGATTAGATGAAAGCAATAAACCCATCCGATCCGCTATCGAGAAGAACGTTTTTGAAAAAGTGTGCGGCAGCTTCTGCCTTGCTGGCGGTTCCGCCGATATTTTCCGGCTGTGCCGTGGATCCGGTAACCGGTAAAAAACAATTGATGCTGGTTTCTCAGGAGCAGGAGATCGGTATTGACAGGCAACAGTCTCCGTTTCAGTTTGCATCGGATTACGGGGTCACCCAGGATAAAAAAATAGAAAGATATGTGGATTCAATGGGCAAATACCTGCTGCCCACGGTTCATCGCAGGGACATGCCGTATAATTTTCACTGTGTGAATGCAACCTATATCAATGCCTATGCCTTTCCCGGCGGCACCATTGCCGTCACCCGGGGAATACTGCTGAAACTTGAAAACGAAGCCGAACTGGCCGCTCTGCTGGGCCATGAACTGGGGCATGTCAATGCCAGACACTCTGCGGAACAGATGTCCAAAGGCCAGTTATCCTCAATCCTGGTAACCGGTCTTTCAGCCGCCGCCGGTTCCCAGAGCAGCGGCCTGGGCGAACTGACACAGCAGTTGGGCGCCCTGAGCCAGGGGCTGCTTCTGTCCAAATACAGCCGGGATAATGAAAGAGAGGCTGACTCACTGGGCAACGAGTACATGGTAAAGGTCGGCTATCCTGCAACGGGGTTTGTGGGGCTGATGGAGATGCTGGAGTCCCTGAACAAGCAAAAACCAAATGCAGCCCAAGTTCTTTTCTCCACGCACCCCATGAGCTCGGAACGGCTTTCAGCCGCCCGCACCCGGGCCGGCGGAATATATGCATCCTCTGCCAACGCCAGGGATAACCGGGAACGGTACATGGACAACATCGCCTCTTTGAGAGCCAAGAGAAACGGCATTGAACTGCTGCAGCAGGGTGAAAAATACATGGCCAAAAAAGAGTATGACACGGCTGAAAAAACCATTAAGCAGGCGCTGAAACCGTTAAGCCGGGATTACACCGCCCACGTCATCATGGCCAAATGCCAGATGCTCAGAAAAAAACCGGATCAGGCCGTCCGCTATGCTGATCGGGCAAAGCAACTATATCCCGCCCAAACCCAGGGGTACTATATTGCCGGAATTGCCAATTTAGAGCTAAAGCAATATACAAAGGCCTACCAGAATTTTAATAAATCTAACAAATTGCTGCCAGGCAACCCCCAGATGACGTTTTTCAAAGGGTATGCCCTGGATCGGAACGGTGACCAAAAACCGGCGGCCGAAAACTATATGAGTTATCTGAAGATGATCAATTACCAGCCGAATAAATATTCCCAGCATGCCTATAACCGGTTGAAACAATGGGGATATGCAAAATAAGGTGGATACGGATCATTCAAGCCGGCGCTGCAACGCACTGATTCGTTCTCATCATGTTATGACCCTTGCCACGGCATCTGAAAGAGGGGCCTGGTCAACACCGGTCTACTATTATTATGCAGATCATCATTTCTTTTTTTTTTCCAGCCGTAACAGCCGCCACATCAAGGAAGCCGGGGAAGAAAGAAAATCTGCTGTTTCTATTTTTCATGATTCTCCGGATTCATCCGCGGCCGGGTTTGAAAAGATTCAAGGTGTCCAGATGTCCGGGACAATCAAATCCGGCACCGGCCATCCCCGGGCATTACAGACAACTATCGCTTACATCCGTAAATTCGGCCTCAATATAAAAGGGCCCGATCCGCTGGATGTGATTCAATCCGTATTTCATGCATCTTTATACTGTTTTGTACCGGACCGGGTCTTTTTTATTGACAATTCAAAGGGGCTGGGGAACCGGCAAGAGGTAAAGCTATGAAGTTTTCAAGCCTGGCAGATACAATTGTGTTTTTGGAAAAACAGGGGGAATTGGTTCGGATCCGGGATCAGGTTGATCCGGATCTTGAAATGGCTGAAGTCACCCGGCAGGTGTTCCAGGCCGGTGGACCGGCCGTCTTTTTTGAGAAGGTAAAAAACAGCCGGTTCCCGGCCGTATCCAACCTGATGGGAACCTGGGAAAGAACGCTGAAAATATTCGAACCTCAACTGGCGGCCGTGACAGCCCTTGTGGATACTGCATCGGACCCGGGATCGGTTTTCAAATCAATGGGCAAAGCCATAAAGGCTGTTCCGGCCGGGGTGCATGCACTTCCGGTCCGCACCGCCCGTCCCAAAGTTACCGCAGGGCAGTGCCGTATTTCGGATTTGCCCATGATCCGGTGCTGGCCTGAAGACGGGGGCGGATTTATCCTGCTGCCCCAGGTCTTTTCAGATGATCCGGATACCCGGTCTCTTTTTAAATCCAACCTGGGGATGTACCGGATCCAGATGTCGGGAAACCAATATACACCGGAAGAGGAGATCGGGCTCCACTATCAATTGCACCGGGGAATCGGCAACCATCATCAAAAGGCCATGCAAAGGCAGGAGCCGTTTAAGGTCAGCATCTTTATCGGCGGCCCGCCGGCCCATACCCTGGCAGCGGTCATGCCGCTGCCCGAGGGAATGCCGGAGATCAGTTTTGCCGGTGCACTGGCCGGGAGGAATTTCAGGTATGCCAGAAAAGACGGTTACATGATCTCCGGGGATGCCGATTTTTGTATCACCGGAACCGTGGTGCCGGGAAAGACAAAACCGGAAGGGCCGTTCGGCGATCATCTCGGATACTATTCACTGATCCATGAATTTCCCTACCTCCGGGTGGAAAAGGTCTACCACAGAAAGGATGCTGTTTTTCCGTTCACGGTTGTGGGACGCCCGCCCCAGGAGGACAGTTATTTCGGACGGCTGATCCATGAAATCACCCGGTCGGCGGTCAAGCAGGCCATTCCCGGGGTGACCGCCGTCAATGCCGTGGATGCCGCCGGTGTCCACCCCCTGTTGTTGGCCACGGCCTGTGAGCGCTACCTGCCCTATCAGGAACGGGCCCCCAGGGAATTGCTCACCCATGCCAGTGTGATCCTGGGAACGGGACAGCTGTCTCTGGCAAAATATCTGCTGATCAGTGCCCGGGAAGACGCACCCGGGCTGGATATCAATGACGAGAAAGCCTTTTTCATCCACCTGCTTGAACGGATCGATTTTTCAAGGGATCTTCACTTTTTTACCCGGACCACCATGGATACGCTTGATTATTCCACACCAGAGATCCATGACGGGTCAAAGCTGATCATGGCGGCGGCCGGAGATATCAAGCGAACCCTGGCCACCCGGTTTCCCGAGGGGTTCAGCCTGCCGGACGGGTTTGAATATCCGGAACTGGCCGCCCCCGGCATGGTGGTGATAAAAGGGCCGGCTTTTACCGGCTACAGCCGGGCCAAAATCGAGCTGGATCAATTCAAGCATCACATTGAATCGATTTCCGGGCTTGAGAGTCTTCCCCTCTTTGTGGTGGTGGACGATACCGGGTTTGCATCCCGGTCGTTTTCAAACTTTTTATGGGTGACATTTTCACGTTCCAATCCGTCCCATGACGTATACGGGGCGGATGAATCCTTTGTATTCAAGCATTGGGGATGCCGGGCACCCTTGATTATAGACGCCCGGATCAAACCCTTTCACTCTGATGCGCTGGTACCGGACAAGGCTGTTGAGCAAAAGGTCAAGGAGATGGGATTAAGACAGGGACCGCTTCACGGAATTATTTAATCCGGTATCTAATCAATCAGGAGGCATGGTATGCCATTTGAAAAATCAGTTCTCAAAAAGACAGCGGCCACGGTCTTTTTTTTTCTTCTGTTCTATGCGGCAACCGGATTTTTCGGGGTTCCCCTGCTGCTCAAAACCTATCTGCCCGAACAGATATCAGCGTCGATCGACAGACCGGTAACAATAGAAAAGGCTTCTTTTAATCCGTTTTTATTGTCAGTGGACATACACGGCCTGGATATCAGGGAGAAGAACAATGAGCCGTTTTTCAACTTGGCTCACTTCCATGCCGGAATCAGCCTCACATCCCTGTTACACTGGGACCCGGTCATCACGGATATCCGGCTTGAAAAACCGGTTCTGAACCTGGTCCGGAAAACAGACGGGAGTTATAATGTTTCAGATATCATGACTGCTTCGCCGGAACAGTCAACACCGGCGGATAATCCCGATGATGAATCAACGCCGGAGAGCAAAGGCACCTCTATTCCCGGGTTTATTTTGAAAAATGTCGGTTTGACGCAGGGAAAAATTCTATTTGAAGATCAGGTGACCGCTTTGTCCCATTCAATCGAAGACCTGGCGATCGATCTGCCCCTGTTGAGCAGTCAAACGGAAAATCAGGATGAGGCGGCCGTTATGGAGATCGGGTTTTTATTGAATAGGGCCGCCCTTGACATCCATGCCCGGATCACCCCGTTTGCCCGGGAGCCGGCGGCCCGGATACGGATAAGAACCGGGGAGATCAACGCTGTTCCGTTTTTGTCCTACGCCAAGCTTCCGGATCGATTTAAAATAGAAAGTCTGGGAGTCAATACGGAGATTGAAACCCAATACCGGAAAAAAGAAAACGGTGACTCTCTTGAAATCCAGGGAATGGTCAATCTGCTGGATTTTAATCTGGTCCATCCGGGCGGGTCTTCGATTGCCGGATTTGACCGGCTCTCACTGGAGATCCGCCAGGCTGATATCCCGGCCCGCCGGTTCAACCTGGGAACGGTTGGGCTTGACGCCCCCCGGTTTACTATGATTCGGGATAAAGAGGGGGGGATCGACCTTCAAAAACTCTTTTCATTCCCTGCCGAAGACAACCCGCCACCGGCTTCCCTTCCGGATTCGAATGGAGAAAAAGACCCGGACGGCAGCAACAATGAACCGCTTCAGATGGCGCTCCAACTGGATTTGCTGGAGGTTTCCAACGGCGTCGTCGACTTTACGGATCACTCCGGCTCCCGTCTGTTTTCAACACAGATATCTCCGCTGACCGTGCGGCTGGAAAAGGTTGCCGTCTCAGACACCATAGACGGTGCATTTTTTGTCTCACTTGAAACCCCGGACAAGGAAAAGCTGGAAGCAGAAGGCGTGTTCGGCGACTCATTTGAAACTCTGACGGGAAAGGCCCGGGTGACGGATCTGGAGATAGAAAAATACCGTCCATACTTTGATTCCCATGTGAATATGGATGTAAACCGGATAGATGTTGTCAAAGGAAAACTGTCCGTTGCCACGGAATTTGATATTCACCGGTCTGCGGATAACACCGGGGGAGAGATCCGGATCACGGATACCTCATGCCGGTCTTTTTCTTTAACGGACCGGCAATCCGGCCGGGATCTGTTAGCCCTGCCGCTGTTCCATGTGCGAAACAGTCGGGTGGATCTGTCGGAACGAAAAATCGATATCGGATCCATTGAAACGGAAAACGGAAATATATGGATAAAGCGATTTAAAGACGGTCAATTAAACTGGGTGAAAGCCTTTCAATCAGAACCGGATAATCCTCCGGCATCCCGCAAGGTGAAAACCGGGGGGGAACCGGCTGAATCAGAGCCCTGGCAGGTCGAATTGTCGACGCTGGATCTGGCCGGATTTCAAATCGATTTTGACGATGCCGCCCCCACGGATCCGGTGGCCATTCACCTGTCAAACCTCTCTGTAAGGGCGAACGGTTTAACCTCGCACGGGAATACACCGGCAGATCTGTCCATTGCCATGGACTGGAACCAAAAGGGAAAATTAGCGGTCCGCGGAAAGGCAACCCCATCCGCATCCAGCGCGGATCTTGGTCTTCATATTGAAGAGCTGGATATCCGATCCATCCAGCCTTATTTTACCGATGCCGTTAACGTCATGGTGACCTCCGGAGATATCCATGCCGACGGAAACCTGGGTCTGAATTTTAATAAATCAACGAACGATCCCATGGTCCGGTTTACCGGTCAAACATCTGTCACCGAGTTTGTCTGCCTGGATAAGTCGTCTGCTGCGGAATTCTTTAAAGCCCAATCTTTTTTTATCTCCGGATTGGATCTGTCCGTATTCCCGGTGGAGGTGACAGCCGGTCAAATTGCCTTAACCGATTTTTATTCTGAAATAATGATTGATGAAACCGGTGAGTTGAATTTGAGATCCGTGTTTCAGACCGGGCGGGATGAAACCGGGGCGCCTGTTTCCCGATCCGGTCCGACGGGACCGGTTGAAACAACACCCCCTGCAAAAAGAGAACAAAGCGGTTCCGTGCCGGATATCCGGATCGACACGGTTACTTTGCAGGGGGGAGAGATCCAATTTTCCGATTATTTTACTCAACCCAATTTTACGGCCGGTATGAAATCTGTGGCAGGATCTGTCACCGGTCTGTCTTCGGACGAGTCGGCCCGGGCGAATCTCATTCTGAAAGGGCTTCACGGCCAATCTTCCCCCCTTGAGATTTTCGGAACCGTTAATCCGCTGGCCCAAAACCGGTTTGCGGATCTGGGCATCACTTTTAACAATATTGAACTGATCCGGTTTACCCCCTATGCTGCCAAATATCTGGGATATAAGATTGAAAAGGGGAAACTGGTGCTGGATCTTGAATACCGGATCAGTGGAAACCGGCTTGAATCTGAAAACCGGATCCGGTTTGATAACTTTGCACTGGGTGACCGGGTGGAGAGTGAAGATGCCGTATCTTTGCCCATCGGCCTTGCTGTTTCCCTGTTAAAAAATAAAGAGGGCCGGATCAATCTGGATCTGCCGGTTAAAGGAGAGCTGAACGACCCTGACTTCAGTATCGCCGGGATTCTTTTTAAAATGATCGGGAACCTGATTTTAAAAGCAGCTGCTTCACCGTTTTCAATCATCGGTTCTCTGTTTTCCGGGGGAGAAGACCTGGAGTTCCTTGATTTTCAACCCGGAGAACCCGGTATCAGCGGGATCAATGCTGAAAAGATCGATCAATTGGCTGAAATCCTTGAAACCAAACCGGATTTAATACTGGAGATCCAAGGGCTTTTCAATGTGGAAAAAGAATCTGAAGCCCTTCGCTATAAAGGGTTTATGAATCTGATAAAGGCAGAGAAACTCAAACAGGTTGCCGGAAGTCCGGAATCCGCTAAAACCCTGGATGAGGTGATTGTGACCGACGACGAACTGCCCGTCTATATCGATCTTGCCTATTCAAAGGCGCTGTTCCCTAAACCGCGGGATGCAGCGGGCAATGAAAAAATAATTGATGCTGCGGAAAAGCAAACGCTTCTCATGAGCCATATTCCGGTCGATGAAAACCAGCTGCGGCTTTTGTCCATGAATCGTGCGGAAAATATAAAATCCCATATGATTTCGAAATCAGAGGTGGAAAAAGAGCGGATATTTATTCTTGAACCCATGGAAAAAGAGACAGATGACACCGGGACCAGCCAAGTCAAATTTATATTGAAATAGGCATGGGTTTCCGTTGGTTTCAAACCTTCGGGGTCATCGGGAAATCACATCCAAAAGACGCTTGATATTGACCGGATCCATGGGCTTTCCGTTTTTTTCTTTGGGGGTTTCCAGGACCTTTGGGACCGATTTTAAACGGCGGTCATTCATGATTAATTTAAATCCGGTGATCCCGATTCGTCCTTCCCCGATGTGTTCATGGCGGTCTTTTTTGGAACCCAGCGAAGCCTTGCTGTCATTGAGATGAACGGCAAAAAGGCGATCTAATCCGATAAGGGTGTCAAATTCATCCATAACGGCCTGGTAGGTTGCCGGCCGGCTGATGTCCAAACCGGCGGCATACATGTGGCAGGTATCCATGCAGACACCGGTCTGACCGGGATTGCCAGTTTTTTCCAGGATGGTTGCAATCTGCTCAAATGTATGGCCCAGGCAGGTGCCCTGGCCTGCCGTTGTTTCGATTAACAACCGGGGAGAGGTGACATTTGCCTCTTCAAAGGCCTGCTTCAGGCTGCGGGCAGCCCGTTCCATACCCGATGCCGCATCAGACGACAGGAAAGCACCGGGATGCAATACCAGGTACTCAATGCCCAGCCTGGACGACCGGCACAGCTCCGATGCAAGGGATCGAACGGATTGTTCCCTCTTTCCGGGATCGTCAGAGGCAATATTAATCAGGTAGGATGCATGGGAAAGGAGATATCTGATGCGGCTGTGCTTTCTTTGCCTGATAAAGGTTCGTACCTTTGATTCATCCAGAACCGGCTCTTTCCAGGTTCTGGCATTTTTCGTAAACATTTGGACCACATTGCATTTCAGATGTTCAGCCGAAAGAACGGCATTTTCCAATCCGCCTGCAATGGAAAAATGGGCCCCTAAAAGGGGAGGATCTGTTGACATGGAATAAGTAATGCCTGAACCTCATCTAAAATTCAAGATTATTTTTTATTGCAACCCGTTCTGTTTTACCGGTATATAAGCAGACAGGACTGAAAACAAATAACGGATGAAAGGGCACATGGAAATGAAAAATCCCATTGATCAATTCTGGACTTTGAAATTGGAGGCGGTAAAACACAACCTTGAGCAGAATAACTTTGACGTCTTTGTGGCACCGGATGCAAAAACGGCGAAAACCATTGCCTTGGAAGAGATCATTCCCGCGCTGGATATAAAAAGTGTTTCATGGGGCGGGTCCATGTCCTTTGTTGAGACCGGTCTTTTTCACGAACTCAAAGACAGGGAAGATCTTGAAGTTCTCAACACCTTTGACAAAAGCCTGAGCCCGGAAGAGATGATGGATCTGCGCCGCCAATCCCTTATGGTGGATCTCTATATCACGGGAACAAACGCGGTAACCGAATCCGGCCATCTGGTTAACCTGGATATGGTCGGTAACCGGGTTGCAGCCATTATGTACGGTCCCAAACATGTGATTTTATTTGTCGGACGCAATAAGATCTGCAATGATCTGGAAGATGCCATGGTTCGGGTGAAAAATTTTGCCGCCCCGGTAAATATCATGCGGCTTGAAAAAAAGACACCCTGCCTGAAAACAGGGGTCTGCCATGACTGCAGCAGTCCGGACAGGATCTGTAACTATTGGACCATTACTGAAAAATGTTTTCAGAAAAAACGAATAAAAGTCATCCTGGTCAACCAGGATCTGGGATTTTAAATCATGCAGAAAATAGTGGTATTTCAACAAAACGGGACCGGCCGGACCAAAGTCGACGGGATGAACCGATTCGGTGACAGGCAGTTTAGAATCGAGACAGTGGATATCGACGAAACCCTTCCGGAATTCATTGACGATACCAGCCGGTATATTCCGGATACGCTGGATGCGGACCTGGTATTGGACTATTTAAAACACCGGGACCTGTCAGACGATTTAAGCCTTCTTTGCGACCGCTTGGGAATCCCGGTAATCGCTTCGGGGAAAAAAATAACCACAGGCAATGCCATCTGTCCGCCCACCTGCTGCACACTGGCCAAATACAGTCATTTAGGGGATTACGGCAACCTGTTCGGAACCCCTGAAATAAAGGTTGCAACAGACGGGGATAAAATTTCGCATATTGAAGTGATCAAGGGGGCGCCTTGCGGGGCGACCTGGCATGCGGCACAAAAAATAAAAGAGATGCCGGTTGAAGACGCCATGACCCGTTTCGGACTTGAAGTCCAATTCTGTTGCACCGCCAACCCGGCAGCGTGGGATCCGTTGTGGGGAAAAAGTTCGGTTCATGTGGCTGCGGATATTCACTCCGCCGCACTCAAAACCGGATTGAAAAAACAAAAATAATCGGCTCTGAAAAACGGTTTGGCCTGAATAGGGGGTGATCGGGCTACCCAGGGGGGTCCCGGATCGCTCATTTTTGTTTTTAAGGGCCCGGAAAGAGGTGGTTGGTTTTTCCGGTCAGGTAATAGGCCAGAAGGCCGGTCCATTCTTTGACCGCCAATGTAAATCGGGCTAAGTTGCCGGAAAAGTTTAAATTTACGCTCAAACTGTCTTTGAGTATTGTTTTGTAATCCACAGGATAGGGGATCACATCCCATCCTGCTTTGCGAAACACACCCACGGCCCTGGGCATGTGGGCTGCCGAAGTAACCAGTATCCATCTTTCACCCGGGTTGGGCTTCACCATCTGGTGAGAAAATATGCTGTTTTCATAGGTGTTTCTTGACTGATTTTCGAACAGAATCCGGCGTGTATCAATATTCAGTTTGCTGAAAACCTGTTTGGCAACCCAGTAATTCACCGCCTCATCGTTGTACTTGATATGGCTGCCGCCTGAAAACAGACGGGTTGCATCCGGATATGTTTGAATCAAGTGAATAAATTCAATATACCTTTCTGATGCATCGTTCAGACCGAACCGGTGCCACCGCTTTGAAGACAGCAAGGCTTCGGCCCCCCCCAGCATAATGATGCCGTCAATGGTGTGGTTTTTGAGGGAGTGGGATTCCTGCGGAGGGAACCGTTTTTCCAAGGGAAGGTAAATCCAGTCTCCAATGGGGAGGATTGTAATGAACAGGATAAAGCCGATCCCCATGGAAAGGAATGCTTTTGCCTTTGTATAGGCCTTGCACCACAGCAATACCAGGCCAGATGCCAGCAGTAAAACCAGGATAAGATCGGGTGAGATAAGCATCCAAACTATTTTGGAGGAATAGAAAAAAAGCGTATCCAATGTTCACCTCCCCCGGTTCAATACCTGATTTCAAAAGAATGAAACGCTTCGGGAGATTCTGATTTTTGTGTGATCACACTTTGGACCGCCGAGGAGGGGGACCCTTTATAACACCATTGGACCATCTGTTCCACGGTATCCGGATCCGCCCGGAACACCGCTTCAACATCTCCGTTGGCAAGGTTTTTTACATACCCGGTTACCCCCAGTTCGTCTGCTTTATCCCGGGTGGAGGCCCGGTAAAAGACGCCCTGAACCCTGCCGGAGATCGTGACTTTGACTTCAGTTTTGTTTTCCATTTTTTTTCTCCTGTATGGATCGGTTTAAGGATGCTTTTTTGATCACGTTGGTTCCAAATTTTTCAGCAATGGTATCAACGGCTTCATCCACGGATTCCCATTGTTTTTTCTGCCGGCTCTCCCGGGTGATCAACGACATTTGAAAGGGGGCGTCTTTATCTTTTAATCCGCCCACACCCACACCCACCAGCCGGATTTTTTTACTCAACTGTATCTTCCGGTAAAGGGCAAGGGCTTCGTCAAATATGGCTGCAGAGGAACAGATGGGATCATCCAGTTTTTTTTGGCGGGTTATCCGGGAAAAATCAGAGAATTTAAGCTTAATAAAAACAACGGTGCAAACCCATCCTTTTTTCCGGAGCTGGCGTCCGACAGTCTGACTGTGGTCCAGCAATACCTGTTTGACCGTTTCAAAGTCCTTGATATCGGCTGACAGGGTGGTTTCGCTGGAGATGGACTTTCGGACCGTATTTTCAGAAAGATGGGTGGCATCAATGCCCCGGGACAATTCCATCAGCCGTTGGCCCATACTGCCGAACTTTTTTGTCAAAATCGGCAGGGCGAAATGATGGATATCGCCCAATGTTTTTATTTTCAGCAGTGTCATCTGCTTCATGGCCTGTTTGCCCACACCCGGAACCTTTTCTATGGGCAGGTCACGGATGAACCGGTCCATTTGAAGCCGGTCGATGATGGTCAGGCCGTCGGGTTTATTCATATCCGAGGCGATTTTGGATAAAAATTTAACCGGGGCGATACCCACGGAACAGGTCAAAGACAGGCGGTCATAAATCTGGTTTTTAATGGCCATGCCGATCTGTTCGGGTGAACCGAACAACCGCTCACACCCGTTTATATCCACATACGCCTCATCAATGGAGACCGGTTCCAGGGACGGGGAGAAGGAGGCGAGAATGGCCATGATCTGCCTGGACGCTGTCTGGTATTTTTTCATGTTGCCCGGTATGATTTTAAGGTGATCACACCGTTGTTTGGCCTGGAATACGGGCATGGCCGACCGGATGCCGAATCGCCTGGCTTCGTAACTTGCCGTAGAGACAACCCCGCGGCTGTGATCCGCCGAAATGATGACCGGTTTGCCCTTGAGGTGCGGGTTATCCCGTTGTTCAATGGCGGCAAAAAAGGCATCCATGTCAATGTGCAAGATCATACTTTTGCATCTCAAGAACGTACCTGTGAATCAGTTCGTGCTGATCTAGGGAACAGTGTTCAAAAATGCAGTGGCAGGTCTCTTTCTGACTGATTGCCAAGACCCGCAATCCGGCAAAAAAGGTGCTTTTTCCTTTGAAGTTAGGGATGTCGAGCTTGAATTTAATAAAGTCAAAATCATACTTTTTAAATCCCCTGTTCTTAAATGCCATACCGCCGGAGCTGATATTGATGACCGTCACTCTCTTTCCCAGAAACTCAATCTGAATCCCTTGGCCGTCTTTAAATTCATATCGATAGGTGTTTCGTTTGTCTTCGGACTCGTGGATAATCTTATCAGTTACCGGTCTCTTTTTTTTCCAGAACAAATTCAACCCTCCTGTTTTGTGAGCGGTTTTCTTCTGATGTATTGGGTACCAAAGGCATGACATCACCAAACCCGGTGGCTGTGAGTCTTTTGGGGTCAACACCCTTTGATATCAGGTGCTTGAGCACGGTGGTGGCCCGGACGGCGGACAGTTCCCAGTTAGACGGAAAGACCGGTGTTGAAATGGGGATGTTGTCGGTATGGCCTTTAATATTGATATTATAATCCGGATAATCGGCAAGAACCTGGATGATCCGGTCAAATATGTCCAGTGAGGCCTGGTTCAGGGCGGCTGACCCGGAGGCAAACAGGGCCTGTCCCTGGATACTGACAATGACTTTTCCATCCAGTATCCGGGTTGAAATGTCGTCCCGGTAATCGCCGGTTTCGGCAAACCGGCTCATATCTACCATCAAGGCCTGCGTCCTGGATCGCAGCCCCGTAATATCTTCAATGGTGATACGGGTATCGGCGGATTCCGGTATTTCCATTAACTCCATCAATCCGATCAGATTTTGTCCCTGCTCCACATGGACCCGGATCTCATCCACGGCCTGTCTGTATTTTATCTTTTCAAAAGAGGCCAGGGTGTACAAGAGGATAAAAAAGACCAGCAGGATGGTCATCAGGTCTGCATAGGTGACCAGCCACGTGGCCTCGTCATCATAGGTGATGAAACCGGAATTATAGGTGTTGTCTCTCATGGCTCTTTTTTCAGATTCATCTTTTTCATGGGTTTTCGCAACCGGGATGAGATAAAGCTGGACAATTTCTCATATATGATAACCGGGTTATTGTCTTTGATAATGGAAATGGCGCCTTCCCTTTTGATTTCAAGATTAATGATCTCCGCCACGGTCCTGGATCTCAGCTTACCGGCAATGGGCAGAAAAAACAGGGTGGATAAAAGGGAACCGTAAAAGGTGGTTAACAATGCCACTGCCATTGCCGGTCCGATGTGGGCCGGGTCCTGGAGTCGGCTTAACATCTGAACCAGGCCGATCAGGGTTCCCAGCATACCAAATGCCGGTGCGTAAATTCCCATCTTCCGGAAGACATCCTGGACAATGAAATGGCGCATCTGAAGGGACTGGATTTCAGTGGTGAGCGCCGCCCGGATGACCTCTTCAGAGGATCCGTCCGCAAGAAGCCCGCAGGCTTTTTTTAGAAAAAGCGAATCGGTTTCGACCTTACTCAGTTCCAGCAGTCCCCGGCGCCGGCTGATATGGCTGAGCTTGATCATGGTGGCCACGGCATCGTTGGGGTCTTCCTTGTCCTTGGAAAAGACAAAATAGGCGGCTTTAAAGGCGGCAATGACGTCCGAGAACTGAAAGGTAATCAGGGTGGTGGCAATGGTTCCCCCGAATACGATCATCAGCCCCTGTATGTTGATAAAATTATGCAGATCACCGCCCAGATAAATGGCACTGATAATCAATGAAAATCCGGAGATGATTCCAATAAACGATGCAATATCCATAAGACGTTCTGATTTCCTTAATAAACCTTTGATTGACTTAAAGACAATCCTTTAGATGATGAATCTCATGCTATATGATAAACTTTTTCGGGTCAAGGTGTATACCTGGCCCCTTGTTAAAAAAAACGGCGTAAAATCTGATAAACACCAGGGGGCGACCGTCTTAACCGCGATTTGTTCATTTTTGATGGGTAAAAGAATGATTGATTAAGAACCCAATGATTTGGTATGCTTTGAAAACGGTTGGGGAATTATGATTCGGCTGAATTCCCCTGTTTTTTTTATCGGGACTTTTAGTGGAGTTAAAATGAAACGCACGTGCTTCTTTTTGGGGATACTCTGCCTGATGATGGGTATTGTCTGGGGGTGTTCAAACAATCCGGAAGATTCGGAACCAACGGCTCAATCCGCTCAAGGCGAACCGGCCCCGGAGGCGGCATTTGAGAAAGTGTACCAGCCGCTGCCGGAGGGGATCCAGTGGCTGACCAATGATTCAGACCCGTTGTATTCTTCTCCAAAGGCAATCAAGGGCGGGACATTTCATTCCGCGATCCTCTCTTTCCCCACCACCTTCAGAACCGTTGGCCCGGATTCGAATTCAAGTTTTGCAAGTCGGATTCACAGCAACCAGATGTCCTTGATCAGTATGCATCCCAACACCAACAACATCCTGCCCGAACTGGCCACTCACTGGGCCTTTGATCCGGACAAGAAAACCATGTACTTCAAATTGGATAAAGATGCCCGCTGGTCGGACGGCGTTCCGGTCACGGCGTGGGACTACGTCTATACCCTTGAATTCATGCGCTCGGATAAAATCATCGCCCCCTGGTACAATGACTATTATACAAGGGTGATTGATGCCGTCATTGTATACGATGACTACACCATTGCGGTGAAAAGCACCAAGGCCCTTCCGGACCTCCATATAAGAATTGGAATTTCACCGACACCCCAGCATTTTTACGGTGTTCTGGATGACACCTTTGTCCAGCAGTATAACTGGAAGATCGTCCCCAACACCGGCGCCTACCAGATCAGTGATTTCGACAAGGGAAAATCTGTCCGGTTTAAACGGAAAAAAGACTGGTGGGCAAAGGATAAGCGGTATTTTAAAAACCGGTTTAATGTGGATTATGTGGTTTTTGACGTCATCCGGGATTTTAACCTGCAGTGGAAACATTTCAGAAGGGGAGAACTGGACACCTTTTCTTTGACGTTTCCCAAATACTGGCATCAGAAATCAAACACGGACGAATTTAAAAAGGGATATATTAAAAAGATCTGGTTTTTCAATGACCTGGAGCAATCCGCCCAGGGCATGTGGCTCAACGAGGCCAAACCGGTGTTCAAGGACAAGCGGGTGCGCCATGCCTTTGCCTATGCCATGAACATCGAACGGGTGATTAAAAAGGTGCTGAGGGGGGATTACTTCCGGTTGCCTCACAACACGTTCGGATACGGCCCGTATACAGATCATTCGATTCAGCCCCGGACCTATGATATCCAACGGGTCGAACAGCTCATGGCCGATGCCGGATGGATCCGCGGAAACGACGGTATCTGGGTAAAAGAAGATCTTCGGTTTTCGGTAAAGGTGACCTATTCGTTTGAAGAACATATGCCGCGTCTTGTGGTTTTAAAGGAAGAAGCGGCAAAAGCCGGGGTTGAGCTGATACTGGAACGGCTGGATTCGTCTGCCGCATATAAAAAAATAATTGAGAAGAAACACGATGTGGCCTGGATGGCCTGGAGCACCAAAATGCGGCCGGCTTATTGGGAAACCTGGCACTCGGTCAATGCCAATAAGCCCCAGACCAACAACATCACCAATACGGCCAACCCGCAGCTGGATGCCCTCATCGACCAGTACCGGGCCAGCCTGGACGAAGCGGTCCGCATTGATCTGGCCAAACAGATCCAGCGGATGATCCATGACCACGGTTCCTTTGTTCCCACCTTTATGGTTCCCTATGTGCGGCTGGGGTACTGGCGATGGCTCCAGTTGCCGGAGTTTTACGGGACCCGGCGGTCGGCTGATCTGTTCGAGCCGTTTTCACCCCTGACCGGCGGATTGTTCTGGATCGATCCGGATGTAAAAAAACAGACCCGGTCGGCCATGCAATCCGGCCAGACCTTTGTGCCCGAGACCGTTGTCCATGATACGTATAAGGTGGAGTAACATCTAAGGTGGATTCTGAAATCATTCTGGAAGTGGCGGATCTGGTTATTGAATTTGATACCGAATCCGGGTTGGTAAGGGCGGTGGACAAGGTTAGCTTTTCCCTTCAAAAGGGCCGGATCCTTGGCATTGCCGGGGAATCCGGTTGCGGTAAAAGCGTGACAGCCCTGAGCATTATGCGCCTGCTTCCCAAACCCGTATCCAGAGTCGTCAACGGAGTCGTCCGGTTCAACGGTGAATCTGTATTTGATTTGCCCGTTGAAGAGATGCACCGGATCCGGGGGCGAAAAATTTCCATGATTTTTCAGGAACCCATGACCGCACTGAATCCGGTACAGCGTATCGGAAAACAGATGACGGAAGTCTACCGGCTCCATTTCGGCGAATTATCCCACCGGCACATGCAGGCCCGGGCAGTGGAAATGCTGGAAAAAGTCGGTATTTCCGATCCGGATAAGGTGGTTAAAAAATATCCCCACCAATTGTCCGGCGGGATGCGGCAGCGGGTGATGATCGGTATGGCTTTGGCATGTGAACCCCAGATTCTGATTGCAGATGAACCGACCACTGCCCTTGATGTGACGGTTCAGGCCCAGATCCTGGATTTAATCCGTATCCTCCAGAAAGAGTCTGGTATGTCGGTGCTGCTGATTACTCACGACTTGGGGGTTATCGCGGAAAACTGCGACGATGTCGTAGTCATGTATGCGGGGCGGGTCGCGGAAAAAGCAAATGCCCGATCCCTGTTCAAATCTCCCGGGCACCCGTATACTCAAGGACTTTTAAAATCCATTCCCTCTTTGTCCAAGCAGCCGAAAACCCGGCTGCCCACAATAAAAGGCAGCGTTCCGTCTTTGCTGAATATGCCCCGGGGGTGCCGGTTTGCAGGGCGGTGCCCCTGGGTGGAACCGGTGTGCCGTATCAAGGTGCCGCTGGAAAAACGGATCGGTGAAGGGCATACAGCCGCGTGCCATTTGGCCGAGTCAAATTAAATGAAAAAAACAAATTTTAGGTGAAAAATCTCTTGATTTTTTATTTGAAAATAAATAAAAGTCAAACACAAGCTTCTGAGAGAAAGGCTTGTGGAGTTTCGTTCTAGAGGGAGACCCCATCTGCAAATGCGGCACGTCCTGAAGTATGAAACTTGAATACTCATTTAACATAAGGAGACAGTCACAATGGCAAATGGGATTGTAAAATGGTTTAATGATTCTAAAGGGTATGGTTTTATTGAACAAGAAGACGGCCCAGATGTATTTGTCCATCATTCCGGTATCAACAGCAGCGGTTTCAGATCGCTTAACGAAGGAGACAAAGTTACGTTTGATGTTGAAGACGGACAAAAAGGCCCGGCTGCAGTCAATGTAACTGTACAATAAAAGATTCGATCGTAAGGGTTTCCTTAGATCCGTAAAGGAAACCCCGTTTTTGCTTCTGATTAAAGGACGTTTCACCGCTTAAGAAGCGGATTCAGGTAGTATATTTATTTTTCAGGGTTGTTTGCGACATCGTTTTTTTCTTATTTCAAAAGCTTGAAAGCTTTGTCTTCGTAACGGGTTCATGGTATATCCGTCTAAGAATCTAAAAATTCATCAGGGACCCTATGGCATTTCTTCAAGTCAACCATCTGAAAAAATACTTTCCAGTGACCGGCGGTATATTTTTACGGCGCAAAGGCTATGTCTATGCTTTGGACGATGTAACGTTTTCTCTTGAAAAAGGGGAGACACTAGGTATTGTCGGTGAGTCCGGCTGTGGCAAAACCACGCTTGGGCGGTGCGTCATGGGGTTGTATCCCGCCACCGGCGGATCGGTCACTGTGAACGGTCGTGATATTTCCAAAGCAGATGCCAGGGCACGAAAGCGCCTTACCCTGAACCTGCAGATGATCTTTCAGGATCCGTTTGAATCTCTTGACCCCCGGCAGACAATCAAACAGATCCTTGAAGAAAAATTCATCGTTCATAAACGGGACATAAAGGATTTAAGTCGCCGGATCCACGCCCTTTTAGATCAGGTGGGGCTGCCGGCCGATGCATTGACAAAGTTTCCCCATGAATTTTCCGGCGGCCAGCGTCAGCGGATAGGGATCGCCCGCGCCATCAGCCTGGAACCGGATCTGATTGTCTGTGATGAACCGGTATCTGCACTGGATGTCTCTGTTCAGTCTAAAATTTTGAACCTGTTGTTGGATCTACAGCAAAAAATGGGACTTGCCTACCTGTTCATTTCCCATGATTTGAGTGTGGTGAAACATATCTCCGATAGAATCGCCGTCATGTATATGGGAAAGATCGTCGAAACTGCCGGTGCCCAGGAGTTATACAATCATGCATTGCATCCGTATACCCGGGCGCTTTTATCTTCGATT
>JANQML010000138.1 GCA_028280105.1 Desulfobacula sp. | reverse complement strand
GACTTCGTCAGGTTGAACAGCCGGCTCTCTCCTCTTTTTATCCGCCACCGCCTGTTCATTCAAAAAGCCGGACAGGCAGTCGAACAGGGTGTCAACTTCCACCGGTTTGGTGATATAGGCGTCCATGCCGGCATCCATGCCCCGGGCCCGGTCATCTTCCATGGCATCGGCGGTAAGGGCGATAATGGGGACGGCTTTACCATTTTCAAGCGCCCGGATCCGGCGGGTGGTTTCATAGCCGTCCATATCCGGCATCTGTATGTCCATGATCACCGCGTCAAAGGAACGGGCCTTGATCTGCGCCAGGGCCGCCGGACCGGAATCGGCTACCACAGGAGTGATTCCGGCTGTCTTGAGCATTTCTACGGCCACCTTTCGGTTGATCGGATTGTCCTCCACAAGAAGGACAGCGGTTTCACGGACAAAATAATAACGATCCGTGGAAACGCTTTCGCAGCAGGGATTCCCCCGGTCGAATTCACTGAATATCTCCATGATGGCATCAAATAAAACAGATTGTTTCACCGGTTTGGAAATGTATTTTCGAACCTGTTCTGAAAATTTAAATCGTCTTTTCTCAATACAGGTTCCAATGACAATGACAGGCGGGAACCGCCCGTTGTTCAAAGCAACGTTTATAAACCTTGGAAATTCAGCATCTATTAGTGCCAGTGAAATCTCACACGGGTCGTTCTCTCCTGCCAGGATACCGGGTTCATCCACGTTGCTTTTACAGACCTGCACACGGAGTCCAAAAGAGACTAAAAACCGGTTCAGTATGCTGCGTGTGGTTTCATTTTTTACGGCCAGCAAAGCGAGTTTTCCCTTCAGGTGTGTCTGACGGGTGTCGAATTGATTTGCCCGGTCTGCCGCATCACAGGAATCGGCATCCAGGGTAAAGCTGAAACAGGATCCTTTTCCAGGTGAACTTTGAACCCGGATGGTTCCCCCCATCAGGCCCACCAGCTTCTTTGAGATGGCAAGCCCCAGACCGGTTCCGCCAAACCGCCGGGAGGTTGATCCGTCTGCCTGGGTAAAAGCGGTAAACAAACTTTTAAGTGTCTCCTCTTCAATTCCGACACCTGTGTCACTGATACTGAATGTAAGACCGGATACCCCGTGCTCACCCAAACCGCCCCGGGCGACGCAGATACAAACTTCTCCTGCAGAAGTAAATTTCACCGCGTTTGAGACAAGGTTCACCAGCACCTGTCTCAGGCGCAAAGGATCCGCCAAAATCCGGGCCGGCACATCCGTATCAATATCAAGGATAAATTCAACCGATTTTTCCGCCAGTTCATGCTTAAAGATATCGGCCACCTCTTCAAGCAGCTCCCTGATGACAACCGGAATTTTTTCAATGGTCAACCGTCCGGCATCTATTTTTGAAAAATCAAGGATATCATTGATAATTTTCAACAATGTCTTTGATGATCCGTTGATAATGGAAAGGTATTCTTCCTGCCGGGGGTCGAGCCTGGTTTTAAGGACCAGGTCACTCATCCCGATGACGGCGTTCATGGGGGTGCGTATCTCATGGCTCATGGTGGCCAGAAAAAGGCTTTTTGCCCGTGCAGACGCCTTTGCCTCATCCCGGGCCGCGACCAGTTCGGCATTGGTCTTTTCCAAAGCCAGGGTCCTTTTGACCACCCTTTTTTCAAGCTCAGTTTCCCTGTATTCGATCTGGCGGATCATCCAGTTCATGTTCCGCATTAAAAGAATAAACTCGTTTTCATCCCCGGCTTCTCCGGGTTCGTTGGGAAGTGAAAAATAGGTATAGCGGCCGTGCTTGATATCGGAACAGATCCCATCGATCTGTTTGATCTGCTTGAAAAAGATCCAGTTGAACCCTAACAGCAGAGGGCTGCACATCCCCAATAGGATAATCACCCCCAGACAAATACTTAAGGCAGTTTGATAAGCAGGATCGTAAAAGACAGGGGTGTCTTTGGTAAAAAAAACAATCACGGCCACAGGCAATGCCATGTAAAAGGCGATAATCAATCTGAATTTGGATTTAACTTTCAACATGGATATTGGGATATAAAAAGATGGGTTAAAAATTCAATGACAAATAGAGACATCGACATTGCTTAAACCATTTCTATAAATACCATTGTTTTCTTCAATCTCTTTTTCCCTCACCGAACGGTTTCAATAAGGGTTCCTCTTTACAATGGAAACTACAGTACAAAAACGTATATCACCCTCCGTTTTTTGGAGTCAGGCTAAATTTAGAGCAAACCGTATATCATTCAGCCTTTTTGTGTCAAGAAAAAGTTTGTCGAAGCTCAACTTATTAGCAATAGAAACATCTGCATCCCCCCCGGCACCCATCCAAGACGTTTTCTTTACACGGCACTTTAAAAAAAACACCCCAAACCATCCTATAAAGATCAAAAGAAAATACAAATTTTTGACTTGATACAAAATAATGTTCGGGATATAAAACCCGATACACACAACTTAACTTCGCACAACCTATGATGTTTTGAAGGAAGGATGTGTTTTTTCTATACTCTCTCCGGAAAAACGCATCTTTAATTCCGGTCTCTTTTTGTCCATATTTTATTTCCGGGACGGCATTCACCGGATTTTTTTGAACATCCCCCCTCTGGTACGCTTTATTTGACCGGACCCAAACGGCTGCCCACCTGCAGACAGACCGGCCGGTATACTGCTTTATCACAAATCCACCATCAAATTTTTGTTTAGCATGTGGGCCATGGGTTGCACCGCCTCCCTGGCCACCATACGGTGCCGGATGCAAG
>JANQML010000134.1 GCA_028280105.1 Desulfobacula sp. | reverse complement strand
TAAAAGGCGTTTGAACCCAAACGCAATAGTGAGGCTATGATTTTTTGTTAAAACTGGCTTTGAGCAAAATTGACGTTTTTCTACAGAAACTAATTAAGGCTCTGGAAACGATGTTTCAAGAAAAGGCGGCGGGTGACACCCAAATGCCACCCAAACCGAGCATTTATCCGACTGAGGAAGGATTTATTCATGCTATGCCGGCCTGTATCAGTGGTCTGAAATCCGCCGGCGTTAAGTGGGTTGCCGGATATCGGGACAATCCGGCCCGGGGACTGCCCTACATTTCCGGCCTTCTGATCCTCAACAATGCCGAAACCGGCATGCCTCTCAGTGTCATGGACTGTACCTGGATCACCGCCAAACGTACCGGTGCAGCAACTGCTGTGGCGGCTAAATACCTGGCCCGGGCGGATGCCTCACGTTTGGGAATTATTGCCTGCGGAGTACAAGGGCGCAGCAACCTTGAAGCCCTGAACTGTCTTTTTTCTCTTGAAAAAGTCTATGCTTACGATATTCAACCGGGAGTGGCCCACTGCTACGCCGAAGACGTTCGGTCTCAATACGGTCTGGATGTGCATGTTGTCAGGCAACCCATCGAGGCCGTGGCTGGTATGGATCTGGTGGTTACAAGCGGGCCTATTGTAAAACATCCTCAACCAGTAATTGAAGCTGGCTGGCTGGAAGCCGGTGCTTTTGCCTCTCTAGTGGATTTTGATTCCTATTGGCAGGGTGCGGCTCTGCGGGAAATTGATAAATTGGCTACAGATGATCTGGCTCAGATGGCTTACTATCGAGGGGAGGGGTATTTTCAGGATACGCCGGAACCATATGCCGAGCTGGCTCAGATTGTCAGTGGCCGGAAACCTGGCCGGGAGTCAATCACTGAAAAAATCATCACCATGAATCTGGGACTGGCTCTGGACGATATTGTCACCGCGGTAAAAATTTATCACACCGCGCTGGAAAAGGGGATAGGTACAGATTTACCCTTATGACCCTCAATGTTTGGAGCGGGACATGGAAAGAGGCTTTCCGCATGTTATCCGGGTCGAGGGATGCCGTTACACGTATGGTTCCCGCCATTTGATTTCTAAGTGCATTATTATCCAGCTCTCTGTGAATGGTTTCCCCAGTGCCAACCGAACAAAACTGAGAAGTATTCTTTTCTAGAAGCTCCTTGATGAAAGCCTCTCTTATGCTACCTTTATTAATTTTGTGATAAAAAGATTTGGCAGAATCACCCGCACTCTTTAAACGTTTTCCAATAGAAAAAAGTGAGTATCAAATAAATTAGACATCTAAAAACCTCATAAGAACATCCATTCACGAAAGATGTTGACGACGTTTTTCAGCGGCCGCGACTTTTTACGGTCTGTTGCAAAAGCATGGTTAGCGTTTGCTGAAAACAATTCAGTATCAGTGGTTTGTTTTACTCCATCAATCTTTATTTTCGGGAAATTCTGCTTTTTCCGCGTATTGGTCCATTTCTTCACGTTCTGTATCTGCTAACTTCCGAAATTCTTCGGGAATGAATATTTGCTTATTTGCGTGAAAATTATCAACGTATAGATGAACGTTCCCTGGTTCATCTTGGATATGATCAAGAAATTCTGTGAGTTTTTTGCCTTTTCCAACGATATCGTGAGAGATCTTATTTTGAGTGTTTTTATGGACTACAAATCGGTGACCATACGGCTGGAAAGTGAGAATCGTTAAATCTCGTTTTTTAAGTTCTCTTAGATATTCAATTTCTTCCTTTTTCATAACAATATTACTCCTGTCTGATTTGTTGTGATCAGCTATTATTTGAGCTTCAATTTAATTTAATGACTCGTATTGTTAATCTGATCTATTTTTCATGATCGCTAACAAATAGCTGTGTAGCTCTGTATATTTCCAAAAATCACTTATCCAACTGGATAACATGCTAAAATTAATGAAATCCAATCAAAATAATTCCTTATCACGTTAAAAAACCAGTATCATTTTTTAATTCAGGGTGCAAAGTTTTTTCCATGTAAGTCTATGCATAGGCTCATTTGATGAGAATGGGAACGGAAACATGTCACTTTCAAAACTGTTTTGATTTTGATATGAACGCACATATAATTGACTGCGCTTAATTGCTTTTATAAGTTGCTCTTCTGTGTCGACTATGTTTGAGGATCTGCCTTCCGCTTTAACTCTTTTTTTATTCTCAGATTGTCCATCGGTAATGTTGAAACCCTCCATTTTTTCACCCTTCGGGAAAAGTGTGGGGCTCCGTCTTCTTGTTTCCCAAGGTTTTGCGGTAGACGGTTACTGCTAAAGCGGTAACTTTGGCACCTTGAAACTAAAACCGTTACGCTTTTTGTAACGACGGGGAGTTACTTGTACTTGATCCGGATGTGTCCGGGATTGATTGATCCGGTTCATGGCGGTTCGATTTCATCCGGTTCAGTCGCAGCCTCTCCTGATTCGCCGATATCCGGTATATGGAAAAGAGCATGACACCGGCGCTGATCCACTGGACAGGGCTCAGCACATGGTGGTTAAAGAGATAATCAAAGGCAACGGTGGAGATGGGAAAACAGAGTTCGCAAACGGTGGCGACTTTGGCATTAATCCGCCTGAGCCCGTAATAGTAGAGCATGATGGCACCGCTGCCTGTGGTCAATCCGATGAGAATCAAAAAAATCCAATTGACGGACGTGGCTTTGGCCACCTGATCGAACCGGCCCGTGACCAGCACGAAGACAAGCATTAAAAGACTGGTAAACCCGTACCGGTAAAACAGGGCTGTTTTAAATGACATCTTGTGTAGTACGTGTTTACCAAAGACCGTGGCAGATCCAAAGGAAAAGGCCGCAAGAAGCGACCAGAGCGCTGCCGAGAGGATGTTTTCGTTGTCTACGCTTTTCGGAAGGCTGAACTGGAAGGTGAGAAAATACCCGCCGATAATGGCCAGTGCCGCCCACAGAATAAATCGCTGGGTCAGTTTTTCCTTTAACAGGACGGCAGCCAGTATAATGGCGATGACGGGCTGAAATTTCTGCAGCAGTGCCACCACGGTGAGATGTTCAAAATTGACATTGTAACCTCCTGTAAAAAAACAAAAACCCCGCCTACCTCAGTGGGTAGAAACGGGGCAACTTCTTTTCCGGGTGGCCGGTCATAAAAATGAAACCGCACCTGCCTTTCCATTCAGACAAAAACAGGAATGACCCGAAAACCTTTATCCCATCCAGACTTTAACTGTCGGTCCCGGAATTTCACCGGATCAGCCTCTCCTGTCTGTTCCGCCAATCGGCTTACCATTCATGAAACAGTCAGGGTCTGCGGCTCACGGACTATACCGCCGGTCAGGAATTTCACCATGCCCCTAAAGATTTTCTTTACAGCAGCCGGAGTGTTGAACAGAGCTTGTTTTCAGGTTGCTGTCCAACCGGCACACTGTCTTAAAAATGTAAGCTGTAATATGAAAGTTTTCCAATTTTAAGTCAACCCCAATCTTGAACAGAATTTTTTTTTACTTTTCGGGAAGGTCATGAAGAATTAATCGTTTTCGGGATCAGGGTGTTGAGACAGCCGGTTAAAAAAGTCTTTTGATAATTGACAAACCGTTCAGGTGCATGTTAACTTCCTTGGGTCGATGCAATAGGCATCGGCGGACTTAGGGGAGTCGAAGAAAATCGGCTGAGAGGAAACTAATTATTGTTTCGACCCATGGAACCTGATCCAGATCATGCTGGCGAAGGAAAGTCTAGTTTTTCTCTTTCCTTGGGTTTTTTCCTCCTTTTTTTGTTCCCCTTAAGTTTGATCATTTTTTATTGCGGCAGACAGATATGCTTAAGGTATCGGGAGCGTCAAAAACATTCCAGGGGAAGGAGATCTTTTCAGATTTTGATATGACCGTTCCGCACGGTGAATTCCATATTATGATCGGGCCCTCCGGCTGCGGTAAAAGCACCCTGTTTGACGGGTTGACCGGCACCATTGAACTGGACCGGGGTTCAATTACCTGGAATGGCTGCCGGTTGACGGATCTCAGCCGCAATGCCGCATATATGCAGCAGAAAGATATGCTGCTGCCCTGGTTGTCGCTATATGACAATGCCTGCCTGCCGGCCCGGGTCGGCAGCCCGGGAACCGGTGCATCCAAAGAAACGGTTTTTCAGCTGTTGGGCCGGCTCGGACTGGGCGGATACGAATCCCATATGCCCGCACAGGTATCCGGCGGCATGCGCCAAAGATGCGCCCTGGCCCGGACATTGATGTTCAACCGGGAGCTGATCCTTTTGGACGAACCTTTGTCCGCCCTTGACACCATCACCCGGAGCCGCCTTCAATCCCTCCTGTTAATGCTTCAGGTAGAATTTAAAAAGACGATACTCATGATCACCCATGATATTGATGAGGCCCTGACCCTGGCAGATACGGTCTATCTGTTAAGCAAACAGCCCATGGGGATTCTTGAACGATACCGGCCGGATCTACCCAAACCCAGGAAATTTAACCACCCGGCGCTGCTTGATATTAAACTCGATGTTGTGAAACGGCTGGAACAGGGAGGTATCCATGAAACGGGTTAACGTGCTTTCCTTTTGCTTTATTCTGTTCATTTTTTTACTGTGGGAATTTCTTGTCCGCTGGATGGCGGTGCCTGTTTTCATTTTACCGCCTCCTTCAACGGTCCTGGTAACCGCCACGGTCAGAGCGGTGGATATTTATCCCCATGCTGCCGTTACGCTGATGGAAATCCTGCTGGGAATTCTTCTGGCTGTCTTTACATCCGTTCCCCTGGCCATTGCCATGTTTGCCAAACCGGTTATTGAAAAGACCCTTGCACCCTTTCTCGTTGCATCCCAGGCCATACCGGTGTTTGCCCTGGCCCCGCTTTTGGTCATATGGCTGGGATACGGGATGGCATCAAAAGTGTTCATGGCCTGGGTCATCATTTTTTTCCCCATATGTGTGAGCCTTCTCGAGGGCCTCAAGAGCTGCGACACTGAGTTCCGGACCCTGTTTCGCCTGATGGGCGCCTCGTTTTTTCAGACATTGCGCCTATTGTACTGGCCCTGGGCGCTGCCCCGGTTCTTTACCGGGTTAAAGGTCGGGGTGACCGTGGCCACCATTGGGGCGGTTATCGGTGAATGGGTGGGGGCGCAGCAGGGATTGGGATTTTTAATGATTCAGTCCAACGCCAGGCTCCAAACCGATTTGGTCTTTGCCGCCATCCTCTGGCTGACGGTGATCGGGCTGACGCTTTGGTGGCTGGTGGGCCGATTGGAGAAAAAAATAATTACATGGAGATAAAGGAAGATTTTATGAAAACGAAAGTGATGATTCTTTTTACCGCATTTACCCTGGTTACCGGTCTGTTCAACACGGCCCATGCTGAAAAACTGAAACTGATGCTGGACTGGTTTCCCAATGTGGATCATCTGCCGATTTATGTGGCAAGAGAGAAAGGATATTTTTCAAACCAGGGGATCGAGATCGACATCATCAGCCCGTCTGAAACCTCCGACGCCCTGAAACTGGCGGCCTCCGGAAATATCGATCTGGCGGTTTCCTACCAGCCCCAAACCATTATTGCAACCGGTCAGGGACTTTCCGTCAAAGTGGTGGCCCCATTGATCAGACACCCGCTGACCACCCTGCTGTTTCTGGATGAGGCCATTCAAACGCCGGCTGATCTGTCCGGCAAAAAAATCGGATACACCGTGCCGGGCCTGATGGATGTGCTCTTAAAAGCCTTTGCAGACATCAACCGGATTGAAGATTATACCCCTGTCAATGTGGGATTTACAATTCTGCCCGCACTGGTTTCAAAACAGGTGGATGCGGTGATGGGGCCGTTTAAAACCTATGAAACCGTGGGCATGGCCCAACATGGATATACTGCCCGTTTTTTTGAACTGGAAAAATACGGTATCCCGGACTATGAAGAGCTGATCTTTATTTGCGGTGACAGGGTATTGAAAACCAAACCTGAAGCCGTTAAAAGATTTGTTACTGCCATGGAACAGGCATTTGCCTATACACAGAAAGAGCCTTCCGATGCCTTGAAAACCTATCTTTCAGCCGTTCCCCAGGCCGATAAAATCATCGAAACCCAGGCCTTTGAGCTGACAAAGCCGTATTTTGCAAAATCAATGGGGCACGATACCCGTAAATGGCAGGCATTTGCAGATTTTGCCTTTAAATACAAGCTTATTAACAAAAAAATTGATGCTGCACAGCTGATCCATGTGTGGCAATAAGGAGGAGAAGGATGACGATAACACCGGCAGATATTTTTCATGATCTTGAAAAGATAAGAGAAACCGCCCCGTTGGTCCATAACATCACCAACTACGTGGTCATGAATACCACCGCCAATGCGTTACTGGCCATTGGCGCCTCACCGGTGATGGCCCATGCGGTTGAGGAAGTCGAGGATATGGCATCCATTGCCGGCGCCCTGGTCATCAATATCGGCACCTTGAGCCATGATTGGGTCCAGGCCATGATTAAAGCGGTTCAGACCGCTGCATCAAAAAAGATCCCCATTGTCCTTGATCCGGTGGGGGCGGGGGCCACCCCTTACCGGACCGAAACCGCTAAAGCCCTGATCCGGGCGGCGGCACCCGCCATTATCCGGGGCAATGGTTCAGAAATAATGGCATTATGCGACGCAGGCCGGACCACCAAAGGGGTTGACAGTACCAGTGGATCGGATCAGGCCGTCTCTGCGGCCGGGGCACTGTCAAGTGACATCGGATGCACGGTCTGCATTACCGGGAAAACCGATTATATTGTTTCCGCCGATCATACAATGACGGTTAAGAACGGCCACCCCATGATGCCCCGTGTGACAGGACTGGGATGTACTGCCACGGCCATCTGCGGGGCCTTTGCCTCAGTCAACGCCGATTTTGACAAGGCAGCCGCCCATGCCATGGCCGTCATGGGGATTGCCGGAGAAATGGCTGTCCAGGCCGCAACCGGTCCCGGTACCCTGCAATTACACTTTATCGATGCCCTTTACCGGATCTCCAAAGCCGATATTGAGGGCCATCTCAAGGTTTGAGGTCCCCATGAAAGGCATTTACCTGGTGACCGATGAGAAGGCAAGTCTTGGCAGACCTGTTTTATCCGTGGTTTCCGAGGCCGTAAGGGCAGGGGTCTCCTGTGTTCAGCTCAGGGAGAAAAACAAGGGGACCAATGAATTTCTGAAAGAGGCTGCCGCACTGAAGCAACTGCTTGAGCCCCTGCGCATCCCCTTGATTATCAATGACCGGATTGACATCGCCCTTGCCGTGGAAGCAGACGGGGTGCATATCGGCCAGAGTGATATGCCCTATAAAACGGCCAGGAGACTGATGGGCATTGATACGATTATCGGCCTGTCCGTGGAAACTTGGGAGGACGTGGAAAGGGCAGAGGAGCTTGATGTCGATTATCTGGGTGTCAGCCCGATCTTTCCAACCCCGACCAAAACAGATACCCAGTCCCCCTGGGGCATTGACGGGCTGAGAAGTATCCGGGCGTTTTCCCGTCACCCACTGGTGGCCATCGGGGGGCTTGGGGAATCCAATCTCAGGGATGTGGTTGAGGCCGGCGCGGATGTCATCGCGGTTGTGTCCGCCATCTGTTCCGCCCCGGACCCTTTTGACGCATCCCGCCGGCTGGTGGAGATGTTTGAAACCGTTTACAGCAGAGAGGAAAAAAGATCATGAGATCATATTATAGAACCCTCACCATTGCCGGGTCAGACAGCGGCGGCGGTGCCGGAATCCAGGCTGACCTGAAGACATTTTCCGCGTTGGGCTGTTTCGGCATGTCCGCCATCACAGCACTGACCGCACAAAACACGCAAAGTGTGACCGGTATCTTCCCGGTTCCGCCGGCATTTATAGGAGAGCAGATTGATGCGGTCATGGCGGATATCGGCACGGATGCGGTTAAAATCGGGATGCTTCATTCTCCGGAAGTGATTGAAACCGTGGCAATGAAACTGGAACAGTGGGACGTACCGAATATTGTTCTGGACCCGGTAATGGTTTCAAAGAGCGGTGACGCCCTGCTCCGTGAAGATGCCGTGCAGGCACTCAAAACCATTTTGATTCCCAAAACCACCGTGATTACCCCGAACCTGCCTGAGGCGTCTGTTTTACTGGGCCGGGAGATCAAGACCCGGCC
>JANQML010000131.1 GCA_028280105.1 Desulfobacula sp. | reverse complement strand
CAAAACCCACTTTCCATCAAAGCGGGACTCACTCTCTACTTTGGCTGTATCAATCTGAGCACTGTCTTTCTGCACCTTCAGGTATTTTCGATAGCCTTTATTTCCGACCAGTGCTTTCGGACCTTTCTTCAACTGTTTTTTCAACGACTCTATGACTGCCTGCCGATCGGCGGCATCCTTGCGTGCCTGGCGCTCATTCAAACAGACGATATATCTGGTGTCATTGTGGATGACTTGTTTTACCTTCAATGGGGAGGGCTTGCTCTGGTCCGCATTTTCAGGATAGACCTCCTTGTATCGTCCGGCTCGGGTAAGAACTTCTGTTTTAATATCTTTGACCCGCCTCATCCGTGTTCCCAGGATATATGGCATTTGCTGCTTTTCAAGTCTGGAAATTGTATCCTTACTGATCATCCCACGATCAGCTACAATACAAAACTGATCGATGCCAAACCGGTGACGCAACCTTTTAACTACCGGTATCATGGTTTTGACGTCGGTGGTGTTTCCCGGCCACATTTCACAACAGATCGGACGCCCATTATCATCAAGTACCGCGCCTACGACCATCTGATGGAGATCTGGTCTATGGTCTTTGCTAAACCCCCTGTTACCAAAAAACTCTGCACCCTGACCCTCAAAGTAGATGGATGTGGTGTCAAAAAAGACCAGATCCAGTTCCGAGAAAAGATCCTTATTCCGCTGAAACATCATCTCTTCAATAAGATCTTTATTTCGCCGGGGGCCAAAAGGGGAGTCCTCATCTGTTATACTTTCACCCAGAAATGTCATGGCTCGATACAAATGATGCAAATCCAGATCTTCTGTGCCAGGGATCAGGTAGTCCCTTTTCCATCTGTCACAATGCCGGTCAGATCCGGATGTCATGAGTCGATGCAATACCGTCAGGAAAATGGCTCGCTCCACATCGAATTTAAATTTTCGTTCTATAAGCAGGCTCCTGATGCAATCCTGAATGCCGCTTTCTTCCCACAATCTTTGAAAGATCAAGGTGGGACCAATGGTGAGACTGTTGGCTTTAACATCGCTTTTTCCGGAAAGGATCAGCAGTGCTCTTTCAGAAAATCTGGCAATGGACCGGATCAGGGTTTCAACTCTGCCCTTTTCATGAAGTTGATCCATGCGTCCAACTGTGGCAATCACTCGCTGTTTTACCTTGCCCTGTTCTTTTTTGTTTTCGACTATCTGCAGATACTGGTACTTTCCGGACTTTTTTATGCGTGCAAACATTGGAGAGCCTCTTTTGTTTTGAAGACACTCCTATTTTATAGATTAAAAATTATAATTACAATGCTTATATATCAATTCTGTGGCACTACCTCATAGCAATTTCCTACATATGGCTCTCGTGTTTTCAGGGGGTTTCGCCGTTTTGAGTAATTTTACTGTCCAACTTCAGTTTGAGTGAAAAAAGTCCTGTTGGGCTATTAAAGTCAAGTCCTATCAGAATAATTTTCCCTTTTGAACATCTCCGCCCAAGCCCGGAGGTTTCAAAAGGGAAAATTATGAGTCATATGTCAACCAATGTCATGATTTTTAAAGGAGGCGACTAGGGAAAATCTCTGTCCTACAACCATTTCCCTTCATACTTTTTCTCGTATTCTCTGAACATTTTAAACATATTCTCTAAGCTATTTTCGACAATCAACATTTCCCTATGAATTGGCTTAATAAAGCCATTCTCAACTGAGTGGTCAAGGAAAGCCAGCAACGTGGTAAAAAAATCATCAACATTCAACAATGCGCATGGTTTATGTTGATATCCTAACTGGGCCAAGGTTATTGATTCAAATAACTCCTCAATAGTTCCATAACCGCCGGGTAAAGCAATAAAAGCATCAGAAAGTCTCATCATTTCTTCTTTCCTTTGACTCATCGTCTCTACCTCAATTAAATGGGTTAATGATGAATGTTTTACTTCAGCCGCTATCAAGCTTGGTATGACCCCTATGACCTCTCCTCCATATTCCAGTGATGTATTTGCCATTTCACCCATGAGACCACTATCAGCCCCTCCATAGATCAATCTTATATTGTTTTGAGCCAAATATTTACCTAACTCTCTAGCCGCTTGGAGGAAAGCTGGTTTATTTCCATTATTTGAACCACAATAAACACAGATACTATTTAAATTATACATAACCTTTACCATATTATAATAAATAATGTTTTTTTTTAAGGATATCCTCTGTTAACTCTATCAGTAAATGAATAACCTTGATGTGCATTTCTTGAACCCTTTCCGTTTTATCAGAAGGGATCAATATTGTTAAATCACATATCCCTAAAAGCTTCCCTCCACCTTTTCCTAATAATCCTATTGTATAAATTTTTTTCTTTTTTGCCGTTTCAACAGCTTTGATTACATTTTTTGAATTTCCTGAAGTAGAAATTGCGATCAAACAATCGTCTTCTTTACCTATTCCTTCTATGAATCTTGAAAAAACGTAATCATAACCAAAGTCGTTAGCGGCACAACTGATATATGCTGGGTCTGAAATAGCTAAAGCCGCTAAAGATGGCCTGTTTGTCTTAAATCTTGCGGTAAACTCTTCGGCAAAATGCATCGCATCGCACATACTTCCTCCGTTTCCACAGGAAATTGCTTTGCCTCCCCTTTCTAAAGTTCTGGCTAATATTTCTGAGGCTAGATCAATTGTTTTGATACTATTCTCATCCCTTAAAAAACTGTTTATTATATCAACACATTCAATAAGTATCTTTTTTACTTCACTTGTCACAATCGTCTCCATATTCTAAATTAATTCGGATAAAGCAATTATTCAAAATCTTATACTGAGCTTTCTTCAATCATTCCAAATAGGTTGCGATTAATACACAGCGCTATATTCTTTATTCGGGTCAAACTAATCTAAATAAGGGTGCCATCCATATTTGGCATCTTTTAGAGGAGCCTGGCGATCAGCCCTTTTGCCAGATCTTGGATCTGTGTAGTACCCTACATACAGTGTCTCATTTCCATTGACAATCCGATGAGTAAAGTGATACCCAAAAACTGAACAATGATAGACCATTTCAGGATTCTCCATTGTAATTTGCCTTAGATGTCATCAGGATCAGAGGAGTGATTTAAATAACAAATCAGAGTTTTCAACAAAAGTTTTGTAATTGACCGAACTAATATAAGTGAGTTTATTTGTATCTATTTCCGAAAGCTCTATCCATTTAATTTGAGAACATTTTTCAGGTTCCATTATTTGAGGCTCACCGCTAATAAGATTTATTAAATAAGTATAAGATCTCCATCTGTTATTTGTGTCAGGTGTGGTGAATTCATCAACAGAAAGTAGGCAAACAATAGATATCTCAAGCGCTGGACCTAGCTCTTCATATACCTCCCGCAATACAGCATTTTCGGGTGTTTCTTCGATGTCGACTGCACCACCAGGAAATTCCCATTTGCCGATTTCATCTCTAGCTGCGGCTCCTCGTTTCATGAGTAATACATTATTATTCTTAAAAATCATCGCCCCACAACCAATTCTAATGTCATCTTGATTTGCCATTATGCTTGCCTATTTTTAAGGAAAAGTAATTAATTTCATAAGCTATTTGCTATGTGTTCTGCTGCCTCAAAGCCTCCAACCCCTGCTTGCATTATACCACGTGCAATCCCCCCGACGTCACCTATTATATGACATCCCGCTACATTTGTTTCAAACCCTTTTTTTAGTGCAAATTGAGGCCAAATATGAAGTTCAGGTGCGAGTATACCTGCTTTTTCAGATATTATGTCATTTTGAAAACAAGTGTTTAAATCATAAAGAAACTTCAGAGAATCATCCAGAAAGCGATAACTGATTTTACAATTATCAAACAACCGTCGAATTGGCTTTACTATGAAACGCTTACTCACGCTCGAAGGGAAACTCAAAGCCTTGCCGCCTGAGGTTAAGCTAGCAAGCGATTGTCCTACCAATACGCCATTAGATAACCCTCTATAGTTATTTTCAAAATTTTCATTAAAGCAATTGTAAGTATAGCTACTATCAAACGTTATTTTTTTTTGAATTGAAAAATTGCCAAATTCTGAAAGAGGTTCAACACAACCCTCGGTCGAATCAATAAACGAAAGCCGACAATTATTTTTCACAGAAGTTCTCATGCCAACGACTTTCCCTTTTGGGCAAAAACAAAAAATTCTTGTCCCGTTTCTGATAAATTTAGGGTCCGCTACTTGTTTGCGTAGAGATATGAGCTGATTGCTTACCTTATCTTCAAATCGGATACCAAGATAGCCGGAATACCCGGTAAGCATTACCCCTATTTTTTTTAATTGCTCAACTATATTATTACTACCAGCCCTACCAGTTGAAATTATAAGCCTATTCGTCCGTATTTTCTGCGAAGCGTTTAAATGTAATATGTATTTATCATTCTTTAAATCGATTTTTTTCAACTCAGAGTTAAAATGAATAGCTACATTGGGATGGGAGTATAGATCCTGCATTAATTTAGATATTAGATTGGAAAAATCCTTGCCAAGAATTTCATAACTTGCATACTCCTTCGTCATTATTGATACAGTAGATAGCTTCTTTTTAATATCCCGGTGTATTTTAGGACTTACCAGTTCTAAAGAATCTCCAACAACATTCTCCATCCACCCAATGATTTTTCTTTCTATATTTTTTAACCTTGTTAACGGGATGTACTTTTCTAAACCAGAGCCTGCAGGATGTTTTGATAATAATCCACAACTAACCTCACTGCATGCACCACCGGCCCCGCTTATTATCCTGCATATTCCACCACACCCCTTACATGTTTTGTTTGCATATAACGCTGGACATATATTCCTTTTATGACTTCCCTTATCAATAAGTAAAATGTTTAAATCCGGTCTTAATTCTGCGAGAATTTTTGTTGCAATAATACCTCCCGGACCAGTTCCCACTATAACAACATTCGAATCAATCATAGATATTTCCTTATTCCTTAATATTTTCTCGAAAAATTGATTTCAACGATCAAATTTATTGTGTTTCTTAATTTGTATTGTAATTGACCAAAAATTTTATCTCCGTCTTAAAGTGATTACGTTTAATCCCACGCCGCTGAGAAAAAATTACAAGCAATTATAATAAGTTGTAATCAAAACTCTCATTCTGCGCTGTTAATTTAGTCAAGCGCCTCAAAAGCGCCTATTTTATTTGTCCACATCATAAAATACCTGTAGGAAGTGAGGGTCGGGATCCATCACGTTAGGATCATTGAGAGCTTTCATAATTACATCTTCTAACTCTTTTTGAAGTTTTTTATTTTTTTTTACATTAAAGTTGAGCGTAGCGGGGGCCGCTGCCCCCTTCCGGCGGTGACCAGGTAATTCGGTTGAAAGGGTCTTTGATGTCACATGTTTTACAGTGCAGGCAGTTCTGGGGACTGACCATCAGGGGGGCACCGGCCTGGTCTGCCAGTGAAAACACCCCCCCCGGACAATAGTTCAGGGCGGATTCAGGGGTGGCCCGGTCTTGTGAGGCCACAGTGGAAGCCACCTTTATGTGGCAGGGTTGGTCACTGGGGTGCACCAGGTTTGCGGCCATGAGCGATTCCGGTATGTCAAATGTCAGGCAATGATCGGGTTTTGGATAGTTCAGGGGCCTGTCAACGGCAAAGTTGAGGTTTTCCCGGTCCGGCCTGGTATTGACGATCCGGAAAGGCAGCCGGGTGTTGAACAGTTTCTGGTCGACCAGGTGGTATAATCCACAGGCGGGCTTGCCCCACTTGCTCATGATTCCGTAAAAATTCCGGGAGGCGTACAACTCATCCCGGATCCAGGAGCCGCGTATTGCGGCGTCAACGGCGCCCGGGGGGATGGCCTGTTTTTTGAGAAGGCTTTTGGCGGCAATGTCAGCCGCCACCATACCGGACTTCATGGCCGTGTGAATTCCCATGTTCCTTGCCGGGTTCAAGGTGCCTGCGGCACACCCCAGCAGGGCCCCCCCGGGAAAACTTGACACCGGTCGGCTGTACTCTCCCCCCTTTGCGATGACACGGGCGCCGAAGGCCACCCGCTTGCCCCCTGCCAGCCGGTTGGCTATCAGGGGGTGGTGCTTGAGTCTTTGAAACTCCTGATACGGGTTTAAATGGGGGTTGGCATAGTCAAGATCCACCACCATGCCCGCAACCGTTGTTTTTTCTCCGGATTGATAAAGGAAAAATCCGCCGGAACTGTCCCGGGTTAAGGGCCATCCCATGCCGTGGACCACATGCCCGGCCGGTTTCAGGGGTTCCTGAATTTGCCAGCGTTCCACCAGGCCCAGGGCATAGTGCTGGGGAGCGGTGTTTTTACCGAGTTCAAACCAATGAATCAACTGCTGGCCAAGATGTCCCCGGGCTCCTTCGGCAAATAGGGTTGTGGCAGCATGGATTTCTGTTCCCGGGCAATAGGTTGACCGGGGGGTGCCGTCTGCCCCGACGCCCATTGCGCCGGTGCGCACTCCCGAAACGGTTCCGTTTTTGTCAAACAACAGGCTTTCAGCCCCAAAACCTTCGAATATCTCCACCCCCAGTTCCACGGCTTTTTTTGCCAGCCATTGGCACAGGTCTCCCAAACTGATTATAAAACAGCCGGAGGCGTTGAGTGACGGAGGGATGAAAACCGAAGGGATCTGGATTGCCCGGCGTTGGGAGGGGCAGTAATAGAACCGCTCGTGTGTCACCGGCACGGTAACCGGTGCCCCCAGGTCCTGCCAGTCCGGAAATAATTCGTCAAGCCCCATGGGATCAAACAGGGCCCCGGATATGATATGCGCACCGATGTGCGGGCCTTTTTCAAGGAGGCAGATGCTGAGCTTCTGGTTGGCTGAAAGCCCGGCCTGGGCCAGGCGGCATGCCGCTGACAGCCCGGCAGGCCCGCCGCCCACAATGACCACATCAAACTCTAATGCTTGGGTATCCATATTTTCATACACCCGGCGTCCGGAAAAGCCCGGCCTCGCCTAATCTTTTGGGTTTGAGCCGCTGCAGCCCAGCTTTTCGGCCAAACCGGGCAGCAGTTGGGTGAGATCCCCCACCAGACCGTAGTCAACCGCCTCAAAAACCGGTGCATCCGGATCATTGTTGATTGCCAGGATGACGTTACTGTCCCGTATACCTGCCAGGTGATAGGGTGATCCGGAGATCCCGGCGGCAATATACAGGTCCGGTGCAACGGTGTGGCCGGTTTGGCCGATCTGCATGTCATAGGATGCCAATCCGGCTTCAATGGCCCCCATTGACGCCCCCACAGCCCCCCCCAGTTGTTGGGCCAGCAGGCGCAGCAGGTCAAAATGATCCTGGGTGCCGATGCCCCGCCCCCCGCCCACCACCAGGGATGCGGTTTGCAGGTCCGGACCGGTGCTGTTGCTTTTTTCTTCCACCAGTTCCACGGTTCTGCCGCCGGCAAGAAAGTCTGTTGCATGCAGCGGGGCTGGTTCCTGTTGTTCCCCGGCAGGGTCAAATGCCCCTGCCCGGATTGTGAGTATGGTGTAAGGGGCTTCCACCTGAACGTCGGCATTGAACCGGCCCGAGCAGACCGGCCGTTGGAACCGGTCCGGGCCGTATATTGCAATGACATCCGGGACCATATCCACATCAAGCCGGGCGGCCACACCCGGGAGAACGTCCCGGGCAATGCCGTTATGGGCGCCGATGATGTGGGTGAATTCTCTGCCCGCATGTTCAACCAGTTCCGTCACCAACAGGGTGGCGTGGTTGCCATAGGCGGGATGATCCGCCACAATGACAGCCCCCACCCCCTCTATCCGGGCTGCCTGTCGGGCCGGTTCCCGGCAGTCACCGCCGAAAACCAGCACGGATACATCGTCACCCATGGTGCGGGCCGCTGCCACCACACTGGGGGTAAAGGGGCTGAGCAAGGGGCCTGCACATTCTCCGAGTACTAAAATTTTCATGCTGCACCCCCGGTTTCCGTTAAAAAGTCTACAAGTTCATCAAGGTCTTGAAACAGGTGCTGCTTTCGCTGTTGCACCGGCTCGTTAACGGCCAGAACACGCTGGGTCTGCCCGGACTTAATATCCAGACCGGCAAGATCCACGGTTTCAATGGGTTTGGTGCGTGCCCGCATTATCATGGGCATGGTGGCGTATCTTGGTTCGGCCAGGCGAAGATCCACGGTAAGGGCAGCCGGCAGTTCCAGCCCCAGGGTCTGTGATCCGGCACCCACATCCCGGGTAACGGTCATTGCGGTTCCCTCAAGATCCAGTGAGGTAACGGCAGTGGCAACGGGTATTCCTGCAAGGGCCGCCACCATGGGCCCTGTCTGGCCAAAATCTTCCCCAACCCCCAGCCGACCGAACAATAACAGGTCAGGGGTTTCCCGGTTGTATATGTGCACCAGGGCTTTGACAACAATCAGCGGAGAAAGGCCCCCGCCAGCGGCCAGATGAACGGCACGGTCAGCTCCCAAAGCCAGTGCCGTCCGCAGTTGTTCCTGGCATTCGGCTTCTCCTACGGATACGGCCACCACCTCTGTGGCTGCCCCTTTTTCCTTGAGTTGAATGGCGGCCTCCAATGCGGTTTCGCAAAAGGGATTGACCGTGGCAGGGCCGGATACGGTGAGCCTGCCGTCCTTCAACACCGGGTCCGGGACAACGTCCGGGTCCACCACCCGTTTTACTGCTACCATTACTTTCATACCCATGTCCTTGATATATTATGGTTCCTGATTCATATCCCGGTGTGGCCGCCCCTGGCCGCCTGGTTCCGCCGGTGTTTTGCCCATGGTTTCCACCAGGTGTTCACAGCCAACCGGGCAGGGGGCGGCGGCTTTGAGAGTTTCCAGTATTGACGTGTACACGCCGGGGATGCCGGAGTCCGCCATCAACCCGGTTCCGCCGAACAGGTGAACAATTTCCCCGATGGTGGCCAGTGCCTGGGAGGAAAATGCAGCGTATGCCACATGGGCTTCCAGTGGCGCAGCCGCGGTATCATCTTGGCAGGTCCAGAACAGCAAGGCCTCCAGCCGCAGGATGTCTTCTTTAATGTGGTCACGGCGGGTGCGGATGAGTTCGAATTCCACCATTTTCCGGTTGAAAATCACCCGGATGGAAATGAACTCTGCCATCAGTGTGACGGCAAGGTCCAATTGCCCCAGGATGATGGCCATGGTGCTGATTCTTTCCATGACCGCCAGCCCGGGTTGATCTTCAATGCCGGCTGCCATGGAAGCCGTGTCATGTATCGGTGGAGTACCAGCCGTTTCGGCTGAATCATTGGCGTAAGAACCTGTCAGATTGGCGTGGGCAACAAGGCTGGCCAGTTCCGGATGGTGAAAGGATATGAACCGCATCAGACGTGCATAGACCAGTGGTGCAAGGGCCAACTGCCCTTCTCCCGAGCCGTTCAACAACCCGAAAAGTCCGAACTCCCGGCACTGTTGAACAAGATCATCCGTGACAGGCCCCTTGAACCGGGCCATCAGTTTTTTCAGCTCCGGTTTCAACAGCAGGAGTATGTCTTCCCCTGAGGTGTCAAACCTGCGGGGGGGAAGGGGGTGCCCTTCCAAAAGGTCTAACCAGCGCATTGCAGATCACCCGTTTCAAACACGTTAAACTTGCGGCCGGTCTCCATGAAGATGTCAATGACCCGGTCAATCTGTTCCCGGGTATGATCCGCCATCAGGGAAAGGCGTATCCGTTCCATGCCCGGCGGCACCATGGGATACTCCATGACGTTTGCAAAGATCCCTTGCCGGTATATTTCCACGTTGAACTTTCCGGCAATCCCGTCCGGGAGAAAGACCGGAATAATACCGGTGCCCCCGCGCTTTATGGCAAACCCGTTTTCTTCCAGCCGGTCCTGCATATAGGCGACATTTTCATGGAGCCTGCGGATGCGTTGGGGTTCCTGCTCCAGCACATCCAGTGCTGCGGAAATGGCGGCAACAGTGGGGTGGGCCATACCGGTGGTGAACACATAGGGTTTGGAGTTTGAGCGCAGGTAAAAGATGGTCTCACGGCTCCCGGTTAAAAAGGCGCCCTGGGCACCCAGCCCTTTGGAACAGGTGGACATGCGGACATCCACCTGACCCATCAGGCCGAGCTGTTCCAGGGTTCCCCAGCCTCTCTTGCCCAGGACACCCATGCCGTGGGCATCATCCAGAATGATGACAATATTGTTCTGGCGGCTGATCTCCACATACCGGTGCAGGTCAATGACGGTGCCGTCAATGGACCGGACCCCTTCCACAGTGGAGAAGATGGTCACATCGGAGCCGCGCCGGTCACGGATGTGTGCGATGAGTTTCTGGTACTCTTCCAGGTCTTCGGGATCATAGGGAAAAAATTGAACCCCGGTCATTTTGATGGCATTCAGAACGCTTGCATGGCTGTATTTGTCGTAGAGGAGAACGTCATTGCGGGTCATCAGGCCGTTTACAAAGCATAGATTGGCCATGTACCCCCCCGGCAGCAGCAGGGCGTCTTCATGGCCGGACAGGGCTGCCAGCCGCTGCTCCAGTTCATGGTGCTGTTCCGTGTACCCTGAGAATGCCGGGGAACCGCCGGTGCCGACACCGTATTGTTTAACCGCCTCCAATACCTTTTCGATGACATGGGGATGGTTGTTAAGGTTCAGGTAGTTGTTGGAACCAAAGATCAGGACGTCTTCAAACCGGCCGCCGTCCAGTGTCTGGTAAGGCATGTGGGTGCCCACAGGGCCTGAGCCCATACGCCCCACCATGTATCCTTTTTTAGATTCTTCTTCAAAAAAGGCATATTGTTGTTTGAGCCGCTGGGCAAATGGCATGGCCAAAAAATTGATGTACGCGTTGGAATCCATATTCTTTCTCCTATGCTAAAATTTTTTCGGGACGCTTTAAAAGCCGTGTGCCGATAGCAGGTGGCACTCACTTTAAAAAAAAACGATTGTTGTCTGGGACGGAAAAATCTTTGTGGCGTCATGAACTGTTCTCGAAAAATTTGCCATGACACAAGGATTCGAGCAGGTTGTTGTAGCGTTCGCCCAATGAGCGTATCATCTCTTCTTCAAACAAGTCGGAACGGTAATTCCAGTAGCAATAAAAACGGCCGCGCAGGTCAATGACTGACAGAGCGATTTCAAAGGGCTCGATGGCATTCCAGGAGTACGGCGGCCAGTGCAGCAGATCGATTTCAAATGTTTCCGGGAAATTATCCAGGGCAAAGATCACCCGCCAGTT
>JANQML010000127.1 GCA_028280105.1 Desulfobacula sp. | reverse complement strand
CCTGGTTTACAGCCTGAGCCGCAAACACACCGGTGTCCATTCCAACCGGATGCTGTTGACCGGTGTCATGATATCCTATGTGGCATCCTCTCTTGTCATGCTGTTAATGGCCCTGGCCCACACCGATGACCTGCAGAACATCGTGCTCTGGATCATGGGCTCCCTGGACGAACCTGACATGGGGTTAATCCGGCTGGCCTGTGTCGGTTCACTGCTGGGTCTGTTTGTCTCTTATTTTTTCTGTATGGATTTAAATGCCCTATTGCTGGGGGATGAAGAGGCGGCCAATTTAGGTGTGAACACGGAAAGGAGCAAGAAGATTCTCTTTCTTACGGCATCGTTTTTAACCGGGCTGAGCGTTTCGGTTGCCGGGATCATTATGTTTGTGGGGTTGATCGTTCCCCATTTTGTCCGAATGATGACCGGCCCGGATCATCGGATTTTGCTGGCCGCTTCATTTCTGGCCGGTGCGGCATTTTTAACGGCATCGGATGTGATCGCCCGGGTGATCATCTCCCCGCTGGAGCTGCCCGTGGGGGTGATCACCGGCATCATCGGCGGGATCATGTTTATCTGGGCCTTGTCCAAAAAGCAGGTGACCCTGTGATTCCCGTATTAGACGTAGCCAATATCAGTTTCAGATACCGGAACCGGCCTATTCTCAGGGATATCTCTTTTCGTGTCCATCCGGAGCAGCTCGCGGCTGTAATCGGCCCCAACGGATGCGGTAAAACCACCCTGATCAAAACCATTCTAAAAACAGAAACCCCGGACACCGGCACCATCCGTGTCCAGGGAGAAGAGCTGGGCAGCCTGTCCGGAAAGCAGATGGCAAAACAGATGGCTGCGGTATTGCAAACCATTGATCCGGCAGCCATGACCGTCCGGGATTATATCCTTTTGGGCCGGCTGCCGTTTTTTAAACGCTATCAGTTTTTTGAAACCGAACAGGACATTCAAATCGCTGAAAAATATATGGATCTGACCGGTGTGACAGATCTGGCCGAAGAAAAAGTCAATCAGATCAGCGGTGGAGAGCGGCAGTTATGTGCCATTGCGCGGGCCCTGGCACAGGAGCCGGACCTTCTGGTTTTGGATGAACCCACCTCTCACCTGGACATCACCCACCAGAAGCGTATCCTGGACTTGATCACCACGTTGAAAAAAGAATTGTCACTCACCGTTCTGATGGTGCTGCACGATTTAAATCTGGCAGCAGAATATGCCGATCTCCTGATCCTGATGGATAAAGCCGAAGGCCGGATATTTTCAGCCGGAACACCGCAACAGGTACTAACGCAGGACACCATTCAAGCCGTTTATCAGACAGAGGTGGGTGTAAGGCCGAATCCTGTGTCCGGTAAGCCGTGGATCTTTTTAATCAATCCCATGAATACAATTTAAAAAAAGAAAGACGCCCATGACAGTTTTAAGCAAAAAGCATCTCCTGAAGTTAATTTTAGTTCTCCCTGCCGTAACGGGGACCCTCTTTTCATTGCCCCAAACGGTAAAGTGCCAGACCGCCAAGCCACCCGTTGCCCGTCAGGCGGAAAAAGCCGTTGAACAGGCCCTTCAGATACAGCAGAAAAGCCAGGCCGACCAAACCCGGTGGGAACGGGAAAAGACAGAACTGGTACTTTTGTATGAGCAACTGGTGAATCAAAAAGAGGCACTTGAAACCGAAAACGCGGATTTAACCGCCCGGCAGACAGCCCAGGAAGAATTGAACCAAACCCTTTTAAAACAGAAAGAGGACGCCATCCGGATTCAAACCGAGCTGATGCCGTTTTTAAACCGGATTTATGACCGGCTGGAAAGCCTTGTTGCCAATGATCCGCCGTTTTTAAAAGACGAACGGGCCAACCGGCTTGCCACCCTTAAGACCATTATGAAGGATCCGGAAATCACCATTTCGGAGAAATACCGTAAAGTCATGGAGGCCCTGTTTATTGAAGCCGAATACGGCTCCACCATAGAGGTCTACCAGGAAAAGGTCGAGGTGGGGACGGAAAATATCCTGGGCAATATATTCCGCCTGGGGCGGGTCTCTCTTTTTTTCCTCTCCCTGGATCAGACCACCTGTGCGGTATTTAACGTAAGCCTGGACAGATGGCAGATTCTGGATGCCGATCACCTTCCCGCGATTCGATCGGCCGTGGAAATCGGCGGCAAACGCCGTCCGGTGGAACTTTTACCCCTGCCGCTTGGCCGGCTGGCTCCCCAAGGAGGTGCCCAATGATCCGGCTGCGAGAGTTTTTGAGGATCGTCTCTGCATGTATGATGGGACTGGTTTCCGCCCTTATATGGCTCTCTTATCCGCCAGCGGCTGCGGCATCGGATATGCGTGCCACCCATCAGATCAGTGAAGAGAAAAAAGAGCGCCTGCTTGAAAAGGCCCGGGCGGAAGAGGCGGCTGCCAAGGAGATGGCTGAGGAGAGGACCCGGAAAATAATTAATGACAAAACCGCCCTGAAAAAGGCCATCGCAGAATTAAAAGGGGAGGTCAGCCGTCTGTCGGAGGAGAATGAAACGATTCAAATCCGGATCGGTGAACTCCGGAATGAAGAGGCGGCGCTGAGAAAAGATCTTGAAGCAACCGCGGTTGTGAACCGTGAGTTTCAAGGGGTGGTCCAGGCCCATGCAAAGGATTTGAGCGCCCTTTTGCGGCAGAGTATACAATCCGGTCTCGAACCCGGCCGCCACAGGTTTCTAGAACCGGTTATCCAGGGCCGGAGATTTCCTTCCATGGAAGATGTGGGACAAATGGCCGACCAGCTGTTTTCCGAGATCCGGGCATCGGGGCAGGTGGTTGTCACCTCCGGTCCCATGGTGGATCGGAAAGGTAAGGAAGAATCGGCCCAACTCCTGCTGCTGGGTAATTTTACCGGTATTTACACCCTGGGGAATGAAACCGGTTTCCTGCTGTATTCCGACACCAGTCAGCGGTATTTTGCCCTGTCAAAACTACCGTCCGCCCGGATTACAGCCAACATATCCGCATACCTGGCCGGTGAAAGCGATGCCGTTTACATGGATATTTCAAAAGGCGGTGCCATCCGCCAGCTGGCCCACCAACTCAGCCTTGCCGAACAGGTGCCCAAAGGCGGTGCCATTGTCTGGCCCATCCTTGTGATTCTGGGTCTTGCCGTACTGATCCTGGTTGAACGCTCTGTCTTCTTTATCCGGCGCCGCACCAACGCAGAAGCGTTGATGGCCGTACTGAGGGAGAAAATCCAGGCAGATGACTGGGACGGGTCTCGGAAATTTCTGGAATCGAGAAAACAACAGTTGATTCCCGGTGTGCTTTTAACCGCTCTCGCCTTTAAGGACCAGACCCGCCAGGATATGGAAAACGCCCTTCAGGAGGCCATACTGGGAGAGATACCACGGGTGGAACGGTTCTTATCCACCCTGGGGATGCTGGCGGCCATTGCCCCGCTTCTCGGATTGCTGGGAACCGTCACCGGGATGATCAACACCTTCCACGTGATGACCTACCATGGCACGGGGGATCCGCGAATGATGTCCGGCGGTATCTCAGAGGCCCTGGTGACCACCATGCTGGGGTTGTCCGTGGCCATCCCCATCATGCTGGCCCATACCCTGTTAAGCCGCCGGGTGGAGACCCAGATCGCCCGGATGGAGGAGAAATCCGTGGCCTTTGTTAATATCGTGTTTAAAAACAGGAACGAGTGCCGAGCCGGATAAGATGGTAAAAGAGCTTTTATTTTCCATAGAACACTACATGCGAACCGGCGGTATCGTTATGATCCCGATTCTGGCAGTCTCATTTTTCATGTGGCTGCTGATCATCAACCGGATGCTCGTTTTACACCGCCTTAATGCCAGGCATATTTCAAGGGAGAGGGCCGGGGAACTGGTGAGACAGAACCAGGCACCCGATGACCGGCACCAGGGGGTTAACAGTCTCTTGGTCAGGGAATTTTTACGGATGAGAAGCCACGACTCTGAACTGGATGATTTTATCCTGGATGAAACCGTGGTCCGCATTGTTTCCACCCTGGACACCCACCTGGCCGTCATCCGGGTTCTGGCCGGTATTGCCCCGTTGCTGGGGCTTCTGGGAACCGTCACCGGCATGATGGGAACCTTTGACGTGATCACCGTATTCGGCACCGGCAATGCCAAGGCCATGGCCGGGGGCATCTCCGTGGCTCTGGTTACGACCCAGACAGGGCTTATGGTCTCCATACCCGGACTTTATATGAGCGGATTTTTAACCCGGCGGGCCAGTAATCTGAAATACCGGATCGCGGCCACGGGTATCTATCTGAAACGGTTTTTATGAGGAGCACGGGCACGATATAAAAAAAATGACGCATGGGGTGCAACAGATCCGCACCCCATATCTTAATAAACCGGGTATTCATACCCGAACGAGGAATCGATTATGCTGAACATATCTGCTGCCAGGCGGGCCAATCAGAAAACCCTTGAACTCAATATCGCCCCCCTGATCGACATGGTCTTTATCCTGTTGATCTTTTTCCTGGTGACCACCAGTTTCCTAAAGGAGACCGGTGTGGATATCTCAAGGCCCACGGCATCCACGGCCGCCGCAAAGACCAAAACCACCATACTCATTGGTGTGACACGGGAGAATACGATTCATATCGACCGCCGCCAGGTGGATATCCGGGCTGTCCGTGCCAATGTGGAGCGGGCCCTGGCGGAAAACCCCGATGGAAATGTGGTCATTGTGGCGGATCAGGATAGCCGCACAGGACTGGTGATCAATGTCATGGATGCCTGTAAACTGGCGGGCGCACAGAATGTCGCCATTGCCGCCGACAGAGGAGACGGGAAATAAATGGGTTTGGCGCCGGCATCAGAATCAGGAGAAGGACCGGTGTTTTCGGTGCGGTCCATCCGGGGCTGGGTCCTTGCCTTAGGCGGTTCCGTCCTGTTGAACCTGGCGCTGTTCGGCCTGATGCCCGGCCTGATTCAACGGTTGCCTGCCCCGCCGGAATCCCTTGAAAGATTTGATCCTGTCCAGGTCGTCCGGGTGAAGAAACCCGAACCCCCGCCGCGGAAAAAACGGGTGGAAAAAACAGTCGAACCCAAACCGGTGAAACAGATCAAACCGTTCAAGCACCCGCAGATCCGACAAAAAAATATCACCGTTGAGCCCCGAATTAACCTGGATCTGAACCCGAACCTGCCGGCAGCACCCATGGATCTGGCAATTCCGGTTCTGGAGCAGTTCTCCATGCAGGCACCGGTTCTCAAAGATTTCTATGAGATAGGAGACCTGGATACGGGATTGACGGCCCTGGTAAAGATACCGCCCATCTATCCGGTTAAGGCCAAACGGCGTGGGATTGAAGGGGCTGTCACTGTGGCGTTTACGGTCACAGCCCAGGGGCTTGTGAACCAGATTGATATTGTTGAGGCAAAACCGCCGCAGATATTTAACAGCAGTGTGATTGCCTGCGTGTCGCAATGGAAATTTAAACCGCCCACGGTGGAGGGAATCCCGGTTGCCGCAAAGGCCAGGACCACCATCCGCTTTAAACTGGAATAATCATGAAAACCGCCTCTTTTTTCATTGCCTGCATCATCTGGGTCCTTATGGCTGCTCTGCCGGTTGCCGGTGCCGATAACAACCGGCAACCCGGCCAGCCGTCCGCCCGGGATCGTCTCCCCCTGGCAGCCGGCATTGCCGTGAATAAAGCGGAACAGATGTTTCAGGCAGGCGAAATTCAGACGGCCATTGAGACGCTGGAAGAATTTATCGCCCGTGCGGATAAAACGGGTGAGAAAATCAAACCTGAGGTCATCCGGGCCAAAGGGTATCATCATCCCTATCTCTATTTTTTGCTGGGCAACTATTATTTATCCCTTGGTGAAGGGCAAACCGATACGCCAGCCTCTTTGACTAAAAAAGCGGCGAAATACTACCGGTTCAGTGTCGAAAAAGACCCCGGGTTCAGCCCGGCCTGGCTCAACCTTGCCAAATGCAGTTATGAGACAGAGGATTTTAAGGCGGCTGGCCTGGCATTTGAAAACGGATATAAAACATCGCCGACACCCAAACCGGTTCATCTCTACTATGCCGCCATCTGCTATTATCAGTCCAATGACAGCCGCAAGGCACTTGAGGTGTTCAATTCGCTTCTGGCTGATCATCCCGGGGATGTGACCCTGACCTGGAAAGAGACCCTGGTTCACATCCTTTTCTCCCTGGACCGGCATCAACAGGCCCTGCCCCATATTGAGGAACTGGCAAAAAAGAGTCTTCCCCCCAAACTCGGACAATGGCAGGAAACCTTGCTGCATCAGTACCTGATGCTGGATATGGATGAAAAGGCGCTTTCCTATGCAACCGGTCTGACGAAAACCGATCCTGCAGAGCCCAAATGGTGGAAAAGCCTTTGTCATATCCACCTTAAAGGCGGCCATCGTAAAAAGGGATTGTCCGCCCTGATCCTTTATGGGTTTTTAACCCCCATGACCCGGGAAGAGCAACTGCTTGCCGCTGATCTTTATCTGAGCCTGGACATTCCGGAAAGGGCCGCCGTCCTCTACCGGGAGGTGGTATCCCGTCCATCGGACCCGGCTCTACCGGATCCGGGAACGTTGGAAAAGCTGACCCAGGCCTTTGTCATGGCCCATGATCCGGGCAATGCCCTGAAATGGCTGGAGATAGCGGTATCAGCCTTACCGGAGCAATCCCTGGATTCAACCGGGGACTCAACACCGGATTCAAAACAGACCCGTTTTACGGATTTAAAAAACTATATTTTACATATGAAAGAGATTTATGAAAAGGCATCTTTTGTCTTGAAACCCGCTTCTTAACCCTCAATTTTTAACCTTATATTAAGGAACGATCATGCGACCGACTCTAACAGAAATTCCCATTGTTCTTACCGCATTCGGCACCACGGCCAAGGCATTTTCAACCTATGAACAAATGGATGCGGTATTTGAAGAACGATTTCCCCATCACCGGATCCACTGGGCCTATTCATCCCGGATGGTGTGTCACGCCGTGAATACCAAAAAAAAGCGGAACCTGAAAGATCCGCTGGAAATGCTTCAAACCCTTGCCGGAAAAGGCTGTCCATGGGTGGTCATACAGTCGCTGCATCTGACCTGCGGTCATGAATTTGACCGGCTGGTGGCCCATCAGGGTGCGGCAGACATCCGGTCTTCCATCGGCCTGCCTTTATTCACGTCCCATTCAGATTATGAAAAGGTTTCCAAAGCCCTGACCCCGATCCTTCCGGATGACACGGACCGGGCCGTTGTCCTTGTGGGGCACGGCACGGACCACCCGGCCTGGACTGCATACCCTGCGTTTGAAGCCGTGATGAGACAGGTTCACGGGAATCGCATTTTTACCGGTGTGGTTGAAGATTTTCCGGGTATGGACTATACCCTGTCCCGTATCAAGCAGGCTGGATATAAAAAGGTTTGCCTGGTCCCGTTAATGCTGGTGGCCGGGGTGCATTTTAAAGAAGATTTAACCGAAGACGACGACTCCTGGAAGAAGACTTTTGAAAAAAACGATATCCATGTGACGGTGGTTGATCAGGGCATCGGCCGGCTGGACGCGGTTACACATATATTTTGCGACCATATTGCCGATGCCCTGGACGTCATACCGGTTTAAACCGGATATTTCATGACAATTTGAGTGAAATGCTCATGTGTGTTTTTGAAAACAAGCGGTGGGCATCACTATTCGTATAAAAGTGAATAAATGGTACAAATTGTCCCCCCACTTGGGGCGAACCGATTTTGCTTCATCTGTGTCGTTACAAGCCGTTTGCGGTAGGGCAGCTACAGCTTTACGGCCTGTGCCTAACAGCTAAAGCAAAATCGATTCGTGAAATATCCGGTTTGAACCGAACATTTCATGACAATTTGAGTGAAGTATCCGGTTTGGATCTGTCAGCCGATAATCGTTTTGAGCCGGTTCTCGACATCTGAATACCCGGCATGATTCGAAACCGTCAGGCTCCGGTATCCGTCTCCTGCAAAGGCCCGGTCCAGCTCCACCAGGACATGGGTCCGGTCCTTGTTGATGACAAAGGAGAGTTCGACTTCTCTCGTCCGTCCGAGACTGAACCGGGCGGGCTTGAATTCCATTTCCTGGTAGCAGCCGGATTCGGACTGAAAGGTGTCGCCCCGGAGGAAACCTTTTTCCACATCTGCCTTGACCATCCGAAAGCCGTTTTTGTTCATGGCATCTATAAAATGACGGATCACGGGACTGGGTTGGATGTTCAGGTAGTCCCGGTCCGTCGGGTCCAGGGCCATTTCAATGTCCAGGGCGGTTTCCAGCCAGACCTTGCACCGGTTGTTGGCCACATCCAGAACCGTCACCGGGGTTTCAGGGTGAAGCTCAAAGGAAAAGGGGATCACCTTTTCGTCACCGGGTTGCAGGCAAAAGGCTTCGGATATCCGGTACTCGGTAATGACGTGGTTCAGGTTCAGATCCAGATCCTCCCCTTCTTTTTTTGCAACGGTCATCAGCTTCACGGAGATGGCTGCAATCTCCTGTTCCACCTCGCCCCCTTTGATTTCAATCCGGCCGGTCACGGTCTCTCCGGGTGAAAAATGATCGGTTGTCAAAACGGCATCCACACTTGCGGATCCGATTCCCACTCTGGCAAATAATTTTTTAAACATGGTCTTTTGTCCTGATATGGATTACGGGTTATTTTGATCTGTTTAAGACGCTATTATGTATATAAAAAACAATCCCCTAAAGTCAATGTCGGGTCTGTTGATTTTAAAGGGTATGCCCGGGGTAAAATTACAGGGCCTTGTAGGCCTCGGTGGTGAAATAGGCAAACTCCTGCATCACAGAGCTGAAATGTTTGTCTTTGTGCCAGATCGTATAAAATGAGCGGGTAAAATCAAACCCTTTTATTTTTAACCGGAAAAGCTGTGACGCCGCCAGTTCGGTTCTGACACTCACGCGGGACAGGCAACTGATTGCATCGGTGTTGTGCAGGACAGACTTTATGGCTTCGGTATGGTTCATCTCACGGAATGCAGCCAGTCTTTTATTGGATTTTCCCAGGTGACTCAGAAACGTTTCCCGGGTACCAGACCCTTTTTCCCGGAGGACCCAGCGTTTCAGCAACAACTCTTCAAAATCATACTCACGGTGCCGGACCAGTTCCTTATCCCCGGTAATTACATACAGTTTGTCGATTCCTAGGGCCTCCCGTTGGATATGGGGGCTGGTGTATTCCCCTTCCACAAATCCGATATCCACCTGGGCGGTTTCAATGAGCCGGGCCACTTCCCGGGTATTGCCCGTAACGGTTTGAATTCGGACCCCATCGTATTGTTCCATAAATTCATAAAAGATCTGCGGCAGAATATAGTTGGCCAGGGATGAACTGGCCGCCACCTTAATATCCCCCCTGAGATCCTGGTCTTTGAAAATGATCTCGCTCTCCCTAAGACCGAAAACGTGGGGTTCCACCATCCGGTAGAAAAACCGTCCGTTTTCATTGAGAACCAGTTTTTTATTGATCCGGTCAAACAGCTTCTTCTCCAATGCGTTTTCAAGGGATTTAATGGCCATGGAAACCGCGGACTGGGTCAGTCTGTTTTCCCTTGCCACCTGACTCAGATGCGGGTTTTTGACCAGATCGATGAAGAGTTCAAGTTCTCTTAATGTCATTTGTGCCGGTTCCGTTTTTTAACTTGCATCACTCTCAATTGACCTCAACGTTGCATAAAAATTATTATCATAAAAGATGAAATCAGTTGGCGGTACAACAAACGCTTTGAATTTAAAGATGCTTTCAAGACTTCATCATAAGTGGGTTCCGCCATTTCATCTTTTTT
>JANQML010000124.1 GCA_028280105.1 Desulfobacula sp. | reverse complement strand
GGAAAAGCGGTTATCAAAATAACGCTTTTGGAGACTACTTCAAAAAGTGATGGGAAATCTCCATTTTTCCCTTGACTAAACTTATCATAGATGTCCCCGAAATTTTCGGACCGACGATTAAACCGGCTGCCGGATCACCCTCTCCCTTTCCAGGGAACCAGCATGGATTCGGCCCGGCGCATACCCAGTTCGATCAAATAGCCGATGCCGCCGATGATGATGATGCCGATAACCACCGTGTCTGTTTGAAGAAAGTTTTTGGCGATCATGATCATGGACCCCACCCCTTTATCGGCCGCCACAAGCTCAGCCGCAACAACGGTTCCCCAGCAAACCCCCATGGAGGTGCGAAGCCCGGTGAAAATTTCAGGCAGGGCATTGGGCAGAATTACGTGCCAGAGAATCTGGCGTCGGGATGCGCCTAACGAATAGGCTGCATGGACTTTTGAAATACGCACGGAAGAGACCCCGGACCTGGCCGCTATGGTCATGATGAACAGGGACGCCAGGAACAACAGGAAGATCTTGGCAGTCTCGTCAATACCGAACCATAGAATGATCAGAGGAATTAAGGCCAACGGCGGGATGGGGCGCATAAACTCAACGATGGGATCAAAAAGACCTCTTGCCACCGAAGAAAGCCCCATGGCGAATCCCAGGGGAACCCCCACCAACGTTCCGTATATCACCCCTGAAAGTACCCGGTAAACACTGATCCAGACGTGATCCCAGAGTTCCACGTTTCGAAACCCTTCCACGGCCAGTTTTAATGCCCGGTTTATTGTCCCGTCGATGGTGGGCCAGTAAAAGGGTTTGACCCAACCGAATTTGGATGACAGCACCCAGAGCGTCAATAGAAAAACCACGATGATAATGGAATAAAACCGCCCGGAGTTCACTGCACTGGCATCTCCGAATTTCACTGTTTTCTGACGGGTAAAATCGTTATCAACCAACCCCAGCCACATATACAGTTTTTCCATATTTGTCTGCTGATTTTCCATATTTTTTCCTTATTGTTACACAGTTCCCATAATTTCTTCTTCCATACCCCAGATCATGGAGAGGATCTCTTCCCGTGTCCTGACAAAATCCGGACCGGATTTGATCTCCCTGGGGCTGTCTAAAAGCCCGCGTTCGGCAAACGGCAAGGTATATTCTTTTTCCACCCTCCCGGGCCGGGGGGCCATTACCACCAGGCGTTCTCCCAAAAATAGGGCCTCTTCCACCGAATGGGTGATCAGGATGATGGTTTTGCCCGTCTCCTTCCACAGCTTTAAGACCAACCCCTGCATTTTTTCCCGGGTAAGGGCGTCCAAAGCGCCCAAGGGCTCATCCATCAGAATGACATCCGGATCATTGGCCAGGCAGCGTGCCAAGGCCACCCGCTGCTGCATACCGCCGGAGAGTTCGTAGACCGGTTTTTTCTCAAACCCTGAAAGCCCCACCATTTCAAGAAAACGCTGGACGTCGGTCTCCCGGTCATTGGAGTTGACGCCCGCCATTTTCGGGCCGAACGCAATATTTTGTTCCACACTGAGCCACTCAAAAAGCGCACCCTGTTGAAACACCATTCCCCGGTCGGCACCGGGGCCGGTCACTTTTGAGCCGTTCAGCCTCACCTCGCCTGCCGTCGGGGAAAGGAATCCGGCAATAATATTCAGCAAGGTGGTCTTTCCGCACCCCGAGGGTCCCAGTACGGAAACCATCTGCCCCTTTTCGATATGAAGGGAAACATCGTTGAGTGCATGCACTTTGCCGCCGTCGTTAAGGGTGAATACCATGGAAACTCGATCAATTTTAATCCCAGACACAGAATACTCCCAATAGAATTAAGAAAGGGTGCTGCAAAAAAGGATGCAGGCCCTTTCAGTGGGTTACTATTTCAGAAAACTTGAATCGATAAATGCAGAATAGTCGTCCAGAATTTGGTCAAGTGCACCGGCTTCGGCCATAACTTCGGCCACACCTTTTGTCGCAGCCTGTACCCCGCCGCCGAACCAGTTGGCACCTTGCTGCTCTTCCAGCGTCGGGAAACCGAAATTGCCGATGGTGGTTTTGGTTGCCTCAAGATCCATACCCGCCGCCCGTGCAATCGTACCGTAAGCAGCTTCCGGATCAACCATATACGCCTTGTTTGCCTTGTCGGTAACAGCCAGGAATTTCTTCACAATGGCTGGATGCTTTTCGGCGAATTTATTGGAGACAGATATAATATCAAAGGTGTTAATCCCCACGGCTTCCTGTTCCGCACCGGTCATCAGGGGCTTTCCAACGGTTTTCATCCGGCCCAGCGCACCGCCGAAAGCGCATGCCATAACCACATCTCCGCGGATCAGGGCAACGGCGCCATCTGCGGGATTCATCTGGACCAGGTTGATCTTGTCGGCATCCACACCAAGATGCTCCATGGTTTTCAAAAATTTATAGTGGGTGACGTTGCCGATGGGGGAGGCCACTTTCTTGCCTTCCAGTTGTTTGGCGGTTTCTTTGGTGATGCCGGCATCGTCTCTGACAATGCACAGATCGTTTTCCGCGTAGGTGACGGCCACGCCTATCATTTTAATGGGCGCCCCGTTGGTGACACCCACCACAAAAGGAACAAATCCCTGGCTGTAGGCGATGTCCACGTCACCGGAGACCATGGCCTGGGTCATTTCATTGCCGTTTCCAAAGGCGCGCCACTCCACCGGTACGCCCAGTTCGGCGTCATAGGTTTTTTCAATCTGTGCGACCTGGTTGGCGGTAGGCCACTCTAAAAAGTAGGCGATTGTCACTTTATCCAATGACAGGGCGGTTACCGGACAGATAAGCAGTATGAAAAGGGCGGCCAGCCCTAGTGCCCCTGCCCGCTTCATACCGGTACCGGTTTTTTTAACATTTGTACGGCCATAACAATTTTTCGTAACTCTCATCATTTTTCCTCCTAATGAATACAACATCAATTAAACTCACCATTCCGCCAACGAAACGACTTGTAAGGTTCCCAGAAACTATTCACGAACAATGCCACGGTATGAAAAAGATATTTCCGGTTTATCTAATGCCTTGTTAATTAAAGGTTTTCCTATTTGAAACTCGTCCGTTTTAAAGCGTCTTCACTGGTGAGTTGAATCTTTTTTTATCAAAAAAAACTATTTTGTAATATATAAAATACATTTATGTGCTTTATATGTCATGTCTTATTTTTTTTACACATATGTTTCAAAGTTAACATATGTGATGCTTTATATTAAATTTCTTTAAAAAGCGAATGATTAGAAGCCAATTCCGGATGGTTTTACTCTTGTATCTATATTTGACAGGGTTTCAGAAATGTAATTTTTCGGAAATAACGATGCAGATATTCCGGTGACATGATATAATTTTTTGTTGAATAATTCATCAATCCAGGCATAATTTCGAACATGGCACGAATGAAAAGACTTTTTATCAAAAACAGATGATAAGGAAATGGTTTTGGAGGGAAAAACCAGGACAGGCAGACCATTTGGCCCGGATCGCTTTTACGCTGTTGTTGAACGTGTGACAGGTTTCAATCCCATGCCCGGGATGCCGGGCCGTCCAAAGAAAAAACAGTAACGTGTTTGAATGCATAAGTCTAAAAAGTAGCCTCCAAGCAGTATGATAGCTTAAAATAGCGGCTGGAATGGCATATGCCATCCAGAATCATTACCACAAG
>JANQML010000106.1 GCA_028280105.1 Desulfobacula sp. | reverse complement strand
AAGGCGACAAGGCGTGACGACTGAGGGCGTATCAGTCATACTCCGCAGGGAGGAACGACCGCAGGCAACGCAGCAGGCGGAACCGTATGGTGGATCAGGGGAATGAAACCGGCTTGTTTTATCCACGTACTTCACGATATCTTATTGTGAGCGAACAAAATTTCTGATACCTGAAAGACAACATTTCTAAAATAAAGGACATCTTTAATATGAAGACCACTCTCAACATTACCAGCGGAGACAGCTGTGGAGATATTATCCGGCAGGCCGATATTCCCGGAGACGTATTTGTCTGGCATGACATCCTCTATGACGGTCCCAGGACAGCGGGATGGCCGGGTGAGAATATCCTTGAAGACCGGGCGGATTTCATTGTCATCCAGACCGCAGGCGGACTTGACCGGGAAACGGTACTGCAGACGTTTAAACGGCAATACCGGATACTGGAACAGGCCGGCAGACACGATAAGATTATTCTTTGGTTCGATGCATGCCTCTTTGATCAATCCATGCTGGTCCACATCCTCACCTGCCTGGACCACTGCGGGACCACTGCGGTCGACCTGCTGGTGGTCGACACCTTTCCCGGGATTCAACCCTATAACGGACTGGGTCAGTTAACGCCCGAGCAGATGGAATCGGTTTCAAATAGAAGTGCTCCGGTCACCGCGGAACAGATTCATTATGCCGGCCGTGTGGACCGGGCCTTTGCATGCCAGGATATCGCGGAATTTAAAAAAATATCTGCTGAAAAAAACGCACCGCTGCCCTGGGTTCCGGCCGCAGTCCGGCGATGGCTCGACGAGCAGCCAGATCCCCGGACCGGGATGGGAAAGCTTGAAACCCTTGCCCTGAAAGCCATTGAAAACGGGTGCGCCACCCCTAAAGAGATCTTTACAGAGGTGGCTGCCGCAGACACACCGCCGCAATACTGGGGGGATACCACGCTCTGGGCCAAGATCAACGGGTTGGCGGATCAATCCCCGCCCCTGGTAAAGATAAGCGGCCCGCAACACCGGCTTCCCCAGTTTTTCAGTACCCTTGATCTGTCAAAATTTATCATTGAAAGGACGCATCATGGCCTATGACGAAGGACTGGTCCACATCCTTATTGTCTGGGCGGCTCCCACCGTTTGAAACAACAGGGGTGAATTCAAACGGTGGGTACTGAAACGGTCTTTAAGCCGTGTATGCCGGAACCCCCCGGCATACGGTTATACGGTCCAGTCGATCTCCTGGACCGAACTCACGGTTCCATCCTCGTTCAGAGCAATACCGGACCGCTTAATCCGGGCATCCAGATCGTTGTTTTCATCCCTAAGATCAAAAGGGGTGTCGACATTAACCAGATAGATGGCACCGATTCCGGCCTCTTTGATCCGTGTCAGATGCATCTCGCCGTGTTCATCGCTTTCCCAGATGGAGAGTTCGTCAAAAATGGCGTCATTCTCGTCAATCCAGAAATTATTATCCAGATCATACTGACTCAGCTCTTCAAACCCGTTGCCCGTGGACGGACCGAACAACTCACTGCCGTCATTAACGATACCGTCCTGATTTTTGTCAAAGACCAGCAGGCCGCTGCCCGGCATCAGGGCGGGTAACTCCTCTTCAACCCCATCCATATCCAGATCAAAGGAGAAGTAGGTCTCGGCAAGCTGAGGCGCATTGTTATCCAGGTTGATCACCAGGGGATCGATCAGGGCATACCCCTTTCTGGTGTACTCATATTGATCTTCCCTGAAGAATTCCCGGTCAAGACCCAGTTCAAAGGAAAAATCAATGGTTCTTCCATCCTTGGTTTTGACGATTCCATCTGCAAAAAAATTCGTGTTTTCCGTTTCATGATATAAAAACGTCTGACGCTCGGTATACTCATATTCGACCATCCCAACCCGGGGTTGTCCGCGCGGGTTGATATTGACCCGGTCGATGCGGCTCAGATCCAGGCGTCCGCCCCGGCCGATCCGGTTTATTTCCTCTAAGATCGAATCAAACATCTGCTGGAGCTTTTCAATTTCCAGTACAAATTGATCGCTGAGTTCAATTGCCGGTTGATCGTTAAATGTCGTGAGCTCAAACCACTGGATGGAAAATTCCGCGGATTGCAGTTGCTGGACAGTTCCCGGCTGAAACTGGATCAACCGGTTGTCAAACAGATTGGAAAATTCTGATTCCCGCTCAATTTTAATCTCTTTTTTTTCTGTGCACTCACGGGTGGATGACAGGTTGACAAAGGACGTATCAATCTTCAAGATCGGCCCCCTTTTAATTTAGATTCGGCATCCTCATCCTCCTGAGTCAGGGCCGAGATAGAGAGAATCCGGTGTATTCCTGATGCACCGGGGATCAGCGTACATATCCATACGCCTTGCAACAGGGTCAAAGCAATTTTTATACCCGAATCATATCCACCTGTTTTAAAAGACAATCCGCGTTCAACCGAGAATAACAATGTTTGGAACCGGCACTTTCTACCGATTCAACCGGTGATTTTTTCCCTTTCTTCCCGGGACAGGTGCCTGAATTTCAAATATTGCTTTTCCGTCAATCCGACCTATATTGAATCAAATTTATTTGACCCATTAATAAACCATTGAAAAGAGAGATATGATCCCCTGGGAAACAATCGATCAGGCAAAGGTTCCGGGCCTAGACAGCTATCTGACCCTTAGAAAAAGGGATACTGAATATTCGATCCGAACCATTGAAACAGAGTTGATGAACAGCCGGGTCCACGGTTCTGAGGATTCCCTGGCCGAACTTACCTGCAAACGGCTGAAGAACAGACCCGACTGCAACATCCTCATCGGCGGCCTAGGCATGGGGTTTACCCTGGCGGCGGCATTAAAGCAGTCCGGGCCGGATACCCGGATCATTGTATCGGAACTGATTCCGGCTGTGGTAATATGGAACCGGAGATACCTGGGCCATTTGGCCGGTCACCCTTTGGACGATGCCCGGGTGTTTGTAAAAACAGAAGATGTGATACAGACCATTTCAGACCGGCCGGCCGCCTGGGATGCCATCCTCCTAGATGTGGATAACGGCCCTGAGGGACTCACCCAAAAGGCCAATGACCGGCTTTACAGCTTGGCCGGACTGAAAAAGAGCCGGCAGGCCTTAAAAGACAAAGGCATCCTGGCCATCTGGTCCTCAAAGAATGATCCTGCATTTACCCGGCGGTTAAAACAATCCCGGTTCAACGTTCAGACGGTGGGTGTACGGGCCAGAAAATCCGGCAAGGGAGGCCGGCACACGATCTGGCTGGCACAAAAAACCTGAACCGGATAAAAAAAACGAGGTTCAATTAAAGGGAGGATCAAATGGACGACGACCGGATATTAACGATTGAAACAAAGATCGCATACCAGGAAAAAACCATCCGGGAGCTGAATGATGAACTCTACCGGCAGGCCCGGGAAATCGATAAACTGACAACCCTCTGCAACACCCTTTTAAAACAGAACAAAGCCCTGTCAGAACTTGCCATAGGATCCACCGGCCCTGCCAATGAGAAGCCGCCCCACTATTAAGTATATAACTCATTATTCATTTGCAAAACCCGGTTGTTTTCTCTATTTTAACACCCATGCTGATTCTGGATGCCATATTTCCTATTTTTATCCTGCTCTTGCTGGGCAATCTTTTAAAACGGTTCCAAATCACCAATGATGTTTTTTTAAAAACAGCCGATAAGCTGGTTTATTATGTCTTTTTCCCGGTGATGCTCTTCTGGAAAATCGGAAAGGCAGCCCCTGAACTCAATCAAGGTTTTTCCCTCTGCCTGGCTGCAATCACAGCCGTCGGCATCATCTATCTGCTTAGTCTTTCAGCCGTTAAACTCTTTGATATGCCACGTTTTAAAGCCGGTGCGTTTTCCCAGTCCTGCTACCGGTTCAATACCTATATCGGCATGGCCCTTGTTTTAAATGCCCTGGGCGAGCCCGGTATCCGGTATTTCGGTATTTTGATCGGGTTTGTCATTCCCATCATCAATGTCATGGCCGTTTCCACCCTGATCTGGTATTCGGAAAAAAGGGAGGGGGCCGGGGCAACCGTCATTCACCTGTCAAAGGCGCTTGTTTCCAACCCCTTGATCCTGGGCTGCATCACCGGCATTCTTTTTTCAAGATCCGGTCTTGGATTTCCCGCGTTTATCGATAATACGTTCAGCCTCATGACATCCGTCACCATGCCCCTGGCACTGATTTCCATAGGCGGCGGCCTGACCGTAAAAGGATTGAAAAGTAATCTCTTTGAATCCGCTCTTGCCGCGGCCTTAAAATTACTTGCCCTGCCGCTGGCCGGATATATCATGCTGCTGGTTTTCAACATCACCGGGGTCCCGTTCAAGGTGGGCATGATCTTTTTTACACTGCCCACATCCACGGCCATCTATGTTCTGTCCGGCCAGCTCAACAGCGACACCCAGACGGCATCGGCGATTATCCTGCTCACCACCTTGATGTCGTTAATCTCGTTATCCGTTGCCCTCTTAATTTAGTTGCGTAAAAGAACTTTAAACCGAGAAAAACCCGTCCGTTCCCTTTTCACGGGAAAACAGACGGTTCTGTATTTCAATCCGTCGGATTCGGACCGGATACAACCGGGATCAGATCATATCTGAAATTTTCCGGGCTGCCGCCTCACTCCCTTTGATATCCATCCCGACCGGTGTGCAGCCCCGGCTGAGCAGCGATGTAACGGCATCTTCCAGTCCGTCTGCATCGGATTGGGACTCTTCGACCATGATCATGGACCGGGGGGTGTGGCAGAGCAGTTGCCGGATATGTTCATCCTGTTCATTATCCTTCATCTCCCGCATGACCACAATGGCCGGAATTTCTGCCGCAGCCGCATCCATGAGGGAATTGTACCCCCCGTAAATAATCGCCACCTTGGAGTTGAGAAGGGTTTGGGCATACACCTCTCCCACGGGTTCCACCCGGACGTTGGGCAGATCGGAAAACAAACGTTTCACATCCGGGAAGTCATTGTTGTTGATAAATATGTTCCAGCACTCTTCAGAAGTTCTGCGGGCAATGGCCTGTTTCAGGGTTTGAACAAACCGTCTGCTCTCCCGGCTGAGCCAGGGCAGGGAGATCGTTCCGGTAAAAGAACGGTCTGCCGG
>JANQML010000097.1 GCA_028280105.1 Desulfobacula sp. | reverse complement strand
CAAAATGCTGGGGCTGGGCCTTGGGAAAGTTCAGGGTTAAATTGGCGGTCTGGCCCAGGCTGTAGAGGGTATCTGCCTCTTCCTTGCCGGTAAGCTCGTCCGTGTTGCTCTCTTTTCGCATGTCCAGGCCGATGATATCCCCCACAGATGCCAGAAGGGAGAGATCCAGGGTCTGGGGCTCGTTGATGGCGGTCTCCCTGTTATAGGCCGACACCGCGATAATGTTATGGTTTGCTCTGATTGAACGCATTTGTTTACTCCTTTTTTAAAATTGCTTTTAAACGAATCGTTGATTTACGCTTCTCTTTCGTATTGAAAAAACAGACCCTTTCTCAGGACCTGGCCGGGTGTTTTCTCCATCAGGGTGAGCGGGGTCTCCTTTTGGGGAGACACCCCTTGAACATATCCGTCCAGGGTGTTGTCTCTCAGCCGGGCGCGGATCTTTTGGCCCCTGTCTAAAAACGCAAGGATATACTTGTTCCCGGGCTTTAACTGGTCATAGATGTAGATCTCCACCGGCAGGGTCAGTTCTTCGGTTTCACCGGGCAACTCAGACACCTTGGTCTCCCCGTCCTTGATACCGATACAGGGAAACCGGGCACCCGACGGCAGGAGATCCGGGTTGGGGATCAAGTGGATATCCCGGTTCCTCAGATCCGGAAACAGATCTTCCATTTCGTTTATCAGCCGTTCCAAAAGTTCTTTCATGACCGCCTCCCGGACAGATCCGTTTCCGGTAAAAGTGCCGGAAATTCAACCGGTTCCGGTTGGCTGCCGAAAATACGGTCCTGAACCGTTATCCGGATCCTGTTGATCCATTGGTCAAAAAATGCCTTGTATAAAAAAATCATATCGTTATCCTTTTTCCGGATTCATTTTAAGTTCTATACCGGTGCAGGTGCAGCCCCGGTGATCACGGCCGTGCCTGCGCTGATTTTTTCAAGAAACAGTTTGGCATCGTCATACTTTTTCCGGGCTTCCACCGGTGTCCGGTCCCGGCGGGAACAGATTTTATAGATGGCAATATCAACGGACAGGTCCCGGACAATATCCGGAACCGGGGAGACAGGAACGCTGTAACGGGACCCGATATAAGAGTCGATCAGGGCGTCGGCCCCGGCAATGGCCCTGTCGGTTGCCGAGGTATTGACCGTCCCGGTATCAAAGTCATCCGTATGCCGGATGACATCCTCTTCGTCTATCATACCCAGAATATCATCAAGGGTGCAGTACGCCATTTTACCTCCTTAGCGGTGCCGGATGCATGAAAAGCAAGGTCCGGCATCTGTTTGGTTTCCATTGTTTTGTCCATCCGCTTACCGGGTCATTCCCCGGTGATCCGCAGATGGCCTGTTTTGTCATTTGCTGTCACTTCTTATTCCCCTTGTTCAAAAGATGCCCGTGAATCATATCAACGGAATTTCCGATTTTTTTCATGATCCCGGACAGGTGGGAGACGTCTTTTGACAGGCCACTGATCTTTTCGTAAACCGTGCCGAGATCGTCTTTGGATACGACATCGGTTTCCAGTTTGGTGACCCTGTTACCGATGCAGGATACGGCCCGGTCCATTTCATCCATGGACTTTTTCAAGGCTTTGTTCCGGCTGGAAAAAATAGCCCATCCGGCCACGGCAACCGTTACGATGCCCTGGGTGACATTGAAGAAGAACTGCCAGGCCGGCCAGTCGATTTTACCGCCCATTCCGCCCCCTTTCGAATTCCGTTTCACAGGCCACGCAGCGGGAGCATCCGGGCATGGCTTTTCTACGGGCCTCGGGGATCTCTTCTTCGCACGCCTTGCACCATTTCAGGGACGGTTCCAGGGAGCGGCTCCTATTCCGCTGGTTGGCAATGGCAATCCGGTTGAGCGTCTCGGTGTAATGATATGCCTGATCACAATCGTCCATTTAGCGTCCTGTAAACCGGGTGTTGGTATGGGTTTGAAGATGAATATGCCTGCCTCTTCCGGCGTCGTGATAGACCGCACACTTTTTGTAAGGCCGGTCTGGATCGTAAATCCATTCCCGGTTAATCCTGCGGCAGACCGCTTCCGGGTCTGCCAGATGGCGGGAACGGATATCCAGCCCCCTTAACGGGTTGGTGCTGTGGACCGACGGATAATCCCGCCGTTCAAACCCGCAGGTGATCACGACACCGGGAAACCGGTCTTCGATCCAGGCGGTCATCTCAATCAGGTCGGAATCCACGGGCACCTTAAACAGCTGACGAAAAACGGTTGTATTTTTTATCTCAATCATGGCCCCGTTATAGCCGATATCTTTCCGGCAGAAAAATAATGTATCTGAAAAAGATTCAGTAAGTTAAGCGCCTAAAATCAGGGTTGAAAAACCAGGTTCCGGCTCACGCTGCATCCGGATACCGGCCCCTGCCGGACAGGCGGGCCGGGCCTTGCAGATCAGCCCTGTCGTTTCCGTTGGGCAGGCGTTCTTCTTTGATCTCGTACCAGAAGGTGTCGGTCTGCTTTCTGCGGACCCCCACCCGTTCCAGCTTTTCATCCGGCCATTCATTGAGCACGTCTTTGTTTGCCGATCTTTTTATCCGGACGGCACTTCTAAAGCCGTTCTCCCCCAACAACTCCACCACCCGTTTCCAGGTTGTCTTTGAGAGGGTGGCCAGCCTGGTGGCGCGCCTGAATCCCATCTGCCCGAAGTTGAGGTCAATGGACCGGCTGGTTTTAAAGAGCCGGCTCTTGTTCTGTTCGGAAAACGCCTGAAGCCCGTTTTCATAAGATTCCAGCTCTTTTTGACGTTCCGACACCGCCGCCATGGTTCTGGCCTTGATGGCGTCTATTTCATCGTTCATCACCATCTCTTCGGCATCGATGAGGCGTTTTAAAGTCGCCAGTTTTTCCATGACATCGTTTGCCTCTTCAAGGGTTTTAACCGGGTATACATTCATGGGTTTTCTTCTTGCCATATCAATCTCCTCTATGTCTTCTTCGACGGGTCAACCGTCCTGTCATCTATTGATTCGAATCTCTCATTTTTGATCCACCGTCTCTGCATTCATCTGAAGCGGAGACCATGTGGATGCGTTTGTCGTTGCTGTTGATCCGCATGTTCTGCAGGGATTGCCGAGCTGAGTTACCCGGGTAAACCGGTTGCAATCCGCACAGTATTGAATAAAGAAAAGCGGAGGCCGTTTTAACGGCCGGCCGTTAATGGAAACCGGGGTCATAAACATTGATTCTCCTTTCTTGACAACGCCGGCCGGTCCGGCTACCATTGCCAATGTAATACAGGTTGGTATTGCACTTTCGGCCCGGGCGATGCGTCACCATCACCGGGTCGTTTCTCATCTTTCCATCTCTGCGTTCAAGGCTGTGATCATGCGGCGGCAGATACGGATCGCCTCTTTTGCCGCGTTGTCATCCCGGATCACCTGGCGGGAACAGACCAGGCGGTTTAACTCGATGGCATCACCGGTCAGCGGATCTGTTTTAAGCGAGACAGCATCCGGCTGCCGGGCCCTGTTCTGTCCCTTGACGGTCAGGCGGAAGAGCTTTTCCGGATCGCAGTCCCTGTCTGTCCGGGAAGGTTTGACACCGGCATTCCGGATATAACCGTCCGCCTTATATGCCCGGAACAACCCGTTTACATCCGTTTGGGAGGCATTGGCCAGAGCGGCGATATCTGCGCAGGAAAAGACCCGTTTCACCTTCATGGCCCGCCATATCTTCTCTGTTCCCTTTTCAACCGGTTTTTCAGGCGCTTTTTTCTCCCGGGCAGATGTTTTTCTTTTAACTCCGGAACCGTTCATCTGATCTCCTTTTCCGGACGGGGTTTAATTCGCCGTTCCGGGATCCGCTGGATCATATCGGTTTCGATCACGGAGAGGTTATTGCTGGCAGCAATGCCTTCCAGGTCCCGCAGGTCATGGTACAGGGGTCTGAAATCCCCTTTGCAGCGTTTCAGCAGCATCCGGGCCGCCTCGGGTGTGATTCTCAGGTCACACGCCTTTAGTCCCAGGACAATGACATCCTCTATGGTTACGGGCCCGAATTCCACGGTGCGGGTCACCCGGCTCCAGAGCCGTGTTCTGGCGTGCAGTTTGCCGTATATGGCAGGCTCCCCGATCAGCACCAGGGGAATTCCGGTTAAATCGTGGATATCCCGCAGATGTTCGATACAGTGAATGCACAGCTTGTCGGCTTCATCGATCAAAAGGGTGCGGGGTGAATCATCCAGCTCCTCGATGATCATGCGTTTGGCACGGGCTTTCCGGTGGGGTTCCATTCCGTTTAGCTCGCGGCAGAGCTGCTGCAGCAGCACCAGGGGGGTGAGCTGATTTTCGATGTACAGGTACAGGGCACCCGAGCTGACAGCATACTCTTCGATGCAGCTTGATTTGCCGCGGCCCGAGTATCCCCACACCACCATGATCCCGGGATACCCTTTAACCGTATCTTCGACCACGCCGATGGCCTGGCGAAATGCGGTCACCCGGCTGGTTTCAATCAGAATTTTTCTCAATCCGGCCTCCTTTGGTTTGGGTTAAAAACAAGTTTAAGGTCTTCAAACCGCTGCCGGTAGTTCTCAAATTCCGGCAGGGTTTCAAAGTTTTTCATAAATGCGGCATCCGCTTCCGAGATGTCCCGGCCATGTTCAAAGAGATAGCGGAAGACCCATTCATAATGCTCAAGATCACTGCTCCAGTATTTCGGCCGTTGGATCCGGGGCAGATCCTTCATCTCCAATGCGGCCTGTTCAGCCACATTTGCCAGCCGTTTTATCTCCTCTTTTTCCAGTGCCGGGGACGGTTCTTTATCCCGTGATTCACCACTGCCGGCAGTATCGGAACAGACCGGCACCTTGGATCTGTATGCGGAAAACGACAGCATATCCAGGCTGTCCCGGGTCTCTTTTGTGATTCCCATGGATGCCAGCTGCCGCTTGTTTGCCCGGGCCAGCTTTGCCTGGCGTTTGTTCTGGGCAACCACCCGGTCCAGTGCCACCTGGTCGCCGAACATCCGGGCCAGGGGATGGCATGCCTGAACCGGGCGGGCTTCCCCAAGAAAGATACCGTCCCTTGTATAGCAGAAGACGGTCCTGAGATCGGCCGTATCCACGGCAGCCCAGATCGGCTCATCCGGGCTGAGGTTGTGGAGACAGTCAGATTCATATTCGATCTTCCAGAGGGTGATCCGGCAGTTTCTCGGCCGGACCGCCTTTCGCAGTAAAAAATCGTAATTCAGCTGAACCGGATCAACCCCCGGCCCCCGCTCGGGAAGAAAGAGATCGGCCGGGGCAGATCCGAGATCCTGGTGGACCTGTTGCCCGTACCAGTGGAAATAGCGGTCAATGATCAAGGCCGCCTCCTGCAGGGTGGGGACCCAGTTCTTTGTCCGGGCCCTGTGCCAGGCTTTGTGAAAGGTCTCGTTCCGGTGCATCCAGGGGGGTTGGGTTTGAATCGAATCCCCGCAGTAGCTGGGCATCATAAATTCCAGCTGGTCCTGAACCGTTCTGAAAAATCGTTCCACCACCTTGGCCCGGCCGTTATAGGGTTTGGCAAAGATCACAGCCGTTCCCACCCGGGCGTAGAGGCCGGTCATCTCGGTAAAATCCGGATCGGTCCGGGTGAAGAGTTTGGATTTAAATGCCCGGCCGTTATCCAGGTAGACGCTGTCCGGGTACCGCCCCAATGTAACAACGGCGTTTCTAAAGGCGGACAGGATACCGTACTGATCCTCGGTGGGCATGATATGCCAGCCACACGGATACCTTGATTTCCAGTCAAAAAAAACAATTAATGCCATCCGGCAGGGGCGCCCGGTTTCAGGGTGGAGAATGGTAAAATTGAGGGTTTTGCCGTCGGCCACCAGGCACTGGCCGACGTTCAGCAATCCGGCATCCCTTGAAATATAAGGGCCGTATTGATCCTGATATGCCTTCATCCCGTTTCTTGCCAGGCAGATGACACCGGCGTTATATCGTTTATAGTCCTTGAGCCACCGGTGAAAGGTGCTGTCACTTGCCGTAACCGGTTGATTGTCGTGGGCCAGGGCCGCCCGGGCGGCACGGATCGCCATGGTGACACTGGGACGGGCGCCGTGCAGGTAACATTTTAAAAAGACGGCTTTTTCCGTTTCGGTCAGCTTCCGGCCCTTGTATCTATTGGTGCCGTGTTTTTTCCATCCCCCCCGGCCGTCGCACAGCACCCGGTAGTTATCGTTGTTGTCCCGCAGTTTTTTATCCAGGGCGTCAATGGTTCGCGGTCTGATTTCTCCGACAATGGAATAGATGTGCGGCAGGACCAGCCCGGTATTATATGCCAGTAAAAAGTCCTCTGCAGCTCTGCCTCTTCCGCCCCAGGGGGCCCTCTCCTTTGCCAGGCGATACGCGTGAACCAGGTTGTACTTTGCCATACCGATCTGATCGGACCGCCTGGGTATGGGTGTCTCTTGACTGAGCGACGGTGAACAGGCACTTTTATTTACAGACGCTTTCAGCGCCAGTTTTTCCCGGGCGGCCAAAGGGAGCAGGTCCCGGATATAGAACAATTCGTTCCCCCCCTGTTTTTTCCGACGTCTGACCGGCCAGCCCCCTTCCATCGCCCGGATTCGGACCGCCTTGGCTCCGATGTCCAAGGCCTCTGAAAGCTGTGATTCAGCCACGTAATTCATAGCCGCCTCCTAATCATCGGTTTCCGCTATTTTGACAAGGACCTTCAGCCATTTGACCACCTCTTTGCGCTTGCTTGTGGCCCAGTTCGTATTCTTTTCCACTTCAATGATATCCAGCAGGGTCTGGTGGGTATATTTAAATTGTTTGCTCAGCAGGCTGGTGGCCTCAACGCTTTTCCTGGTCTCTTGAACTCTCTTTTTTGCAGCGGTTCCGGTTAACGCCTTGACCGTCTTGTTGACTAAAGCACCGGTCAGCCTGGCCTTTGGATCGTCATTGAGTTTCTGAAGAACCTGTTTCCAGGCCTTGATCCTGTCATCCGGATCCTTGAGCCGGGTTAGCGGACGGGCCTGGGCCTCGTTCCTGGGCAGGATCATCTCCTCTTCTGCGCCATTCCGGGGGGTATCGGAAAAGTCCACAATTGTGGACTTTTTTGATTCCAGGAGTTTGACGGTCTCATACCCTTTTATCTGCTGATACGCCCGGCTTTTCCCGACACCCCACACCTCTTTGAAATACCGTTCTACCGTCCATCCGGGGTATTTTTCACGGTGCAGATTTTTATTGGTAATCGTGGCCAGGGCCCATCCGGCTTTGAGAAAGGTAT
>JANQML010000125.1 GCA_028280105.1 Desulfobacula sp. | reverse complement strand
GTCGTCACGCCTTGTCGCCTTGCATCCGGCACCGTATGGTGGCCAGGGAGGCGATGCAACCCATGGTCCAAATGCTATATAAAAATTTGATGGTGGATTTGGCATCCCCTTCGTCCGGATCAGATCCGCTACTGATCCAGCACGTTCCGGACTTTTTTCAAAAGGCGTTCAGGGGTAAATGGTTTTTCAAGAAAGTTCAGCCCTTTTGACAGTACCCCATGGTGAACAATGGCATTGTCTGTATATCCGGATATGAAAAGCACCTTCAGGTTCGGGTGGAGGGATACGATTTGATCGGCAGACTCTTTTCCGTTCATCTGGGGCATCACCACATCCGTGATCATCAAGTCAAGGGTACGATCGGGCTCTGTACAGAGCTGTAGTGCCTGGAGCCCGTCTTCCGCCTCAAAAGTCGCATATCCGTATTGATCCAGAATGCTTATAATAACCTTTCTCAGGCAGATGTCATCTTCAACAATCAGGATGGTCTCAGAACCACTGAGCCGATTTGCCGGAATCGTTACTTTTTCTTCTTTTTCGGCCTCACCACAGGCGCGGGGCAAATAAATATGGAATGTCGCTCCCTGTCCCGGTTCACTGTACAGCCTTATAATTCCGTTGTTTTGTTTGACAATACCATAAACCGAGGCCAGGCCCAGGCCCGTTCCCTTGTTGTTTTCTTTGGTGGTGAAGAAAGGTTCGAAGATATGCTCCTGGGTCTCTTTACTCATTCCGGTACCGGTATCGCTTACGGAGAACATCACATAAGGGCCTTCGGGTGCGTCGATTCCGTGGTCCGTTCGATAGGCTTCATCCAGATTGACATTATGTGTCTTAATGGTGAGTTTTCCACCGGAAGGCATGGCGTCTCTTGCATTGACCGCCAGATTCATGACCACCTGCTCCAATTGTCCGGCATCTACGTTCACCATCCACAGGTTATCCTCGGGAATGAACCGGGTTTCAATATCTTCACCGATGAGGCGGGTCAGCATTTTTTTCAGCCTTTCCAGCAACGTGTTAAGATCCAGAACCGTCGGTTGTATGACCTGTTTGCGGCTGAATGCCAGCAGTTGACGGGTCAGGTCGGCTGCCCGCATGCTTGCGGATTTTATTTCTTCGATTCCGTCTCTCACAGGGGGGCTGATATGCTGGCCAATTAACATCAGATCGGCGGTTCCAATGATTGTGGTCAGTATGTTGTTGAAATCATGTGCCACTCCGCCTGCCAGCCTGCCGATGGCTTCCATTTTCTGAGCCTGGCGGAGTTGGTTTTCCAGTTTCACCAGGTGGGTGGTGTCCCGATAGACCGTCATTTTTGAAATGGTTCCGTCCTTATGGACGATGGGTGAGTTGGAAACAAAATAATGGTTTTGATTCAGGGGGCTGATGATTTTAGTTTCAACCGTTTTATTTTCCAATACCTTATGGTGAACACACCAGGAACATATCTTGTTTTGCCCGTGAATGGCTCTGTAACAGTGCTGGCCGGTCACATCCGATCCGACTATGGAGATCATCGCCGGGTTCATATACTCCACGCGATAATCCGGTGAACAGATATATGCAGCATCCTGCAGGGCATCCATCATGGACCGGTACTTTTCTTCACTTTCCCGCAACTCATCTTCCAAGGCGGTTCGGGCGTTGAGTTCTTTTTTAAGCCGTTCATTGGCCTTGATCAGCTCGGATGTCCGTTTTAAAACCTGGTTTTCCAGATCTTCATTCGCTTTTTGAAGCAGATGTTCGGCCTGTTTTTGTTTGGTTAAATCCGTGTGTGCGCCCAACATGCGTGTCGGGTTCCCCTCTTCATTCCGAACTGCAATCCCCCGGCATCGGATCCAGACAACCGAACCGTCCCTGTGACGGTATCTGACGACCTGGTCATAGGGATGATCCGGATTTTTGCAATGCTTGTGAAAGTTATCGATGGCTTTGTTTAAATCGGGTTTAAAAATTAATTTCTGCCATTCCGATGCCAGGTGTTTTTTTTCGTTCGGGTCATATCCCAGGGTTGTCCAGAAGTCCGGGCTCATCCATTCGTTCTCCGGGACTTCCAGGTCCCAGTACCAGATGCCGTCCAATGCCCCTTTTTGTATGAATTCAAAAATGGAGATATCAGTTGCCACAAGTTTGTAAAGCTCTTTCTTCAGGTAATGGTTGTCAGTATTCATTTCCGGACCTTAGATTAAGAAACCGCCACATTAAACGCTATCAATGCATAGGAATACGAATCATACGTTTATCCGCAGGAATGACGAATGCCCGCTAATCGATTCGGTTATGGCTTGAAATACTATTTTTCAACATGTTTGATTTTTTGTGTTGCCAAATCTGCTGTTTAAATATCAGAAGTTCATTGGAGAAGAAAGAAAACCATGGAACTAGACAGATTCGATATTTAAATCGCTTTAATACTATCAGGTAGATGTTGGATTGGCAACTGAAAACGGCTCCCCTGATCCACCGTACGGTCCCGCCTGCGGTGGTTCCTCCCTGCGGCGTATGGCTGATACGCCCTCAGCCGTCACGCCTTGCCGCCTTGCATCCGGCACCTTGCCGGTGGCTAGGGAGGCGGTGCAACCCATGGCCCACATGCTAAACAAAAATTTGATGATTGATTTGGGGCTCTTGTTGACGGATTTACAACTTTTCATCCGGATGTTGTCATCAAAACGGCTCCTGCCGGTGAGCCGATCTGTTTGATAAAAAAGAACCGGCATTGGTGTGGGGAAAAATGAAAATTTTAGAAAAGGCCAAAGGGAATCGTTCCCATGGCCTTTTACATTTTGAAAAGACTTACGATGGACGGGGAAGCCGTCACGCCATAGGGGAAACGCTATGCTTTGGGCAACTGGGGAAATTGCTTGTTGATGATTTTGTTCCAGCCGTCAATATCGGATTTCATCTTTTTGAACAAAGAACCGGTATTGCCCTTGATGGTAATGGACTCGATGGTATCTCCCTGCTCAATGCTGTCTACAATTTTTTGGTCCTCTTCAGATTTAACGGCACCAAATACCGTGTGCATGCCGTTTAGATGGGGGGTGGGGCCATGGGTGATGAAGAACTGGCTGCCGTTGGTGCCGGGACCGGCATTGGCCATGGAAAGGATCCCGGGTTTATCATGTTTCAGATCTTTTTTACATTCGTCTTTAAATTCATATCCCGGACCGCCCATGCCGTTCCCCCAGGGGCATCCGCCCTGGATCATAAAGTCGGCAATCACCCGGTGGAATTTAAGGCCGTTATAATATTCCCTTTTTGCCAGGTTGGCAAAGTTAGCGCAGGTAAGCGGGGTTTGGTCGGCAAAAAGCGTCAGGTTAATGGTTCCCTTGCTGGTCTCCATTATGGCTGTTAAATCAGGCATGTAATACTCCTTTAGGTAGATTAAAAATATGGTCACACATTAAGTGTTTGTTAACATTTGTCAAATAAAAAACAGAATGGTGCCTTTTGCCGGACTGCGCTAAAAATAAAAAACCAGCGTCTGTCTTGCATATCTCACCGGCAATCGCTGTTGCGTGAGGAGCGGCTCCCAATCCTGCAATACTTATTTTCGGTTGCTGGCAGCCGGATCAATGGCCGGCCAGATGATATTTTGATAGTGAAAACCGGTAGAGTTGTGACCGCTGCCCGCAAAATGAAACTAACTTGCGATACCATCTTGCGGGCGGCTGGAAGAAGCGGTTAACCTTCTTGGGGTATTTGCACCCCTTTTTTCTTCAAAAAATTTCCAAATGCGACATCAACTGCACGGATGTGTTCAAACAGCCATTTAACCAGCAGGGTGTCGATTGAATCTGCAAGCACTTTTGTAGCGCCTTCCTCTTCAAGGTCTTCTTCCATATTGCTCAGGGTTTTTTTGAATTCTTCATGCTTTTTTTTGTGGGTTTCCAATCCAGGGTAATCATTTGCCGCCATATGTTTTTCCTCGGCAGTGAAATGAAAATCCGTATAGTCAATCAGGAAATTGAGTGTGGTTGCAATCTTGGTGGGTCCCTGATTCGATTTCAAGGATTGGCTCAAATCATTGAGATGTTTAATCAGCATCTTATGTTGCTGGTCGATCAGTTCTATTCCAACAGACAAGTCACCCGTCCATATGATTTCTTTCATATTCTGTCCATCCCCCTAAAATTTTAATTGATATCTCTATTTATATTCTTAACTACAGCAGATTAGTTTTGCTATTGTATAAGAATCCTGTCTGGATGTTGGATAGCAAATTTTTGAGAGGTTAACAATATTACTTTAATCTTATCACCCATATTTACATTGCGGATTCAATTGGTTTTTAAGAAAAAGGACCGGTTCATGATCTGATCAATTGTTGCATTTCTCCACGCACCGGGAAAAAAGATCCCGATTTAATGGTATACCGGCATTGTTTGACTGCGTTTCTGATCGCACCACATGGTGTTATTTGGATATATTATATTTTAAAAACAATGGGTTATTCGTTTTCTAAGGCGTCTGGTATATATTGTGCTTTGTTTTTTTCGTATCTTTCAAAAACTAAAAACAATGCTAGAGGAAATGACCATGAACACGATTACCACCGCGTACACTTCGGGCAATAATTTCTATAAGTCCACAGGCATTCCCGCTACATCTGCATCGCAGACCTCGGATCAACAGGAAAAAGAAGAACCGGTCACATCAACCGGAGGGGTGCGGGTTTCTTTGTCCACAGAGGTTGCTGAAGCCAGGACCAGAGAATTCATGGGATTGGCTCCCACAGGCCCGTTGAAGCTGGGCGATTTTGAAACTGCAGCCGATACCCAGGAAGAGATCGTCCAATCAAAACTGGCTGCTGCTGTAAAAAAGCTGGGCATTGATGAAAAACAGAAGATGAGTCTGACATTGGATTCTGAAAATAATATTATCATTTCAGAATCTTTTTCAGGCAAAGCTGATTTGCTGGAAGAATTGAATTCAGATGACGAATTTGGCCTGGCATTTAGACAGATGAGTGCCAATCGTGAGATTTTGAATTTTACTGAAAATCTGACCACGCAGAGTTCGAGCCTGGCAAATTACATGAACACGGATTCCGATTGGGACAGTATCCTGTCTGTAGCAAGAAAATATGAAGAAATCAAAGCGGCCGGCAATTCACTGAATACTCTCGTGAGGTTAAGCAAGATGGAAAATCCTTATACCTATGTTTATGATTCTTCATCAGAATCGGACTGATCCGAACAATGCCGACTCGAATCTGTGATCAAACCGTTCTTTCATTCGAAAAACAGATATTGAGATATGATTTGAAATTTGTTACCCAATAAATGAAACGGGTATATACGACAAAAATGAAAGAAACGGGTTTTAAAAGTGGATAAAGAAAAAAAAGGGGTGTCCGGTCTTGTAAACCGGGATCTGCTGTTTCCCTATGCGATTCCTTATTTGGCCTATGTCGGTCTTGCCGTTGTCGGCAACCGGTTTTTGGACAAATCATGGGTTTATACGCTTAAAATTATTATCGTTCCGGCCCTGCTGATCTGGGCCTGGAAATGGTACGTGCCGATAAAAGGGCCGAAACGGGTATCCGGCTCTATTCTCTATGGGATCGGCTTTGGCCTGGCCGGCCTTCTTGCCTGGTGCCTGCTGATGGCACCCTTTATTGATGCAGAAGCCGAACCCTGGGATAATACCGCTTTTTTTCTTCGCCTCTTGTCAGCCTCACTGATTGTACCGGTTTTTGAGGAGATTTTTATCCGGGGCTATATTTTCAGGGCAGCCTATCAATGGGATATTCTTCGAAAAAAAACAGGGGCAGTACCGGCAATCAATGAGATGCTCGAACACCGCACAATCGAAGATGTCGAGCCCGGTGCCTGGTCAGCAATGGCGATTGTGGTTTCCACCGTTGCCTTTACGGCAGGTCACGTAACAATGGAATGGCCGGCGTGTATCGCTTACAGCCTGATCCTCTGTTGGCTCTATATCATTAGAAAAGATCTCTTATCCATGATCGTGGCCCATGGAATCACCAATCTGGGGCTGGCCCTGTATGTCAAATATTCCGGCCACTGGGGATTCTGGTAAAAATTTTTGAAAAAAAGATGAAATAGCGGCACCCGTTTACAATGAAGTCCTGAAAGCATCCTTACAATAACGGCATTTGCCGTATCGTCAACTGATTTCATCTTTTATGATAAAATTTTGATGCAACGTTGAGGATAACAGAGGGATTAACCGTGATGGCCGCAACCGCTCTCTTTTTTATTTTTTTTATTCCTGCAGATATCAAATATATGAAAGAGTTTGAGTTCATCCTTGTTAATTAGCTCAAGATTTTCGTTTACCGTATCTTTTTGCGCCTGTAACACTTTGATATCGGCTGATGCCAGGGCTTTTTGGGAACCGTCTCCAATACATTTCGTGACGACGGCTTCAACGCTTTCCTCTGCACCGACCGCACCTGTTTTGCATTTGGAGCCTTCTGCAGTCAGTTTCTTGTTTTCAGTCAGATGGTATTCGTTGGTGTCCGTATCTACGACCAAAAAATGTTTGGCAACACCAAAATGGTCATCAAGGGGACTGTCAAGCCCTTTATCTTCCTTAACAGGGAAGGCGATTTTCATATGGATCCTCCGGATTGAAATTTTACCTTGTTAATACTTAACATTGATTTATAAACATATGACACAGCTTATGGCCGTGCTAACTCTAAAGTAACAATTTGTTCTTAGAAAGTAATGGTTTATTTATCAAAGACAAGGGCGGCTGATTTATTTTATTATTTGAAATAAAACTCACCCGGAATGTTTCTTTATAATACGGAATCTTAGATGATTTCAAAAAAGAGAAGATTTCTTCGGCAAAAGATAAATGCTGAGTATAACATAAATCTTTAGTTTAAAGATTTTGGATAGTTTGAAAAGTTGGGGGACTGATCGACTTAAATCGCATTTGTTGATATTGGCGGGTGATATTCTCTTTAAAGGCGGCAGGATGGTCTATTCGTTCTGCCGCTTTTTTTGTTTCCTGTTAAAGGGTTTCCAGCACATTGAAAATTTGTTTGGCAATACGGTTGATATGTTTAATATAATCGACGGCACCCATGGCAATGGCTTTTTTGGGCATCCCGAAAACCACGCTGGATCGCTCGTCTTGTGCAATATTGACGGAACCGGCCCGTTTCATCTCTAACATGCCGGCAGCCCCGTCATTTCCCATGCCGGTCAGAATCACGCCAATGGCGTTGGCACCGGCATACCGGGCAACGGATTTAAACAGGATATCCGCAGCCGGTCGTTGATAGTGAACCAGGGGCCCTTTTTTGATTTCCACGTAATATCGGGCACCGCTTCTTCTTAACACCATGTGGAAATTGCCGGGTGCAATCAGGACCTGGCCGTTTGTGACCGTGTCCCCGTTTTTCGCCTCTTTTACATCCACCAGGCACAGTTCATCCAGCCTCTGGGCAAAAGAGGTGGTGAACTGGGCCGGCATATGTTGGACAACTAAAATTCCGGGAGAATTGTACGGCATGGCGGTCAATACTTTTTTGATTGCATCGGCACCGCCGGTTGATGCACCGATGGCAATGACCTTGTTTGTGGTCTGAGTCATTGCCTTTGCCGGCAGCTTTACCACCCCCGGCTTTACGCTTTCAAATACCTGCCTGGGGACCAGTTTTGCCTTTGAAGCCGCCCGGATCTTTTCTGCCAGTTGAACACTCATATCGCCGACCGAATAGGCGACATCCGGTTTGCTGATCACTTCCAGCGCCCCGTAACTGAGGGCTTCCAGGGCAATTTTTCGGCCTTTTGCCGTCAGTGAACTGACAACGATAACCGGCAGGGGATAATGGCGCATCAATTTTTGTAAAAAAGTGAGGCCGTCCATTCGGGGCATTTCAATGTCAAGGGTGAGAACATCGGGTTTCAGTCTGATGATTTTTTCCCGGGCAACGTAGGGATCGGGCGCCGTTCCGACAACACGAATGCCTCTTTGTCTGGATAGCTGTTCTTTAAAGACTTTCCTGACAACTGCAGAATCGTCAACAATCAACACTTTGATGTCAGCGCTCATTAAAATTCAACTCCGATAAGATTCAGCCCCGATGATTGACATGGACCGTGTTTCGCACCATCCGATCTAATTGATGCCAAACAGCTGTGAATGAGGGGCATCCAAGGGATTATCCATTGGAGATAATCGAAAAAATCCCGTGTATATCCAGGATGAGTCCCACGCGGCCGTCGGCAAGTATGGCACCGCCTGCAAGCCCTTCAACATCTTCAAGATTGCTGCCCAGGCTTTTAATGACATATTCGTCTTTCCCAAGCAGCTCATCGATCAACAGGGCCCGGTTTTCATCCTTGGATTCCACCACCACCACCAGGCAATCCTGGATGGGCTTTCCCTCTTTTTTGTCGTCAAAGATTTCATTCAGCCGGATCAGAGGGATCAGGTTCCCTCTGTCTTTAACCATTTCGCCCTTGCCTTCAACGGTAAAATACTCGTTCTCCGCCGGTTTAAATGCTTTTTGAATAGAGACAGTGGGTATGACGTATTTTTCATCATCCACCCGGACCAGCATACCGTCGATAATGGCCATGGTCAGCGGGAGGCTGATGGTGAATTTTGTCCCTTTTCCTTTGCCGGATTCAATCCCCAATTGCCCTCTGAATTTTTCGATACCGTCCCTGACCACATCCATGCCGACCCCGCGGCCGGATACATCCGTAATCTCTTTGGCCGTGGAAAATCCGGGCTGCATAATCAAATCGTAAATCTGGGCGTCTGTCATTTGCTCGGGTCCGGCCACTAGACCGGTGCTTTTGGCCTTTTCAAGAATTCTGTCTTTGTCAAGGCCCTTGCCGTCATCTTCGATTTCAATAATGATATGGCCGCCTTTATGATAGGCCCTCAGGTTAACCGTACCCTGCTCGGGTTTTCCCGACGCCAGCCGCTCCTTTTTATGTTCAATACCATGATCCACCGAATTCCGGATCATGTGGACCATGGGTTCATAGAGCGCATCCACCACATTCCGGTCGATTTCGGTCTCTTCTCCGAACATCTTCAGAGTGACATTTTTTTCGGATTTTCTAGAGAGGTCTCTGACCAGCCGGATCATTTTCATAAACGTGGCTTTGATCGGGATCATCCGCATGGACATGGAAATATTCTGCACATTGTTGACGATCTGCCCCAGCTGGGAAACCGTCTGGCTCAAGGACGGATCGTTGGAAGTTTTTTGTCTGAGCATGGACTGGGCGATAACCAGCTCTCCTGCATAGTCTACAAGGTCATCCAGTTTCTGAGTGCTCACTTTTACCTGGGCGTTCATTTTCTTTTTCGGCATGCTCTGCTCTTTGAGGGCGGATGCCACTTGTTCGGGGTGAACCTTCTTTTGCTCCACTAGAATTTCACCGATTTTTTTCTTTGGTTCCTTTCTCTGGGTGTCAAGGGCCTGGTCAAGACCCTTTTGATCAATGACTTGTTTTTCCATCAGGATTTCACCAAGAGGGGGTTGATCCCCATTTGAAAGGGAGACCTGGAGTTGTTTGAGTTTGGTTCTCAGCCCGTCCACATCAATGTCCGTATCCGGTTCCAGATAACCGGTTTCGGTTCCTTTTCTGATCCTGCCGACCAGTATTTTTAATGTGTCCACTGATTCGAGGATGGTATCGGTGGCCATCTGATCAATGATAACATCACCGCTCCTGGCACTGTCCAAAAGATTTTCCGTTGTATGGGCCAGTACATTGATTTTTGTCAGGGACAGGAATCCGGAAACACCTTTGATCGTATGAAACGGCCTGAAAATTTCGTTGATAATCTCTTTGTTTTCAGGATCCTGTTCCAGGTCGATCAGGTTGACCTCTATGGAATCCAGGTTCTCTTCAGCCTCGGACACAAAATCCACAAAAATTTCCATATCGTCTTCAGAGATTTTTACCGGTTCTTGCGGCGTTTCCGGTTGAAAATCCATCTCTGCCGTTTCTTTTGGTTCGGTTTCCAGGGGAACTGCTTTTTTTTCTTCGAACTGGGCTTTGAGAAGTTCCAGTACATCAGAATAATCAAAGACAAACTCTTCGTTTTTTCTTAAGTGGGTCAATATGGAACGCAGCAGGATCAATCCCTCTTCAACCGGTTTGGTATGGTTCATTTTTTCCAGGGTGGTGTTTTCTACAAATTCCAGGCAAGCCAAGGTGATCCGGTTGAACAGGGGGGACGGGATATTTTGGGAGATCTCTTCCATCTCCTGAAGGTTCAGGATAAGAGCGCCCAGATCCGGCAGTTCACCCGGGCAGAAACTGGCAATCAGCCGTTCAAATGTATCCAGTTTTTTTTCCAGCATTTCATAGGGGTGAGGTCGCAACGGCGTTTGAGAACGTTTTTCTTCGGTTTGGCCGGTCGAACCGTCTGGGTTCAGGGAAAGAGAAAGGCCGGTGATCAGATCGCCGATACTCTGCATTCGTTCCTCAACTTCGTTTTCAGGGTTTTTGATGATTCCGGTGATGATATTCTTAATTTTAAGTACCTGTGTGGCTTCATTATCAAAGGAAACGGCTTTACATTCACTGTGCAGGGATTTGAGTACCGGAAGCAGACGGTTCAGACTGCCGGGGTCTTGTTTGGGATCCGCCAGGACTAAATCGCAGGATAGTTTTTCAATTAATCCAATCACATCATCAAATGCCATAATCGTATCCTTTTTCAAATACCTTCATTGTTCAGTATGGATAAAAAAACCGTGATCATCCATCCGGAAAATAGAAAATCGATGGTTATCCTGTTTTCTAGAGCCTGATTGATATACAATATAATATTGCGAAAATTTTTTATCCTTAATTTATACATGAAATAAGCAGTGAAATTCAATAGCAAATCCTCTCTGCATGAATTGCTCCCGTTAAAGCGGCATATAATTTTTTATAAAACAAAGCAAATTTTTTTGATTGCCAGGTGCCGGTGTTTATGTGGATTCCATGTCAAAGATTCTTTGTAAAAATCGAACCTGTTCAATTTTTTGTTTTCGAATATGATTTTTCGCCGAATCCCTCTTGTCGGTTCGACAATCTTTGTTGTAGAGTTAAATCTTCTAATTCTAATAAGTTCGAACAGATAGTCTCTTAAAGAGAGAGATGGTTGATGTTTTCGTAAAATATTCGTTTTTTTCACTTGCGGAACTTTTAAAAGCATGCTATGTGCTTTTTCGAACATACAAACAAATGAGTTTCATACTAACTCGGAGATCAAAATGAGTATTTTAATCGAAAATATCAATTTGACGGTTGCTGAGGAAGTCTATTTAAAAGATATTAATCTCAATTTTGAAGCCGGGTCTACCAACATATTTCTGGGCCGCACTCTGGCCGGCAAAACCTCTCTTTTGAGGATAATGGCGGGGCTGGACAGACCGGACACGGGAAGAATTATTGTCAACGGTCAAGACGTCACCGGGATGTCGGTAAGGAAACGAAATGTCTCCATGGTTTATCAGCAATTCATCAACTATCCCTCTTTTACAATCTATGACAATATTGCCTCTGCCTTGAAACTGTCGGGCATGGAAAAGAAAAAAATCGACAAACGCGTCAGGGAAGTCGCTGAAATGCTCCATCTGGAGAGCATGCTGGATCGTATTCCCACCGAATTGTCAGGCGGCCAGCAGCAGCGGTGTGCCATTGCCCGGGCACTGGTAAAGGATTCCACTCTATTGCTGCTTGACGAGCCTCTGGTCAACCTGGACTATAAGCTTCGTGAAGAACTTCAGGTTGACCTGCAGGATATTTTTAAAGAAAGGGATGCGGTTGTTGTATACACCACAACCGAGCCGGGTGAGGCGCTCAAGTTAGGCGGCCATATCACCGTACTGGATGAGGGCCGGGTGATACAGACCGGGGTGACATCCCAGGTCTATCATAAACCGGCGACCATCAGGGTGGCGGAAGTCTTTTCCGATCCGCCCATCAATCTCTTGGATGCCTGTGCGGATAACGGCTCATTGAACCTGGGTGAAAATGTAAGTATTCCGCTTGAAGGCCATCTTAAGTCGTTGCCATCAGGGAATTTTTTAGTCGGAATCCGTTCGAATCACCTCTTTTTAAAACCGCACGGAAAAAATGACGCTCAATTGAACAGCCGGGTTGAACTGGCTGAGATAAACGGGTCTGAAACCTTTATCCACCTGGACTATGAAACAGACAAGCTGGTTGTTCAGGAAGTGGGGGTCCATTCCCAGAAAATCGGCTCAAACATTATGGTATATCTGGATCCGGCGAATCTGTTCGTTTTTTCCGAACAGGGAGCGCTTATTTTATCTCCGGACCGCACACCGCCTGGGTAGCGAATATCTATAGGAGAAGTGAATGGCAAGAATTACTTTAGACAAGGTTGCACACAGTTATCTCCCAAATCCGAAAGACGATACAGACTATGCGCTCAGGCTGATTGACAATATCTGGGATGACGGCGGTGCCTATGCCCTTCTCGGACCGTCGGGGTGCGGAAAAACCACATTGTTGAACATTATATCGGGCCTGCTTGCCCCGAGTAAAGGCCGGGTTTTATTTGACGGTAAAGACGTTACCCGGTTACCGCCGGAAAAACGCAATATTGCCCAGGTGTTCCAGTTTCCGGTTCTCTACGACACCATGACCGTGTTTGACAATCTGGCATTTCCCCTTAAAAACCGGGGGTTCAGTAAAGACGATGCCAAAAAAAGGGTGTTGGAAGTCGCCGATATTCTCGACCTGACCGACAGCTTGAAAAAAAAAGCGGCCCGCCTCAGTGCCGACGCCAAGCAGAAAATATCCTTGGGCAGGGGACTGGTGAGAGAAGATGTGGCCGCCATCCTCTTTGATGAGCCGTTGACCGTAATTGACCCGCACCTCAAGTGGCAGCTGCGGTGTAAACTCAAGGAAGTCCATGAACAGCTTAAGCTGACCCTGATCTATGTAACCCACGATCAGGTGGAGGCACTGACCTTTGCGGAAAAAGTGATTGTGATGTATGAAGGCGGCATTGTACAGATCGGAACCCCCCAGGAGCTGTTCGAAAACCCCAGTCACAAATTCGTCGGTTACTTTATCGGGAGTCCGGGCATGAATTTTCTGCCCTGCAAAATAGACGGAAACAAAGCATTTATAAACGGGTCCGCTATTGAGATTGACGACGGAATCGCCGCCCTTGGCGAAAAATTGAACGATAATCTGGAGTTGGGAATTCGTCCCCTTTATCTGCAGGTTCACGCCAAAGCGGTTGAAAACAGTGTTCCGGTTACGGTCAAATCCATTGAAGACCACGGCAGTTACAGGATCGTCACCGTTCGCCTGGCAGGAAATCTGCTGCGGGCGAGACTGCCGGAAGGAAGCCCCAATCCGTCTGAAAAGGCCTGGCTGAGATTTCCCAAAGACTGGATTCGATTGTTTCACAACGATAAACTTTTAACTCGTCAATAATAGAACTTTTAACCCGTCAATTGCAGATCAAGAACGATTGAAATTGGAGCATCGCTAAAATGGACAAATGGAAAGACAATAAGGCATGGTTCCTGGTGCTGCCGGTTTTTGTACTGGTGGCGTTCAGTGCAGTTATTCCGTTGATGACCGTGGTCAATTATTCGGTTCAGGATATCTTCGGCCCGGGGCAGCGGCTCTTTGTCGGAACGGAGTGGTTTAGAGAGGTGCTCTCCGATACCCGCCTGCACGAAGCCCTCTGGCGCCAGTTGCTCTTTTCCGGACTGGTTCTGCTGATAGAGATGCCGCTGGGAATCCTCATCGCCTTAATGATGCCCAAAAAAGGATGGGCGGCTTCCGTCAGCCTTGTCCTGATCGCCTTGCCCCTGTTAATTCCGTGGAACGTCATCGGGACGATCTGGATTATTTTCACCCGTCCGGATATCGGTCTTTTCGGTGCCGCCGTCAACGGCATGGGAATTAATTTCGATCATACCGCCAGTGCGCTGGATGCATGGGTCACCCTGATGCTCATGGAAGTGTGGCACTGGACACCGCTGGTTGCCC
>JANQML010000059.1 GCA_028280105.1 Desulfobacula sp. | reverse complement strand
GAGGCGTATAAATCATACTCCGCAGGGAGGAACGACCGCAGGCAACGCAGCAGGCGGTGCCGTATGGTGGATCAGGGCCTGCAACCTGAATTGACTTTTTTTTATAGAACGATTATAGGAGAAGTTCAGGCGGCCCTGAAACAACCGATCCGGATGCCCAGGGCAAAAGATAAACTGACAGGCCAATTAAAAAGGAAGAACCGATGCCCATCGCAGATAAAATGGTAACCATGGTTGAGGCAGCCTCCATGATCCGGAAGATGTTTGAAGAGGGGATTCGTATGAGGAAGAAATACGGTGCGGACAATGTATTTGACTTCTCTCTGGGAAATCCGGATGTGCCTCCCCCTCCCGTCGTGAAGCAGACCCTGCTTGATCTGATCAATGATGAAAAGACCACCCACGGATATATGCCCAATACGGGCTATCCCCAGGTCAGACAGGCTGTGGCCGATTATTTAAACAAAGAATACGGCATCTCTTTGACCCCTGAACTCATCGTTATGACCGTGGGGGCGGCAGGCGCATTAAATGATATATTAAGGGCCCTGGCAAACCCGGGTGAAGATATTCTGGTACCGGCCCCTTATTTTGTGGGATACCATCAGTATGCATTTGTTTCAGGCACCCGGCTGAAACCGGTCTCATCCCTGAGTAATTTTCATCTTGATCTGGCGGCTGTTGAAGACGCCATTGATGAAAACACACGGGTGATGTTGATTAATTCGCCCAATAACCCCACAGGTGCGGTCTATACAAAATCCGAACTAAAAGAGCTGGGAGAGGTGCTCCAGCGGGCCAGCCAAAAATACGGCAGGCGGATCTACCTTGTCTCAGATGAACCGTACCGGCGCATCGCCTATGATGTAGAGGTGCCGTCTGTTTTTGACGCCTATCCCCATACGATCCTATTAACCTCTTATTCCAAAGAGCTGTCACTTGCCGGGGAACGAATCGGGTATATGGCCATCCACCCGGATGCGGAAGATGCCCAAATGATTGCAGCGGCCGCCGGTGTTGTCAACACCATGACGGTGGTCAATGCCCCCTCTCTTTTTCAGCAGGTGGTGGGGCGGCTTCAGGGAATCAGTGTGGATACCGCCATATACCGGCGGCGGCGGGATCTGTTTTGTGAAGGGCTTCAAAAAGCCGGTTACCGGTTTGATATTCCCCAGGGGGCCTTTTATCTCTTTCCCGAAAGCCCCATTGAAAACGATGTTGAGTTTGTCAAAGTGTTAAAGGAAAATCAGATATTGGCGGTTCCGGGCACCGGATTCGGTGGTCCGGGGTATTTCAGGCTCTCATATGCCGTACCCGATGCAATTATTAAAAAATCCTTTGGCGGGTTTAAAAAGGCCTTGGACTCGGTTTGATAAATCGGATCGTCGGTGGTCGGGTGTTACTCTTGTAACGGTTTAAAAGTTTCAAAAACCGGGGCAGCCGGACCGGATGTTTCAATCCCCGCTTCAATCTCCGGATTCCCGATCCTTTTGAGCCTGCTCAATAATTTCAATGAGTGAGAGAATCTTTGGCGGCCCTTTTTTTACAAAGACTTTTTTAAATTGCTCTTCGGTCAGGGTCTGTTTTAAAAAACGGTGGACATCAAAATAAGGATGCCAGCAATCCAGGGTTTTAAAGCAGGGGAGTCCGCGGTTCTCAGACCGGCAGTATGAGAGGTGGATCTGATGCCCCAGCCGGGGACACCGGATTTCACATGATTTTTCCGGTGGGGTTACAGGGGGCGTATCAGTCATCTTTTAATCACTTTTTGATTTAACCGCCTGCGGCCGGTTTCCCGTGACCGCAGGCAATATGATTTTTTATTGATTATCTGTCCGGTCGTTTGTCTGCCGGGGTTTGGGCAGGTTGTCAAGATCTTTTAAGGCAAGGTCTATCTCTTTCTGGGGCAGTTCATAATTGGACAATTTACCTTGGAAATAAGATTCATAGGCCGCCAGATCAACGAGTCCGTGGCCGCTCCAATTGGCCAGAATGACTTTTTCTTTTCCCTCTTCTTTTGCTTTCAATGCCTCTTTAATGGCCATGGCAACCGCATGGTTGCATTCCGGTGCAGGGATAAATCCTTCGGACCGGGCAAAGGTCAGGCCGGCCTCAAAGGTTTCCATCTGTTTAACGGCTTCCGGCCGGACAATGCCGTCCAGCACCAGCTGGCTGACAATGGGTGCCATGCCGTGATACCTCAGTCCGCCGGCATGGATGGGAGCCGGAACATAACTGTGTCCCAGGGTGTGCATGGGCAGCAGGGGGGTCATTTGAACGGTGTCTCCGAAGTCATACAAAAAGGGCCCCCGGGTCAGGGTCGGACAGGATGCCGGTTCGGCCGCGATGATGTCGATTTCTCTGCCGTTTATTTTATCCCTGGCAAAGGGAACGGCAAGGCCTGCAAAGTTACTGCCGCCGCCGGCACTGCCGATGATGATATCCGGATAATCCCCTGCCATCTCCATCTGTTTCTGGGCTTCAAGGCCGATGATGCTCTGATGGATCATGACATGATTTAACACCGACCCCAGGGCATATTTGGTGTCCGGGTTTGTGACGGCGGCTTCCACGGCCTCACTGATAGCCATGCCCAGGCTGCCAGGGGATTCCGGATCCTGCTCAAGAATGCTTCTTCCGGCCTTTGTTTCCGTGCTCGGACTGGCGGTGCACTTGGCTCCCCAGGTCTCCATCATCAGGCGGCGATAGGGTTTTTGGTTGTAAGAAATTTTAACCATGAAGACCTTGCATTCAATGCCGAAAAATGCACAACACATGGAAAGCGCACTTCCCCACTGGCCCGCACCGGTTTCCGTGGTGATCTTTTTGGTTCCTGCCAATCTGTTATAATAGGCCTGGGCAATGGCGGTGTTTGGTTTATGGCTGCCGGCAGGGCTCACCCCCTCGTTTTTAAAGTATATTCTGGCCGGCGTATCCAGCGCTTTTTCAAGCCCGGTGGCCCTGAAAAGGGGAGCGGGCCGCCATATGGTATATTTTTCCAATACCTCTTCAGGGATATCGATCCAGCGCTCCGTACTGACTTCCTGTTCGATTAGACTCATGGGAAAGATCGGTGCCAGGTCCTCCGGGCCGCAGGCTTTGCCTGTCCCCGGGTGAAGAGGCGGTTCCATGGGCGTCGGCATATCTGCCATGATATTGTACCATCGCCTGGGCATATCCTGTTCCGAAAGAATATACTTTTTTACCATATGTTGCTCTCCTTGCTCATACTTGCATGATCATTAAATTGAACATGGGTCGTTTCTATGAATAGTATCAAATTGTCTCAATCCGTTTTTAGAGCAATAACCAGAGCAAGTCAAGCATAAACCCGTGCTTAGGATATCATTGCAACGGATGAAAAAAATGATTGGAAACGGATAAAAGCAAAAAGGCAGCACCGGGAGGGAAGGTGCTGCCTTTTCTAGGAGGCAAAATATATAGTTACATTAATGAGGGTTGTTCTATCCTGCTTCATTGAATCCACATTACATCCAGTGGAATCAAAGGGGTTTATTATGTTACTTTTTCATTGCCGTAAATGTATTATGCTTACTGCTTTGTCCTCTGTCAAGTATAAAGTTAGTCTCCCCTGCCTTTTCTTGGAGATTAAATTTTACGCGGACCGGTTAAATAGCTTGACTTGTTTGGGGTGTATCCGTATTTAATATATATGATCCGGTTGATTTGAACTTCGGATCTCTCAGCCGGCGGCAAACAATCAAGCGCTTCGATAAATTAATAAAAGGATAAAATTTAGAATAGCAAAGGTGATAACATGATTGAAAACATTTTTGGATTTCTTGAATCTATCGGATTTACGCACCCCCTGCACCCGGCTTTTACCCACCTTCCCATGGGAATGGTCATGGGCGCGGTAGTCTTTCGGATGGCATCCTTAGTCCCTAAGTTCAGATCTTTGGCTAAAACCGGTTACTATTGTGTTGTTCTCGGCCTGCTGGGTACATTTCCCACTATTCTTACCGGCCTGATGGACTGGCAACACCGTTTTGCCGGGCAGTGGGAATTTCTGATCATCCTGAAAATGATACTGGCCGGGGCCATGATCATCGTTCTCTCTTTAATCGCCCTTAAAGATGACCCGGATCAACCCAAAGTGAACAATATGACTTTTTTGTACTTTTTTACACTGTTAATTGCCATTGGGCTGGGATTCTCCGGTGGCGAACTGGTATACGGATAATCTAAGGAGAAACTGAAAATGAGGAAAAGAATAATTTCGATCATCATTCCGGCGTTAACTGCACTTCTGTTGTCTTTTTCTGCAACTGCAATGGAGTATGAACACGAACTGGTTTCGGAAACGGTGAATTTCGCCTGGACGGTTGAAGGGGAAAACATCCATGTCATGCTCTCTGCGAAAACCACCTCATGGGTGGGGGTCGGTTTTGATCCTGAGGATGCCATGAAAGGGGCGAATTTTATTCTGGGGTATATCAATAAAGACAGAAACAGGATAAAAGTGGAAGATCATTACGGTGATCGCAGAATCGGCCATAAAAGCGATACCAAACTCGGCGGCACAAACGATATTATCACCTCCTCGGCCAAAGAGGAGAACGGGGTAACGACCATCACGTTCACCATACCGCTTAAAACCGATGATAAATGGGATAAGCCCATTGACCCGTCCGGAACCACCCGGATTCTGCTGGCACACGGGAAAGGCAGGGATTCCCTGAAATCCCAGCATCGTTACCGGGTCGTGTATGATGTCAATCTCTCCACGGGAGAAAGTAAAAAGATAAAATAATGTCTTCTGTAATGAAAGCGCGAATGGTTGTGATTTTCATGGCGGCATCTTTTCTTTTTACCCGACCGTCAACAGCGGAAAAAGAAGAGATGCACCATGGTCCCCACGCCCATACAGAGGCATCTCAACTTCTGATGCAGATGCATGATGAATCTCACGATAAAGATCATCAGCACATGGATACGGGTGCGGATCCGGCCACGGGCCACGACGGCCATGACCATGCAAAGATGGTGATGGAAGCGGAGCAGGCCTTACCGGATCTGGAACAGCAGGTCAAGGTCGAAGAAAGACTGGGCAAGTTTGCCGCATTGGATACCCGGTTCAAAGATGAAAACGGAAACGATGTTTTTTTAGCGTCCTTATTCGATAAACCGGTTGTTATTTTGCCGATCTTCTTTTCCTGTACCGATGTCTGTAACTTTCTGCAGGCGGATCTGGCCAATGCGTTAAATCAGGTGAACCAATTGCCGGGTAAAGATTTTAATGTGATTACATTAAGCTTTTCCGATGATGAGGACTTTTCAATCGCACGGACCTCCAAACAGAATTACACGAATTTGATCAACAGGGAATTCCCCCTGGAAAATTGGTTTTACCTGACCGGCGATAAAGAGAATATCCGTAAATTAACCGATTCTCTGGGGTATTATTTTATTAAAAGAGAAAAAAACGTATATATCCACCCCTCCACGCTTGTGGTGCTGGCCGAAGACGGAATGATCGCCCGCTATCTCTATGGCCCGGGCTTCCTGCCCTTTGATCTGGGGATGGCGCTGATGGAAGCCCAAAAGGGGGAAACCGGAATCTCCATAAAACGGGGGGTCCTCTCTTTCTGCTTTGATTATGATCCGGAAAATAAAACCTATGTGTTCAAGGTTTTCAGAATCACCGGATCCGCTGTTCTGGTTATGCTGCTCGGATTTATCATCTTCTTGCTCTATCCGTCTAAAAGAAACAGGCGAAAACCGACAGAATAGTATAATGATACGATTTGGTTTTCAGTCGCTTGGTCAAAATACTCTAAAGATTTAAGAGGCTTTTATGGAAACGGTGAAGTCTTTTTTTGAAACCCCTGCTCCGGCAAGATATAAAGGGATCCTGTCCTGGTTAATTACAACCGATCACAAACGGATCGGCCTGATGTATCTGTATGCCATTTTATTCTGGTTCCTGCTGGGCATTCTGCTCGGGGGCCTGATCCGTTTTGAACTCATGTTCCCCGGAGAAACCGTTCTCACCGCAGATGTCTATAACTCGGTCTTCACCCTCCACGGTGTGATCATGATCTTTTTATTTATCATCCCGGCGATCCCCTCTATTTTCGGGAATTTCTTTCTGCCCATACAGATTGGAACGGACGATGTCTTTTTTCCCAGGTTGAATCTGCTTTCCTGGTACCTGTATATGATTGGCGGTTTTATCGCCATTGTTTCTCTTTTTTCGGACGGATTCCCCGATACCGGCTGGACCTTTTATGTCCCGTTTTCCGTTTCCACCCATACCAATGTTTCCAGTGCGGTGTTTGCCGCTTTTATACTGGGGATGGCGTCCATGCTCACCGGTCTGAATTTTATTACAACGGTCCACCGGATGCGCAAACCGGGCATGGGGTGGCTCCAGATTCCCCTGTTCACCTGGACGCTTTATGCCACATCCTGGGTTCAGCTGCTTGCAACGCCTGTGGTCTCCATTACCCTGCTGCTTATCATTATTGAGCGGTATCTGGGTGTGGGACTGTTTGACCCGGCCAAGGGGGGAGACCCGATACTCTACCAGCACCTGTTCTGGATGTATTCACACCCGGCCGTTTACATCATGATACTTCCGGCCATGGGGGTGATTTCGGAAATTATTCCGGTCTTCTCAAGAAAATCGATTTTCGGATATAAGGCGATTGTGGCATCATCCATGGGAATTGCCGTTGCCGGTTCCCTTGTCTGGGCCCACCACATGTATACGTCGGGAATGAGTGATACGGCAATTTTTGTTTTCTCTCTTTTGACCTTTGTGGTGGCGATTCCTTCTGCGATTAAAGTCTTCTCGTGGGTCTCCACCCTCTACAAAGGGTCGATACAGATGACACCGCCTCTCTTTTTATCCCTTTGTTTTATCTATCTTTTCAGTGTCGGCGGTTTGACCGGGCTGGTCCTTGGGGCTGCCGGAACCAATATCCATGTTCATGATACCCATTTTGTCGTGTCCCATTTCCATTTTGTGATGTTCGGGGGAACCGGATTTGCATTTTTTGCCGCCCTCTACTACTGGTGGCCTAAAATGTTCGGGCGGATGTATGATTTTAAAAACGCTTACATCGGTGCCATCCTGTTAACCGGCGGCTTCATATTTCACTATGTTCCCATGTTCATCCTGGGACTGCAGGGGATGCCGAGACGATACTACGACTACCTGCCTCAGTATGAAAATCTTAATTTTTTCGCCGGATTTGGTGCGGCCTTTATCGTTGCCGGGATCTTTTTAATGGTCATCAACCTGGTACTGTCGTTTAAGCGGCCGCGGGATGCGGCATCCGATCCCTGGGGCGGAACCACACTTGAGTGGCAGACCCCCTCTCCGCCGCCCCTCCACAATTTCGCAGCCGAACCTGAGGTGCTGGACTATCCGTACGATTTTACCGGGGTGGTTAAACGGTATTCCAAAGAAGAACCGATTCATGAAAAAGGAGAATAGATGACACCCCATTCTGATGAAACCGGCAAAAAACTGGGGATGTGGCTTTTTTTGTATACCGAGATTATTCTCTTTGGCGGGCTTTTTGTTCTCTATGCCGTCTATTTTGCCCGGTATACCCCTGAATTTATTGAGGGGGGCAAAGAGCTGAACCGGTTGTTCGGCCTGATGAATACGGTCATCTTATTAATCTCAAGTTTTACGGTTGCCGCAGCCATCACAGCCATCCAAAAAAAAGAGAGCCGGATCGCCATGGCAGGCCTTGGGGCATCCATTGCCTGCGCCTTCATTTTTTTGGTCAATAAGTACTTTGAGTGGGGATACAAGATCGGACACGGGATCTACCCCAATTCCGAAAGACTGGCAGACGGGCCGGGGGGGCTGAACATATTTTTCGGGCTCTACTATATCATAACCGGCCTGCACGGTATCCATATCATTATCGGGATGACCCTGTTGACGGTCAGCCTGATCTATATCAAAACCGGCCGGATCACCCACAGCCGGTTCGCCCTGCTGGAAAACTCAGGGTTGTACTGGCATCTGGTGGATCTGATCTGGATCTTTATCTTTCCGTTATTTTATCTGGTGATTTAGGAGGAGGCATGAAAGGCAGCACATCCATTCATCTGTTTGAATATTCGACCCTGTTTAGAGTCCTTCTGGCCCTGTTTGCACTCACCGGTGTGACAGTGGGCGCATCTTATCTGGATTTCGGAAAGCTGAACATCTGGATCGCACTGCTCATTGCTTCGTGTAAAGGGGCCCTGGTACTGCTATATTTCATGCACATGAAATTTGAGGGAAAACTGCTGGCCTGGTCATTTCTGGGCACGATTTTTTTTCTGGGTATTATGATCGGTTTCACATTCTGGGATGTTGCATTCAGATGAGGTAAAAAATGAAAGATATTGTAAATCCAGTCACCCTGGTCGACCAATCCTTCTATTTGATCGTCGGGTTTTCGTTTGTTTTTCTGTTTGCCATTACCCTTGTTATGATCTGGTTTGTCATCCGGTACCGGAGAAGCAAACACAAGACACCGTCCGATATCCGGGGAAACTGGCTGCTCGAAACCGTCTGGATAATTCTGCCTACGGTTATCGCCTTAAGCATGTTTGCATCCGGGTGGCAATCCTATACCGGTCTCAGAGATGTCCCCGAAGGAGCCATAGAGGTTGAAGTCATCGCGCAATCTTTTTCCTGGCTGATTTACTATGAGAATGACAAAGAGGTGGAAAATGAAATCGTCGTACCGGTGAATACGCCGATCAAGCTGAATATTACTTCGGACGACGTGATCCATTCCCTTTTTATTCCGGCATTCCGGGTGAAGGTGGATGCGGTAAACGGCATCTATACCTATGCCTGGTTTTTACCGGAAAAGGAGGGGGAGTATTTCTTTCAGTGTACCGAATTCTGCGGTACCGGGCATGCGGATATGACCGGTGTCGTAAGGGTTGTCTCGCTTGACGTCTATGAAAAATGGCTGGAGGAGGATGAATAGCAATCGTTTGATGATCCGCCAAAAAGGCCGCTGTAAAAGGGAGGCCCGGCCCGGGGATTACGTTCAGCTGTTTAAAGTACACCTCTGTCTCTATATCTGCCTCTCCACCATACTGGGATATGTCACGGCAGCCGGCCGGTTTTCAGTGGATGCCGGCATCATCGGTATTCTGGTTTTGGTTCTGGCCCTGGGCTCAGCCGCCTTAAACAATATTCAGGACAGAGAGTATGACCTTTCCTTTGCACGAACCGCCAACAGAACCCTTCCCCGAAAACGGATCCCGTTGACCCATGCAATTGTACCGGCGGTTCTCCTGATCACAACCGGTTTTTGGGGGGTGTATTCCGTTGCGGGCGGATTCTGCTTGATCATCAGTCTCCTGGCGGTCGTTGCATATAATGGATTATATACACCGTTAAAAAAAATAACGCCTCTGGCATTTATTCCGGGCACCCTTTCCGGTGCACTCCCGGCTTTAATCGGGTGGACGGCTGCCGGATCGGACATGAATGATCCCACCATTCTGATGATTATGGGAATTCTTATGGTATGGCAGGTGCCGCATACGCTGATGATTCTTATTACCTCTAAAGGCCGTCAAATCGGACAAGATGGGCTCAGACGATATCCCTGTTTGACCGATCTCTTCCCCGTAAAAGAGCTGAAACTTCAGATTCTGATCTGGACAAACCTTTACAGCCTGGCAATTCTTTTTTTTCTGCTGCAGACCCGGATTGATCATGTTTGGGGAAATGTCATCCTGTCTGCCAATGCCATGGCCATACCCATTATCTGCGCGCTTCTTTTCTATGTCGTAAAGAGATTAAAACTCGGATTGACATTTGCCGTTTTCAATTTTTCCATGCTGGTCTTTCTGGGGACCGGTATCTGTGATAAAATTTTTATCTGAACATATAAAAAAAATAAGCAACGATAGGGTTAAATTCTGTACAACCGGGGCATTGTTTTAATGAACGGTACCGGCATCTATTACGTTCCGCACGGTCATTGCCAGGTCTCTTTTTATAATCGGTTTGTTTAAAAATGCTTTAACGCCTGATTTTATCACGTCTTCTTCCGTTGCAATCGGGCTGTAACCGGTACACAGGATAATGGGAATATCCGGCCGGATCTGTAACATATGGGTGGCCAGGACATTGCCGGTCATACGGGGCATGGTCATATCCGAAAGAACCAGATCAAAGGCCGCTGGTGTCTGTTTGAACCGCTCCAGCGCATTCAGGCTGTCGGTCTCGGTGATGACCGTATATCCCAGCCGGGAGAGTGTTTCATCGGCCATTTTTGTAATGGCGATTTCATCGTCAATAAACAAGAGGGTTTCCGCGCCTCGGGGCAAATCCGCATTTTCATAAAACCCTGCTTTCTCCTCTGTCTGGTTGGTGACCGGCAGAAAAAGAGTAAACCTGCTTCCTTTACCGGGCGTGCTGCGCACCCGGATCTTTCCCCGATAGGAGGTCACGATGCCGTGGATTACGGAAAGGCCCATGCCCGTGCCTTTCCCAACGTTCTTTGTCGTATAGTAAGGATCGAATATGAGGCCTAAATTTTCCGGTTTAATACCGATACCCGTATCCGAGATTTCAAGTTCGATGTAAGCTTTATCTTTTAACGCACCGGCCGGCAGGGGGGGGCCGGATACCGGGTCATGGTTTTTAAGGGTCAACGTGAGGACGCCGCCATCCGCTTCCATGGCATGAAAGGCATTGGTACAAAGATTCATTAACACCTGATACATTTGGGTTGGATTTCCCATAATCATGGCCTCGGTTTCAATACTGGCGCGGATTTCAATCGTGGCCGGGATGGAAGATCGAATTAACTTGATGACCTCTGACATTACCGGGCCGATCTGAATCGGTTTTATCTCTTCTTCAGACTGGCGGGCAAATGTCAGGATCTGTTTAACCAGTTCTTTTGCCCGGTTTCCGCCGGCATATATTTCCCGGAGACCGTCTTCCATACTCGAATCTTTTTCAACTTCTTCCAGGGCCAGTTCCGTAAATCCTAAAATGGATGTCAAAATATTGTTGAAATCATGGGCAATCCCCCCGGCCAAAGTACCGATGGCTTCCATTTTCTGGGCCTGAAGAAGCTGATTTCTTAAGTCCTGATTCTTTTTTTCGCTGATTTCCCGCTCTTTAATTTCCGTTTCAAGTTTCAATGTCTCGTCCAGCAATTGGTTGGTCCGTTCCAGCACCCGGCGGTCCAGTTCCGTATTGGCCTGTTCCAATTCGGTTTTGGCCTGCTCCAGTTTGAGTTTTGACATGTATCGTTTGCGGGAGTTCAACTCAATGGAGTAACCGGCGAACATGCAGAAAATATTGGCGGAAATAAAGAAGAAATTATTATTGATCAATACGGTGGCCGGTGTATCGACGATCAATACGGCTCCGATTTCATAAGAGATGACAATCAGCCATGAACAGCAGACGGCCCACATGAACCGAAGCCGTAAAAAGGTGAAAATGGTAATAAAAATTAAAATAATACCGGCATAATACGAATAGGTGGCCGGCGGATCGGCCAGGATAACCATCGATACGATTCCCAGCCCTCCGGACAGGCACATTGTGAATAGAACCGGCTGAATACGGGCTTTGAAACCGGGTTGAAAAGAGTACCACAGCACCCAGAGTGCAAAGGGGATAACAAGACCGTACCGGATGAACCAGAAGAGATGTTTGATATCCGGTGCAACAATGGCATCCAGTATTCCGAAAACGGCATAAAAGAAAACAGCGACCAGAATGGCTGCCCTGACCCTTAAAAGTGATTTTTTAAAATCATAGGCCCGATAGGCTGATTCAAGATGTTTATCTTCACCGGTAAATGATAATGTGAAAAAATTATATGTCACAAAACAGAATCCTTTTGAACGAACCATACTGCCGGAATATACCCCGTCGTCGGGGTATGGGTTGATCAATCATATACAAACCGATTCACAAAGTAAAATTTTATTTCGCGCCGCTCGCTCGTTGGATCGATACGGGTTTGCCGCTTCGATGCTGCCGGATAAAAAAGGGAGAATCGATTCGGTCAGTTTTTCAGTTTTGATTTTTCAGCTGTAATAAGTTCGCGGATGCCGGAGAAAAGCCGGGTCACGATATCTGTTTCACTCAACCCCAGCCGCCGGCGATTGGATATATCGAATACAGCGTCATTCACGGCTGTTTTTTCACCCCGGGTCCCCCGGATCTGTAAGTCATGGTCGTCGGCGATCCGGTTGAGAGTATCCGGATAGATTTCAAGCCCTTTGAGCCGGATGTGAACACCGGCTCTCATGGCTGTACCGATATTTGTGGGACATGAATTCAGGTTGCCGTACCGGGGATTTTCGGCAAACTCCATGGTATCCTGCAGCCGGCTGATGCCCCTGACCAATCTGTTAAACACACCGGAAAGATCGGAGGATGGCTCCACACTGATAATCCGCAGATGGTCCTCCTCATTCACCCAAACCCTGAATTTTCGGTCATTTGAACAGAAAACACCTCGTGATTTTGGAAAATCCCTGTTCATACCGGCTGCCGCCTGAAACCGGTCTCCCTTTTCAAAGATGAGCCCGTCCTTTTTTAATCGGGAAATGTCTTGCAGGTCATTTTGTTCCATGGAGATGTAGGTGCCGCAAAGATCATTGTCCAGCCGGGATAGGGATTGGACAATGGTCGTTTCAAGTCTTTTTCTTTCGTCCGAACGGATGTGGCAGGGAAAATTAAACGCCCCAAGGCTCCGGGCCACCCGAACCCGTGTGGAAAGAATAAAGCGGCCCTCCGGGTCAGGGTTGGGCAGATCGACCGGGCTCAGGTCGTCGTGATGCACCTGATCCGCAGATATGCCGTGGTAGTCCTGAATAACCGGATCGAATAGCCGGGAAAATACGGTATAGGATTGACTGTCTCCGGCATAGAGACCGATATGGGAATCCGGGTTTTTTATACCCGATGCAATGGCCATTTCAAGGTTGAATCCGGTGTCGGTTTTCAGATGCTCAAGGGCTTTCAGGCATGACGGGGTCAGGTACTTTTTGGCCAGGCAGCGGCTTGTCGGATCAAAGACAGATCTCATGGGCGGATCAGCTTTCGAAGGAAGCGGACTGTGTGGAAATCCCTTTTGCAAGAGTGGTCTGTATTTTATCTAGTACAACACAGTCCCTGTGGCACCGGGGCAGACCGGATTTATTTTCGCATTCCAGGCACGGACTTTTGGTTAAGTAGCCGATTTCAAAGTCAAACCGGTCTCTTTTAATAAAATCTTGCATCATAATTGTCTGATTCGTTTCCAAATTTTAATTAAAAGAGAAAACTATATCAATTATCCCGTCAATCGTCAAGAATCGGGAAAATCCCCAGGGCAAACGCCTATGAGAACCGGCACGTTTTTTGATCATCTATAATATTAAGTTCTTAGCCCTCTGTTAAAAATTTATCTGCGTTTGCCTTCATCATGTAACTATCTGAAATCATTTATACTGAATTTTACATGCGATGACCCTGAAATCCCGGATCGGAAAGAAAATCAAACGGTTCCGGTGCGGTCTACAAAGTTCCCCGCTGAGATCGGTGTTTTGCGAATATAACGCTTTTCACGCCAAATTTCCGCTTGTGCTTGATTTTTATTCCTCTCCATATTATATCCTTTTGGATGGTAAACCCCGTACTGACAAAAAAGGCTTGAGAATCGTGGCTGAATCAAAGTTCGCAGAGTTAAAGGAAAAGGAAAAAGAGACCAGAAAGCAGATTGTGGTTGATTCTGCTTTGGCTCTTTTTGCAAAAAAACCGTTTTATGAAGTGGGTATGCGGGAGGTTGCCAATGAAGCCGGAATCTCTCCTGCCACCATATACCGGTATTTTCCCAGCCAGGAAGAGTTGTTCACCGAGGCCTTTATTCAGGATATCGATACGGCCAGCACAGCGTTTAAAAAAATGGTTCAAAAAGACGAACCGGCAAGTATTGAAGAGTTTGCAGTGGCTTTTGTCGACCATTTGAATGAAAACGAATCCACGTTCCAGATGATGACCTACCTGATGCTCAAAGACGGTCTTGAAACGCCGGTTGCCGGTAAATTCGGTTCGGTCACCAAGATTTTTTTCGACCTGCTGGAAGAACTGCTTTTGCGGCACGGGGTGGATAGAAAGGTTTCAAGGCTCTATTCCCAGGCACTCATCGGTTCCCTGGACGGAATTTTAATGACCTTTAGAAACTACCCGTCAAAGGATCGTAAAGCCGTCCGAGAACATATGATCACCCTAGTGAAAATGACATCGGCCCTGTTTACGAAACAACTGATCGACAAATAATCATACCGGTTACACCCCTTCCTTTGTTTCATTATTGACACGGCTTTTCCGAATACGATATTAATCCTGATTTATTATATCTATAAATGGCAAGGAATCGAGAGTTATGGAAGATATCAAATCAGCCATTGAAGACAGCCACCTGCTGATCAGCAGGGTTCGAAACGAAATCTCAAAGGAATTGGTGGGGCAGGAAAAACTGGTGGATGCCATGTTAACCGGGTTGCTGACCGGCGGCCATATCCTGATAGAGGGGGTTCCGGGGCTGGCCAAAACCAGTGCGGTAAAGGCCTTGTCTTCTTCTGTGAGGGCCGAATTCAAACGGATCCAGTTTACCCCGGATCTACTGCCGGCAGATCTGACGGGAACGGAAATTTACCGGCCCAAAACAGCTGACTTTATTACCCGGAAAGGCCCGCTGTTTAACAATATCATACTGGCTGACGAGATCAACCGGGCCCCTTCCAAAGTCCAGTCCGCCCTGCTTGAGGCCATGGAGGAAAGACAGGTGACCATTGGGGATGAAACCTATGAATTGCCGTTCCCGTTTCTGGTGCTGGCCACACAGAATCCCATTGAACAGGAGGGAACCTATCCGCTGCCCGAAGCCCAGGTTGACCGGTTTATGCTCAAGGTTCAGGTGGACTATCCAACGAGGAACCAGGAGCTTGACATTTTAAAGAAAAACAGCTCTCAAGTTTCCGAAACGGCACAACCCGTCATCAGTTGCGATCAGATGGCCGGTATGGGGTCGCTGGTGGATCAGATCTATGTGGATGAAAAGCTCAAGGAATATATTATCAACCTGGTTTTCAGCACCCGGGAGCCTCAAAAATACGGGATGGATCTTGGTGATTACATTGAGTACGGCGCTTCCCCACGAGC
>JANQML010000057.1 GCA_028280105.1 Desulfobacula sp. | reverse complement strand
ATACGGATAAAAAGACAAGTAAGATGGATAGGTTATTTTTACTCGATGCCTTAGCATCTGGGCCATGGGTTGTAACACTTCCCTGGCCACCATACGGTGCCGGATGCAAGGCTGCAAGGCGTGACGATCGAGGACGTATCAGTTATACTCCGCAGGGAGGAACGACTGAAGGCAACCCACAGGCGGGACCGTATGGTGGATCAGGGAAGACAACGAGATATTGGCAAGCCCGGCTGGATCTGGTATATCTGACGCGGGTCATAGTTGAACCCTGCATGTTGTTTCCGGTATATTGGCTTTAGCTGCAGGAAGTTACGGTATCCCAATACGCATCAACTTAAGGTGGATTCATCGGATATATAAATAAACAGATACTTACGGCTGTTGTGGCGGCTGAAAACGGAGAAATCTTTGAGCTTGAAGGATATGGCGCAGCAGGCATGTCAGGCGCTCAGCCCGTTCTCCTTACAAAAAACCAGACTCTTCCCATGCCCCATGGCAGTGAGCTGATGATGCTTCCGGATCGCCGGCCCATTGTCTTTAATCTGGTTAAAGACCGGTTTGAGACCATGGAATACAATCCCTATAATCGGGGTGAAAAAATATTTCCCGTGGCCGTATTTAACTCCCCGGGGCATGTCAACCGGCATTTTTGCGCCTATGATGATTCGGGGACAGACCGGCCATTGCCGCTTTTTTCCTATGGAGCCGCAGGATTTGGAAAAAACGACTTCAGATCTTCGGCTATTTTAGTGGATGATGAACCCCGCCAGGATTTAAGACAGATGCCGCACAAGAAAATCGTCCGTGGGGTTCACAGGATGCAAAAAAAATATCCAAAGAACCGCCTGATCCGGCACCTTGAAACCTGTGCCCTTCAATACGGATGCCCGGCGGGAAAAAATTTTTTCCTCCGGCGGTATGAGGCTCCCCTTCCCACATCCACGGCTTGCAATGCCAGTTGCCTGGGCTGCATTTCCCTTCAGACGGAGAACAATCTGTCTGCCTGCCAGGAACGGATCGCCTTCACCCCCACTCCGGATGAAATCGCCCAGGTATCGCTGGAACATATCCGCCATGTGGATCAGGCGGTGGTCAGTTTCGGCCAGGGGTGCGAAGGAGATCCCTTGACCGCATTCAAAGCGGTTGAGCCTGCCATTCGGCTGATCCGGAAACAGACGGCAAAAGGAACGGTTAACATGAATACCAATGCGGGCATGCCGGATCATGTTGATGCGCTCTGCAAAGCAGGCCTGGACAGTATGCGGGTAAGTCTGAATTCGGTGCGGAAATCGTGTTACAATGCCTACTTCAGACCGAAAACCTATGATTTCTCAGATGTCATTAAGAGCATAAAGATCGCAAAATCATATGGTAAATTCGTCTCAATTAACTACCTGAACTGCCCGGGATTTACCGATTCCCGCGAAGAATCGGCCGCCTTGACCGGCTTCATTGACGAATGCAACATCGACATGATCCAGTGGCGGAACCTCAATTTTGATCCGAAAAAGTATTGCGAACTCATGGAAGCAACGGCGCCGGGCGGAGAACCGCTTGGGATGGAGACAATTATCAACCGGTTGTCTCAACGGTTTCCCCATCTTATCCATGGTTATTTCAACCCCGGCATTCGACACCGTTTATAAAAAAAATCATTGTTTTCTCCAATGATTCGGGTTAATGACCAGAAGCATAGGTTGCGGCAATCTATACAATACATTTGACTAATATTAGTTGAGTAAATATACTGATTCACTGAACTTTAAACTAACTACTTAAGGCATATTTGTTGAATCGTCTAACTATCGATACTAAGGGAATTGTCGTTATCTGCGGAAACTACGGAAGCGGCAAAACCGAGACGGCTGTAAATCTGGCGATAAAAAGAAAAAATGACGGCATCCGGGTAAAGATCGCCGATCTGGATCTGGTGAATCCCTATTTTCGAACCCGGGAGGCAAAGGATCTTCTTGAAACAATGGGTATCGACGTCATTCTGCCGCCGCAAAAGTATCATAACGCAGATCTGCCGATCCTATCCCCCGCCGTCGCCGGAATCATTAAACAGCCTGCTGAACTGACCCTCCTTGATGTCGGCGGAGACGATGTCGGTGTGACGGTTCTGGCCGCACTGAAAAACCATCTATCGGAACAGCCGGTGAACCTGCTGCAGGTGATCAACCCGTTTCGCCCTTTCACACGGGATATCCAGGGCTGTATAAAAATAAAAAATGAAATAGAGATGTCCTCAAAGTTGAATATTACCGGTATTGTAGGCAATGCCAACCTCATGGATGAAACCCGTCCGGATTCAATCTATGAGGGATATGATATGTTAAAACAGGTGTCGAGCGCCACCGGTCTTGCCATTGAGTTTATTACGGCAGACTCACGCCTTTTACCCGAACTTGAGCTGGAGCGGTTCGACTGCCCCATACTTGAAATAAACCGAAAACTGAATTTTCCCTGGAAACGGTTTTAACACGAAAGGAGACTTTAACATGGCCTATCAACACATTATCGATTCTGAGCGGTGCAAAGGCTGCGGCCTCTGTGTCGATGTCTGCCCCAAGGATGTCCTTGAGATGACGGACAAGGTAAATGCAAAGGGGCATTTCCCCGCATATCAGGCACGTCCCGACGATTGTATCTACTGCACCATGTGCTGCATCATGTGCCCGGATGTGGCCATCACAATTGTTGAAACCGCTGATGTTGAAAATCCGGAAACCACTGAATAACGAATGAGGAAAAAGCAATGACAAAAGTATTGATGAAAGGGAATGAAGCCATTGGCGAAGCAGCCATCCGTGCGGGATGCAAAAATTATTTTGCCTACCCCATTACCCCCCAGTCTGAAGTGGCCGAATACCTGGCCAAACGGTTGCCCGAAGTAGACGGCGTCTTTTTGCAGGGTGAAAGTGAAGTGGCTGTGGGATACATGATCTTCGGTGCGGCCGGTGCCGGAGAGCGGGTGATGACGACCTCGTCAAGCCCGGGGGTCAGCCTGATGGGTGAAGCGATATCATACATCGCCGCTGCCCAATGTCCGGCGGTTTTTGTCAACATCATGCGCTGTGGTCCCGGACTGGGCGGTATCCTGCCCTCCCAGGGGGATTATTTTCAAGCCGTAAAGGGGGGCGGGCACGGGGACTACCACATGCTCGTTCTGGCACCGGATGGCGTTCAGGAGGCCGTTGAGATGACCATGAACGCCTTTGCCCTGGCAGACAAATACAGAAACCCGGTTATGATCCTGGGTGACGGTCTTATCGGTCAGATGATGGAGCCGGTTGAATTTCCGGATACCCTGGTATCGGAACCGTCAAATAAAGATGAATGGGCCACCAATGGAATGTCCACCCGGAACAGCAGCCAGAGAAACCTTGTCAAATCCCTTTTCCTTGATCCGGCGGCCTTAAATCAGCACAACTTAAATCTGAAAGCCAAATATGAACAGATGGCGAAAGAAGACGTCCTGTTTGAAACCTATCACACGGACACGGATTATTCCGTGCTGATTGTCAGCTACGGTACCATGAGCCGGGTCTGTAAAACCTCGATTGATATCCTTTCACAAGAGGGGATCCAGGTGGGCCTGATCCGTCCCCAAACGCTGTTCCCCTTTCCTCAGGAGGCCATCCGCAGCGCCGCCGGAAAAGAGAGCTGCAAAGCCGTTATCAGTATTGAGATGAGTATGGGCCAGATGGTTGAAGATGTGGAGCGCAGTGTACAGGGCGTCAAAAAAGTGACTTTCTACGGCGAATGCGGTGGAGAAGTGCCGACACCGGAAAGAATTAACGATGTAATCAAAGGACTGCTCTAACCGTTAGACGAGGAGATTATAACTATGGGTAAAACGTTTTCAGTGCCTCAAAGCTTAAGCGAGACCATGACGCACTATTGCCCGGGGTGTACCCACGGGATTGTTCACCGCCTTATAGCTGAAACCATGGATGAACTGGGTATCCGGGACAGAACCGTCGGGATTGCACCGGTGGGATGTGCCGTTCTGATATACAACTATTTCACCTGCGATTTTCAAGAGGCCGCCCACGGCCGGGCGCCTGCCATGGCTACGGGAATCAAACGGACCCGGCCGGATCTGATGGTCTTTACCTATCAGGGCGACGGGGACCTTGCCAGCATCGGTATGGGGGAGATTATCCATGCCGCCAACCGGGGTGAAAAATTCACAACGATTTTTATCAATAACGCGATTTACGGTATGACCGGCGGCCAGATGGCACCGACCACCATGCCCGGCCAAAGGGCCACAACGTCTCCCTTCGGCCGGGACACCGGCCAGACCGGAATGCCTCTTCGCATGGCCAACTTGCTGGGGGAACTTGTCACTCCGGGGTATGTGACCCGTCAGGCCGTACTCAAACCGGGTCAGGTCAATAAGACCAAAAAAGCCATAAAAAAGGCCTTTGAATACCAGATGGAAGCAAAATGTTTCAGCTTTGTGGAAGTGGTCAGCACCTGTCCGACCAACTGGGGCATGACACCGGTGGATTCATTAAAATGGGCTGAAGATACCTTGCTTCCCTATTTTGAATTGGGTGATTACAAAGTACCTGAATAGATACCAAGTTACAGGTATCCGAACGCTTAGGAGAAAATAAAAGATGCAGACAGAAATTCAATTTGCCGGATTTGGCGGTCAGGGTATTTTACTTAGTGCAAAACTTTTGGCTCATGCTGCCATGAAGCAGGATTATTTTGTGGCCTGGGTTCCGTCATACGGCCCTGAAATGCGGGGAGGAACCGCCTATTGCACCGTTGTCATCAGCGATAAGCGGATTGGCTCCCCCATCATAAAAAATCCCAGCCACCTGGTGGCCATGAACCGGCCGTCCCTTGAGAAATTTGCCGCCACCATCAAACCGGATGGTGTGATATTAATAAACAGTTCCCTGATCCCCAACCGGAGTGAAAGAGATGATATCACGGAGCTGGTGGTTCCGGCCAACGATGTGGCCATTAAAGCCGGCAGTGTGAAAGCGGCCAATATTGTCGCATTGAGCGCATTTGCAGCCAAAACCCGGGTGGTTGATCTTGAGGTGCTTAAGGATTGCGTCAAAGAAGAGTTTGCAGCCAAGGCAAAAGTCATTCCGTTGAACATGGATGCATTTGACCAGGGCGTTGCCATGGCCATGGACCAATCGTAAATTCAACTGATTTTAATACGGGGTAACTGCATATCCGTACCAAAAACATGTCTATCTGCGTTACCCCACAAACCAAATATCTATAGCAAATGACAAAAATATGTTCCCCCAAAAAAAGGTCTTGATAATGTCAAGCGCTCTGAAAGGGCCGACAGTCTTGGCGTCATTTGCTGTTCAACCCCTAGCATCAGAAACTTAATCGGAACGTTATTTTGACAACCACTATAAAGAACAGGCCGGAATCAGCCACTTGGTTGGCCATTGGATTTTAACCCCTGTAAAGACGGGAGGCAGTATGATCCGGATAGAGATCTCTCTTTTTTTAAAAAACATACCTGGCGAACTGGCAAGGCTCAGCAGGATCCTGGCTGAAGCAGATATCAACATTGATGCGATCACGATTCAAGACGCATCTGCCTATGTTCAGAATCTGTTTGAAGCAAGGGGGAAATCCCTTAAACGTTTGGCATCTTCTGCCAGTTATTCGTCAATGAGAAAGGATTCGGCGGATTTCGCCCTGATTCGGGTGGTCGTGGATCAGCCGGATAAGGCCATGGACCTGTTGAGAAAAAAAGACTACCTGTTTGACTCAAAAGAGGTGGTTTCAATTGAGCTGACCAACCAGCCGGGTGAATTTTTAAAGATCACTCAAAAGCTTGGACAGGAAAAGATCAATATCAACTATGTCTACGGATCGGTATCTGACTCTGACGGCAAATGCCTCTTTATCTTCTGCCCGGAGGATGTTAAATCGGCCGCAGAGTTTTTTGAAAACGGGTATTGATCTCTTTTTCCATTTAAAATTACCGGCTGACCGGTTTGCCCGTCTCTCAAACAGAAGGCGGGTGGTCAATGAAAAGCTACATCTTTCGTTTGTCCTTCAAGACCTGATTGGAAATCACCACGCGCTGGATCTCGCTTGTCCCTTCATAGATGGTAAAGACCCGGGCATCCCGGTAATACCGTTCAACCGCATAATCTTTGGTAAATCCGTATCCGCCGTGTAACTGGATGGCTCTGGCCGTAATATCATTGACCATCTCAGAGGCAAACAACTTTGCCATGGAGGCCTCCCGGGTATACGATTCCTTTCTGTCCTTTAAAGATGCGGCTGAAAAAATCAACTGTTTGGCAGCCTCGATCTGGGTGGCCATGTCTGCGATCTGAAACCGGACGGCCTGGTGCTTGGAAACCGGACTTCCGAATTGCTTCCTTTTTTTAATATACTTCACCGCCGCATCAAAGGCGGCCATGGCCACCCCGTAAGACTGGGCGGCAATGCCGATGCGGCCGCTGTCTAAACCGGCCATGGCGATTTTAAACCCGTCACCTTCTTTTCCAAGAATCAAATCCGCCGGGACCTTGCAGTTTTCAAAAATCAGGTCTGTGGTATCCGAGGCCCGCAATCCCATCTTATCTTCCACATGCCCGACGATCATCCCGGGCGTCTCTTTGGGGACAATAAAGCAGCTTATCCCTTTGTGTCCAACCGTTTCATCGGTTTTTGCCGTGACAAGGACCACCTTGGAATGCAGGCCTGAAGTGATAAACCGTTTGGTTCCGTTGATGATATAATGATCCCCTTGTCTGTGCGCGGTCGTCTTTTGCGACACCGGGTCAGAGCCAGCGTCAGGCTCGGTCAAGGCAAATGCACCGATGATTTCACCAGAGGCGAGCGGAATTAAAAAGGTCTCTTTTTGTTCCCGGGTGCCGAACCGGTAAAGGCTTTCGCAGACAATGGAATTCTGGACCGACATCACCACGGATGTCGACGCGCAGGAATAGGCGATCTCAGACAGGGCCAGGACATAAGAGACCGTATCGGCCGATTCACCGCCGTACGCTTCGGGTATCATCATCCCCATGAGTCCGAGTTCACCCATCTGTTTGAAATTATCTGCCGGAAATTCTTTTGTCCTGTCCCGTTCGGATGCAGTGGTACCGATGACTTTCCTTGAAAACTCCCTGACCATATTCTGGATCATTACCTGTTCATCCGTCAGTTTGAATAACACAGTTCCCCCTTGTATCTCTAATTGCTGAAAGCGATTTCAAATTGCCGCATGTTGTCAGACCGTTTTTTAATGCGGGTGGACGCCATCGGCTTAAGGTGCGTAAACCACCACGATTAAGTGTGCATCGGTCTTTCCGGTGTTTTTCAGATCATGTTTCACACCGGAATTAAAATGTAATGAATCTCCGGCTTTTAATTTATTGATATGTTCACCCACGGTATATTCGACATTTCCTTCAAGGACATAGACAAATTCCTCTCCTTCATGTTGGAATCCGACACCGTCATGCTTTTTCCCTGCCTCAATCACGATCTTAAACGCCTTGAGGTGTTTGTTTTCCGCATGGGCTGTCAAGGCGGTATAGGCATAATTATCCGTCCGCTTGGTATACGCTTTGGATCGTTTTTCCACCTGTTCTTCAGCTGTTTTTAAGAGAAATGAGGAATCAACGTGAAGAGCCCGTGAAATCTGAAGCAATGTTCCCACGGACGGACGCTTCTCACCGGATTCGATCTGTTTGATCCTTGCCTTGGACATTCCTGTTTCATTGGCGATCACATCCAGCGTTACTTTTTTATCCAGCCTGGCGCGCCGGATCCGCTTTCCTATGGGTAGAACCTGTTTTTTCTTAGCCATTTTCTCTCCATTTGTTGTAGGTATGACCCGGCATCGCCCGGGTCGTTGCGGCCCCGTTCATATCGGCAGAAACAAATTATATTTTTGCAGTCTTCGAAATATTAATTGATGACTTCGATCCAGCCTTCCGTATCCGGGGTTTTCCCGTATTGGATATCTGTTAGTGCATTGTAAAACTTCATGGCCGTCTCGCCCGGGGTGCCGTCACCAATGGCAATTGCCCGGTCCCCATATCGGATTTCACCCACCGGAGAGATAACTGCCGCCGTTCCCGAACCAAAGACGTCTACCAGTTTGCCTTTGGCATGCGCATCAAACACGTCATCGATACTTATCTTCCGCTCCGCTATCTTCATTCCCCATTTTTTAGCCAGATCAATGACCGAGAAACGGGTAATGCCCGGCAGAATACTGCCGGTAAGTTCGGGGGTGACGATTTCATCTTTCATAACGAAAAAGATATTCATGGCACCCACTTCTTCAATATATTTGCGTTCAATGGCATCCAGCCATAGCACCTGGGCGTATCCTTTCTGAACGGCCTTTTCAGAGGCGATAAGGCTTGCAGCATAATTCCCGGCGGTTTTGAATTCACCCACACCGCCCCTTACGGCACGGACATGGTCTTTGGATACCCAGATTTTCACCGGATTAAACCCTTCCGAATAATAGGCACCCACAGAAGAGAGAATGATAAAAAATTTATAGGTAAATGATGCCCGGACACCCAGGAAAGGATCGGTGGCAATAATCGTCGGACGGATATATAAAGAGGTGCCGAGGCTTTCGGGAATCCATTTTTCGTCCATACGGATTAATTGCTTCATTGCATCCATGACAAAATCGATGTCAAGCTCCGGGATACACATCCCTCTGGCCGATCGGTTCATCCGTTCAAAATTATCCCTGGCCCTGAAAAGCTGTATTTTCTTATCCTCTGTCTTGTATGCCTTCAACCCTTCGAAAATCGCCTGGCCATAGTGAAGGACCATGGCGGACGGTGGTAATAAAAAGTCCTGGTAGGGCTTAATTTCCGGGTTATGCCACCCTTTTTCCCTGGAATAATCCATGACAAACATGTGATCGGTGAAGAGTGTTCCAAATCCCAATTCTGTGTCGGCTGGCCGGGTTCTGTCTGTCCGGGCACGGGTGACTTTAATTTCCATTCTTTCCTCCCATTTTTTATATATAGTATTTTACGATAGACTATGGGCGTCAACTCCGCTCTTTGTCAAGAAATTTTTATCCCAAATATTTATTAAAGCCTGTTTTTTTCAGGCATTATCCAGAACCATGCATTCTCACACCCGTACCGGGTAACCTGTTCATTTGGCGTCACCTGTTTTATACAGGGTGAAAAAACCGGATGATTTCCTTAAACAAGCGGATAAGGCATTGTATAAATCCGAAAAAGCCGGTAAAAATACCATCAGCATGATATAGACAGAAACCAATCCTGTAAGAATGGTGTTAAAAAAACAAGGAAGGATATACTCTGTTTAAATGAATAAACGGGCAATATTCAACCCTTTCAACCCTTTGATCGAGGAAGTCTAATGGAAACCATGAAAGCATTGGTCAAGTCAAAACCGGAAAAGGGACTCTGGCTGGAAGACGTTCCCATCCCGGAAATCGGCCACAATGAAGTGCTGATAAAAATAGTCAAAACCGCGATCTGCGGAACAGATGTCCATATATACAACTGGGATGAATGGTCTCAGCAAACCATACCGATCCCCATGCCCATCGGCCACGAGTTTGTGGGGCGGATCGAAAAAACAGGCTCCCATGTCTTTGACTTTAATCCCGGCGATCTGGTTTCGGGTGAGGGTCACCTGATCTGCGGGCACTGCAGAAACTGCCTGGCCGGGCGGCGGCACCTGTGTATGGATA
>JANQML010000002.1 GCA_028280105.1 Desulfobacula sp. | reverse complement strand
GACTTGGATGACTTTTGTCATTCCAGCCGATACTTAAATCCATCATACTGCTTGGAGGCTACTTTTTGAACTTATGCATTCAAACATAATACCGTTTTTTAATCAAGTATTTTAACGTTCTTTGAAAATTTTGTGTCTGTTTTCGGGGAGCGGTTCTTTTATACGGCCATTCCAAAATCCGGACCGAGGGTGCGGACAACCTTATACCGATATCAACGTCACGGCCCCGGCCTATAATGCTAAAGCATGACCCGGCATCACGGCCTGCCCAGGTTCTAACCATGACATGCGCCGAATTACCGACCATAGGCGTTGACCAGATTTTTGGCATATTCCCAAACGAATAGGGGGCTGATGACACACATCCGCCCCCCTTTATCAGGTGCATTATCCAGTGCTGCCCCCCTTCGGCTGCCATCTTCCCCTTCGGGGATGGTTGAAACCTGGGGCCTTCAGGCACCGAATCCCTCGTCCTGTAGACAGGGGGATCAGTTGAGTGTAATCGGCATTCCCATCAGTCCCCACAGGGGGATGGCCAAACCAACGATGATCATGAGGATCACACTGGCAGGGATACCGTAGAGGAAAAATTCCCCTGTGGTAAACTGTTTTGAGTCGTAGGCAATGGCATTGGGTGCCGCACCCACCAGAAGTAAAAACGGCATGCCCGCGGTGACCAGGGCGGCAAATAAAATCACCTCCGGGGCAACATTCAGGTACGGTGCGATCACCAGGGCCACGGGCAGTGATATGGCAATGGCGGCCACGTTCATGATAAAGTTGGTCATCATCATGACAAAGAAGGCAATGCTCATCACAAAGACAAACCAATGGGAATTCTGGAACATGGTGAGCCAGTTAATGGCCAGCCACTCGGCAGCACCGGTTTCCCACAGGCAGAATCCGATGCTCATGGCACCGCCGAACAGCAGGATGATATTCCATGGGATGGATTCAAGATCCTTGATGTCCAGGATTCTGAACACAAAGAAGAGAATGGTGGAGACCAGGATGATTCCGTTTTTATCCAATGATTCTATGGCCGGGATAAACTGTTTGACCGACATGATAAAGATACAGCCGAAGATAATGGATGCGGCCAGGATTTCCGTGCCGGTAATTTTTCCCATGGCCGCCCCCAGTTTTTTGGCTTTTTCCCGGAGGCCCGGAATGGTATCTTGTTCCGGTTTGAAAAAGACCATGAAAAATCCCCATAAAATAAAGGTCATAACCCAGCCAATGGGGAACATATAAAAGGTGAGTTCAAAAAAGGAGACATCTCTTCCCACGATGTCTTTGAAAAATCCAAGGGCAACCGCCCCCCGTGCCGCTCCCAGCAGGGTGACAATGCTGCCGGCCCCGGCCACAAATGCCATGCCCATGAAGAGCCCTTTGCCGAACCGGGTGGGTCTGTCATCATCCGTGTACATACCGTAGATGGTCATCAATAGAGGGAACATGGTGGCTGCCACGGCTGTATGGGCCATGATATGGGTCAGCGCGGATGTGACCACAAAACAGCCCAGGTAGATCATGCTGGTTCTTTCCCCCACCACGGTCAGCATTTTATATGCCAGCCGTTTGGTTAAACCGGTTTTTGTGAAGACCATACCGATCACCAGTGAAGCAAAGATAAAGAGAACGGACGGGGTCATAAAATCCTTTAGTGCCTCTTCGGCCGGCCGGACCATAAAAAGAACCTGTAACGCACCGATGGTTAAACTGGTAATTCCGATGGGCACCACTTCAAACACCCACCATGTGCCGGCCAGAAGAAAGATGGCCAGAGCGCCTTTTCCCTCTGCGGTTAATGTAAATAGTTTGCCGGTGGGATCAACGGCATCCGGCCAGGGCGGGGAAAAATTAACTATGAGAAAAAGTATTACACCGATGGATAAAAAAAGAATCCTTTTCCAATCAATGTTCGAGCCTGAGGCGGCCAAAGCGTCAGTCGTCATATCTCTTTTATCTCCTATTATTTAATTAAATATTTATGAATAATATCAGGTATTCATCCATTCCAGCCAATTACAAATTTTTTCTTAATTAAGATAGAGACACTCTTTTGTCAAGCGGTCAGTCGTGTTTCGCGAAGATATCACGATGTGGGTTGCCGTACCACTATTTTATTCGTCTTCAATCATTTGCGGTTGTTATTTGTGTTTTTTTGGTCTATATAGAGCCTGGAAAAAACGCATGAATTAAAGGCGTTATAGCAATCAACAAAATGCATGGGCAATAGTTATTTGATTTTGAACGGCAACAGACAAATCTGACCTGGCTTTACGGAAGAATAATTCCAAAGTCCTGCGCCAAATTGAATCCCAACTAAACGTTCGGTAATATTCAGGAAAAAATTCCCTATCTTTTTTTCGCAATAACATATGAGGATATGTGAATGGAAGTAACAATCTTTGAACTGTCAAAACACTTAAGTGTTTCTCCCGATACCATTGAACGCTGGATCCGCCAGGGAAAACTGCCGGTTTCCAAAAAAGGGAGCAATTACCGGTTTGATATAAATGAACTGGTTCAATGGGCGAAAAAAAACCATATTCGCATTGATCTGACAGAAAAAAAGAGCATGGAAAAGACGAATACCGGCATTTGTTTATCCGATGCCGTTAAAAACGGGGGGATTTATTCTCATATAAAAGGAGATGATGTTCATTCCGTGCTTTCCTGTGCTGTTGAAGCCATTCCGGGAATTCCGGCAGAACATCAAAACAGTCTTTTGGACCAATTGATTAAAAGGGAGGCGGCACTTTCAACCGGCATTGGAAACGGCGTTGCCATTCCCCATCCGCGACAACCGCAGGCGTATCTTGAGGAGCCTATGGCGGCGGTCTGCTTTCTGTCCGAACCGGTGGATTATAATGCCCTGGACGACCAGGCGGTCTCTGTGCTCTTTTTGATTTTGTGTCCGGATTTAAAAATCCATCTGCAATTGCTGTCAGCCCTCTCTTTCTGCCTGAAACATTCGTCTTTTGTCTCATTTTTAAAAACAAGACCCGCCCCTGACGCCTTGCTTGGCCAAATCGAGGACCTTCAGAACCGGAATTCCATTTAGCAGGGCAAGGCGATTATGGCTAAATTCACAAACTGGTATAAGACGTTATATTACCGGCTTTTCCAGCTGGACGACCGGCTGCTTCTGATTATTGCCGGATCAGTTGTGGGTATCTGTTCCGGACTGGCTGCGGTGGCACTTCGTATATCACTGGAACATGTGCTTGAATGGCTTTACCCCATCCGCCATTACTGGTGGGCATTTATCCTTCCGGGCATCGGGGCGCTTCTCTCTTCCTTTTATCTTGAAAAAATCTCCAAAGAGGGGGCAGGGCACGGGGTGCCGGAAGTGATCTATGCCGTATCCCGGTATGGCGGGCTGTTGCGGCTGAGATCCGGTTTTTCCCGCCTGATCTCCAGTTTCCTGACCATCGGGTCCGGGGGATCTGCAGGGCCGGAAGCACCGGTAGTCATGAGCGGCTCAGCCATCGGCTCAAACATCGGCAAACTGTTGTCCTTAAACGACCGCCAGAGGATTACCCTGGTGGGATGCGGCACGTCAGGGGCGGTTGCCGCCATTTTTAACGCCCCCATTGCCGGGCTGGTTTTTGCCATAGAGGTGATCCTGGGAGAGTGGAAACTGGTCAATATCATTCCCATTGCCATTGCTGCCGTGGCCGGTGCTGAAATCAGCCAGGCCATTATCCCTGAACCGGTGCTCTTTAGCCACTCTCCATTTGATGTCAGCCTGGCCGACAGTCTGGCCGGACTGGGCCTGGCCGCGTTCACGGCCTGTGTATCTGTTTTGTTTACAAAAACGTTGCGTCAGACCGGAAAACTGGCTAAAAAAATATCCTTACCCTTCTGGAAAAAAGCCTTTATCGGCGGCTGCAGCGTCGGTTTGATCGGCATGGTCTTTCCCGTTGTTCTGGCCGAAGGGTATCATTACATCCAGTCCATGATTCAAGGCACCTTTTCCATGGGGCTGTTCATTACCTTTGTGGCTGTGTTTGCCAAAATTTTCGCCACATCCCTGACACTGGGGTGGGGCGGCAGCGGGGGGATTTTTGCCCCATGCCTTCTCATCGGCAGCCTCACCGGAATCGTTTATCACCGGACCCTGGTCTCCCTGTTTCCGTTTCTCGGGGTGGCCGGTGAAGGCGCATATGCGCTCCTGGGAATGGCAGGGCTTGTTTCCGGTGTGATGCAGGCTCCCTTGACCGGGATTTTTCTGGTGGTTGAAATCACGGGCGGGTATGAAACCATACTGCCCCTGATCGTTGTCTCTTCCATCTCATCCACCATGAGCCATTTTATCGAACCAGCCTCTTTTTATTTTAAGGAGCTTATAGAGAGGGGGCAGTTTTTGCGGCCCGGTACGGACGAACGGATTCTGTCGGATCTGAATATCCGGGAACTGATTGAAACCGACCACCGCAAGGTCTCTGAAGATATGGTTTTCAGAGATTTTGTGGAGATTATCAAACGATCGGATCAACTCTGTTTTCCGGTGGTGGATGAGGATACAGGCAATTATAAGGGAATGATCCAGTTGCCCTCCATCCGTAAGTACGCCCTCGACCCGGGGGTCTATGATATGATCTTTTTGAATATGATCATGGATACGGATATCCGGGTTGCCTCTTTGGATGATGAACTTCGGGATGTCCTTGAGATGATGGAGAGCAACCGCATGGATTCCATTCCGGTTGTTGAAAATAACCGGTTTGTCGGCATGATCCTGAAAACGCGGGTCCTGGATTTTTATCGAAAAGAACTGATATTACAGACCCGGGCGCAATAAGGGCCAGGTAATATAGGAAAACGCCGTGAATTATAAACTGCTCCACATCTTCCAAAACACACCCTTTGGAAGGGAAACCTTTCTCCAGTCATTATACTTTTGCAAAACCGTCGACACCTTTCCCGCGGTCTATATCCCCAAAAGCGAGAAGTTTTTAATGTATTTTTCAAATGATGCCGTACAGGTGAACCTGGACGCTTCCTATCTGAGATCCCCGGATACCGCCCGTGGGAATGCCGTTGAAATTGCCGATGAGATGGGGGTGCAGATCTCGTTTTATGAGCCAAAAAACTTTACAGCTTCCTCTTTGCCGGACCTGCCAACAAATTTCGACTATTTATGCTGGCCGCAGCCGGTCAGTGGCCTGTTATCCAAAATACGGCCGGGCCATCTGGGCCCCAAAGTCCGGCGGATAATCAAACATGCCGCCTTTCCCATTCTCATTACAAGCCCGGTGTTTAAACCCTGGAAGAGTATTTCCGTTTTCTTCGGCGGATCAAAAAACGCACTCAATGCGTTAAAGACCGGACTGAAGGTATCCATGGCATCGGGGCTGCCCATGAATATTTACACCCTGGTTGAAGAGGGAAGCCAGGCCGATTATCGAAAACTGATCAAAACCAATGCGCTTGAGGCGCCGGTGGATCAACTGGCAGCCAATTGGCGGTTTTATGAAAAAACGGATTTTGACGCCATGCTCTGCGATGTGGCCCATGATTCCCTGATCGTGCTGGGCGCCTGTGGGCACGGGGTAATCAAGGATCTTCTGCTGGGCAGTAAAATGGCGCATATCCGGTCCACGATGGCCAATAACCTTTTGATCACCGGACCGAATTGCCCGGTATCCTTGTTATGGAATAATGGTACGGTCGCTTAAGAATTTGATTGATAGAGTAGGGGGCCGTCGTTAGCCGTATGGGATTGTTAGAGAAATACGAAATTATTGTAACCCAGTATCCGTTCCTGTCCGGTTTCATCAAATTTGCCGTATTGGCCGTGGCAGGTGAGGTGCTTGCCTACCGGATTAAAACCCGAAACTGGCCGGGACGGGCATTTGGCATATTACCCAAGTCCATCGTCTGGGGCCTGCTTGGAATATTAATTGTATTTGCATTCAATATTTTTTCAAAAGGGGTGCCCCAGATTTACGATTCCCTTCTTCCCTTTACCGGTCATCCGCCGGCAGACCGGATTTTAAACGCCTTTTATATCTCCTTGTTCATGAATATTTTCTTTGCACCGGTCATGATGCTGCTTCACCGGATAATGGATATCCGGATTGAAGCCAACCAGGGCAAGTTATCCAGCCTTGTATCCGGTTCTCCCTCAACAGTGGAGTTACTTAAATCCGTTTCCTGGGAGCGAATGTGGGGATTTGTCTTTAAGAAGACCATCCCGTTATTCTGGATACCCGCTCACACCCTTACCTTTTTGCTGCCCCCGACCTGGCAGATTCTCTTTGCCGCTGTTTTGTCCATTGCACTGGGAATCATTCTTGCATTTGCAAATACTAAGAGTTGACCGCTGACCGCTGGGCAGTTTCACCCCGCAGTCCGACCCAAATCCACCATCCGGTTTTTTTCGCATGTGGGCCATGGGTTGCACCGCCTCCCTGGCCGCCAGCAAGGTGCCGGATGCAAGGCGGCAAGGCGTGACGACTGAGGGCGTATCAGCCATACTTCGCAGGGAGGAACGACCGCAGGCGGGACTTTGATGGTGGATCAGGGCCGATTGTCCGCTTTGTTGAAAAAAACGAAACCGGCCCTGGTCCGTCACGGTCAATCGTATTTAATTCTTTTAGAAATATTTAGTTGTTACAGTTTTTTAAAATTTATGGTAGCTTGTTGTGATTTAGTCAAAAATATGTTTGTTATGCCTAGGTAAATGCATAACATGTAATATCCCCCAAATAAAAGGAGGTCATATGGAACTTAGAGAAGAACTGGAAGAAAAAGCAGAAGAATGTGATGCCCCTGAAGAATATATCGCTGTTGCCAAAGAGATCGTTGACGGCCTTTCAGACAATGAGTGGGCAAAAGAACTGCTGGAGGAAGGTGTGGAATGGGCGCAAACCCATGAAGATATCATTACCTATGCAAAAGCCGGTATTGAAGTTCTGGATGATACGGATATGGCGGTTTCCGTTATGGAGCAGGGAAAAAATCTGTGCACATCCGTACCGGATTTTTTGACTCTTTCCCAGGCCGCCATGGAACTGAATTTGACGGATCTGTCAGCAGAACTGATGGAAGCTGCAACTTCAAAGTGTACCAAAGTGTCTGATTTTTTAGAGTTGAGCAATCAGATTAAAACGGTTCTTAAAGATGACGCCCTTGCAGAGAAAACAGTGGAAAAGGCATTTGCAAAATGCAGTAATGCGGCTGATTTCGTTGCTTTTGCCAAATCCGTTCTGGAGATGTTCGATGATCGGGAACAGGCTGTAAATGTCTATAAAGAGGCGGTTCAAAAGGCGGCTAAAGCCCAGGACTTCATCACGCTTGCCAAAGGGGCTGCCGATGATCTGGAAGACAAGGACCTGTCTTCTGATATCTATGAAAAGGCTCTGGAATCTCTTGAATCCGGGGATGAATTGCTTAAATTTGCCCAAACGGTAAAGGAAGAGTCAGGGGATGCCGCGTTTATTCTCTCTGTTTACAAAAGAGCGGAAGCGCTTTTTAAAGATTTTTCAGATCTGCTGAAATTGGCAAAAGCAGCATTTGAAAATACCGGAGACAAACCGTTTGCATCCGCAGTATACCAGAAAGCCGCTGCCACGGATCCGGACTGCAAACAGCTGGTGGAGCTGGCCACGGTACTCAATTCGGACCTTGAAGACACGGCTGCGGCCGTCCCCATTCTCAAAAAAGCGGAACAGGCCGTGAAAAGCAATGATGATTTTATTAAAACCGCCAAAGCCATTCAGGAGATTGTCAAAGACGATGAAGCGTGGGTTTCCGCCATTGCCTTTCAATTGGAAAAACGGGAAGAATTCGCATCCCTGTACACGGAGTTCATTGTCCGGGAATCGGAGAGTAAAAGTGCTTACCCGTTGAGAAAACTGGCACATGACGTGTTTGAGCAAACCGGGGATACGTATTATGCAGCCAAATTATATAGACTGGCTCAGGATTTGACGGTCAATTTCAATGATTTTATCGAATTGGCTGAAAATATCTGTGAGGACCTGGCAGATAAAGAATGGGTAAAAGAGATATACAACTTTCTGCTGGAGGAAAAGTGTACCAACCTCGGATACTATAATGATGTCAGCCTTGCCATCAATACGACATTGAAAGATGAGGCCTGGATCCGGCAGATTTACACCGACATAGAAAAAGAGAGCCGTACAACCGGGGATTTTGTAAAACTGGCATCTGTTGCCATTGACAAATTTAATGACAAAAAATGGGCAAGTTCCCTATTGGAAAACGCACAAAAAACATGTCGAACCGCATATGATTACGGGTTTGTCGGTGGTGTGATAGAGACCCGGCTCGGGGACGGTAATCGGTCAAAGGATCTGTACAAAACAGCCTTGGATCTGTGCCAGACCCGCCAGGACTTTTCCATGCTGATATCCCTTATCAACTACAAAAATGCCGACATGAAGGAATTTGTAACAGATATGATCTTCTCCATGAAAGAGAAACTGAACGGGTTTGATGATCTCATATTTCTTGCAGAAACCGCCATGTTTCACATGAATGATCTTGAAACGGCTGTTAAGCTTTATGAAGAGGCAGAGGAGAATGCCAAGTCAAACCAGATGCTGTCAAAACTGGGGACCAGCATCGGTACCCATATAAAAGATCCCAAGTGGGCTTCCAGGGTATTGCGAAAAATCAGTTAACCCGGATTGGCACGCTTTTTCACTGGGAACAATAGCTGGAACCGGTTCTGGCCGGGGTTAATTTAACAGACCCTCTTTTCAGCCGCTTTCAGCTATTGTTCCATCCTCTTTTTTTATAGCGGACCCAGGTTTCAATATAGGTCCAATAACCGTTTTTCCGCCTCACTGGTCCCGATAAGTACCATTTCATCCCCTTTTTCAAGCAAAAGGGAAGGTTCCGGATTTATATCCAATCTGTTTTTCCGGCGAATGGCGATAATGCTGCATCCCGTCTCTTTCCGGATGTGGCTCTCTGCAAGGGATTTCCCCTCAAGGGACCGGACCACCTGCATTTCAAAGATGTTCAACCCTTCTGCAAACATCAGTATTTTATTGGGTTTCAACAGGTTGAGGACCGTGTTGGCACCCATGGATGCGTGGGACATAACAAGGTCGGCTCCGGCATTGTGAAGTTTGGATATGCTGCTGTCCAGATTGGCGCGGCTGACGATCTGGACGTCGGATCGCAGTTTTCGGCAGTAGATGGTCAGGTAAACGTTCATCGAGTCATCGTGCGTGGTGATGATTACGGAGGATGCTTTTTTAATACCGGCCCGGTTCAATGTTTCAAGATCGGCTGCATTTCCCTGGATATAATTTTTATTTTGAATTAATTTTTTGTTTTTTTCCACAACCGTATAGGATATCTGCCGTTCTTCCAGGGTTTGGGCCGCTGCCTGACCCACCCGTCCGCCGCCCAGGATAAGGACAGGTGAATCTGTGGCGTGATAGTCACGGTAGCTGGAGAAGACTTCATCGTATGTTTCAAGCTGTTCTGCCGACCCAGCCAGCAGGAGGACGGTTGTGGCGTTAATCCGTGTCTGGGGACGGGGTATTTCAAAAAGCCCCCTTTCCCAGAGACCGACAACGGTGACCCCGGTCTTCTCCCGTAAATTGCTTTGAAGCAGTGTTTTTCCTTCGAGCGGTGTCCGCATGGCCGGTGCCTCGGCAATGAGAAGCTGGTCAAATTTTCCGATAACATTTGCACCCATGTTCATCCCCAGGGTTCTCCTTGCCAGGGATTCCCCAAGCATTTTCATGAACTGGAATACATAGGTGCCGCCGGCAAGCTGCAGGATATCGATGGAGTGATGGGCATCGGCATTGGTCACAATGGTTGTTTTTTCAGAGACCTCTCTTGCCGTAAACGAGATGTTTGTGTTGGTCATGTCGTCGTTGTTGGCGATGAGCATGGCGGCATTGTGCAAACGAAGCCGTTTATAGGTTTCCGGATCACCTAGGTCCCCCCTGACCACTTTGAAATTCAAATCATACAATTCCAGGGCCTTTTGCAGATCCGGTGCAAGAACGGCATACTTATAATTATATTTTTCTAATTTTTCAATCAGGTTGATTGCCAGCGGATCAAGGTTTGTCAGTATCACGTGGTCCCGGGTCTCTTTGGGCAATTCCCGTGGTGTTTTTGCCAAAGACTGGGCTTCCAGCCACGGACCGTAAAAAAACTGGATAAACGTAAAGGGGAGCATGACAAGGAGAAAAAGGATGCCGGACATCAATACAAGCATGGTAAATGCTTTGCCTAGATCACTGGAAAAGGTGATATCCCCGAATCCCAGGGTGGACATCACCGTCAGGGTCCAGTAAAACCCGGTAATCCAGCTGAACTCTTTTTCTTCGAACAGCATGATGAAATGGAACATGACACTGTATACAACCACCAGCAGAGCCAGCACCAGGATGAACTGAAACAGGAGCCTGAAGTTCCTTTTGGTCGTTCGGCTCCGTGTAAAGTATAATAACTGGGATGGAAGGAATTTCATACGTATCAATCCTTATTAAAAGTTTAAATCTCATCCGGTATTTGCTGTCTCTGCCTTGCCGGAAAACACTGACCAGACAGATAAAAATGTTGATTATATTCAATCTGGCCGATGATGTAAACTTTGAAAAGAATAACGCGTATTATCTTTTTGCCTTGCTTCTGCTCGAGTCGGGATTTGACTGTTGGATTTGATCCGGCACCGTTCCTATATCCAGTGCAACCAGGAAATGGTCATTAAACCCCACGGTGTTTCCATCGACAATATCTTTTATCCGGGTGATCTTTTTTTCCGGCGGAATGGTTTTGTCGCGGAAGTGATAGACCATGGGAATCGAATCCCCGGCTTTAATGGACTCCAGGGCCCTGGACCCTTTTTTAAGAAGGGCAAACAGAGGTTCTTCCATATTTTTTCTTAATCTGAACTGATAAAAAATCCCCGGGTCTCCCAGCTTGAACTCTGCACTGAAATACGATGTTTCGTCTGAATGGATCTGTCTCAATTTCCAACTGCCTCCCTTTTTCGCATTGCTGTATTGTCCATCGTTAACAGTTGAGCAACTTATATGCCATTGTGTTCTTCGATTCTGCCCGATTTAATGGATTAAATTTAAAGCGTTTCTTAAACGATAGTGCCTGTTTGGCCGAACGGGTTACAGGATGGTTACCCCTGGTTACGATTTTTGCACTCTTTATCTGCCTCTCCCTTTTTTTCGTTTATCCGGTAAGAATCGTAACCCGGGATGTAAAAATAGTAACGGTTCTTTTTTAAAAAAATTTGAAAAAAATGAAATTAATTCAAACAAAACAATGGGTTATCAGAATGGCACAGGCTTTGCTGTTAAGGGGGTGCAAGATGAAAATCTTGAATGGAGTTAACAGTTGGAGTTAACCGTGAATTGTAAAGCAAAAGGAGTATGTAACATGAATGCACGAAACACATTAATTGCGGCATTGATCATTGGAATCATTGGAATCGTCGGAACCGGAAACCCGGGTTTTGCCTCCGGGCAGAAAGGGATTGATACGGTCAAGCAGAATAAACTAGAGACTCAAATAAAGGCTAGATCCATTGAGGTCAGGGGGGTGGTGAAAAAGACAGAAGCCGGTTTGGCCCTGTTCGATGGCAAAAAGACCTATCTTTTAAAAGGAGATGATGTCCTGGATAGCCTGGCCGGAAAATTTGTGAATGTAAGCGGTGATCTGCAGGTTGGCGAGAAAGGGCCTGCCATTCTTGTTAAAAAAGCCATGGTAGCCGACTAACCAGGGCAGGATCAAGTATTTATGGGGAAGGCACTCTCTTTATCCGTGCCTTCCCCATTCCATTGCCACCTGTAAATTGGATCTATTTATAATCCAGTGGCTGGATATGATATTTTTTTACCTTATAGTGGATGGCCCGTTTGCTGATGTTCAGTAAATCAGCCGCATGCTTCTGCACGCCCCTGGTTTTTTTAAGCGCCCGGATAATCGTATTTTTTTCGCTCTCTTCTATGGAAAATTCCAATTCCTGTTCCTGTCCAGGTTCTTGTTTCAGATCAGATACCAGGCTTGCATTTTCCCGGATCATTTCAATCTGAAGATCCCAGGGCTGGATGGTATTGTCCCGGCAGAGAATGGTTCCGGCTTCAACGGTGTTTTTCAATTCCCTGATATTTCCCGGCCATGGGTGCTCCATGAGGACTTTCAGGGTTGCATCTGAAATTCGGACCTGTTCAATCCCGTGGGTGTGGGTATACCGGTTCACAAAAAAACGGGAAAGTGCGGGAATGTCCTCTTTTCTCTCCCTTAGAGGGGGAACGGTTAAGGTGATGCCCTTCAGCCGGTAATAGAGATCCCGGCGAAAGGTCCCGGCTTCAATATCCTCCTTCAGATCGGCGTTGGTCGCTGCAAGGACCCTGCAGTCCACATTTTTGTCCGTGACGGCTCCAACCTGGCGGATCTTTCCGTCTTCCAGAAATCTGAGCAGCCGGCACTGCATATCATGGGAAATGTTACCGATTTCATCCAGAAACAGGGTGCCGTGGTCTGCGGCCTGGATCAGGCCTTTTTTATCCTTGACCGCATGGGTAAAGGCCCCTTTCAGATGGCCGAACAATTCGCTTTCCAAAATGCCGGCCGGTGTGGAGCCGCAATCCACAACCACATAAGGCTGCGCCTGTCTTGAGCTGTTCAGGTGGATGTATTTGGCAATACATTCCTTTCCCACGCCGCTCTCTCCCAGGATCAAAACATTTACATGGGTGGATGATACTTTTTTAATCATGGTGTAAAGGGATTTCATGGCCCGGCTCTTTCCCCAGTAATAGTCCCCTTCAAACGAGGTTGGCGGTTCTTTTTTCGCCCGGTTCCGGCCGGCAATGAGGGTATCGTTGATTTTTTTGATCAGCATCCGGCCGTCAAAGGGCTTTGAGATATAGTCCACTGCCCCCAGTTTTATGGCATCCACAGCATCCGGGATGGTGCCGTAAGCCGTCAGAAAGATGACCGGCAGATCCGGCAGGGTTTTCTGGATGTCGGTAAAGAGTTCCACACCGCTTTTACGCGGCATTTTGACATCTGATACCAATAGATCGATGGCCTGGTCTTTGAGGATCCGGGCGGCACCGGAGGCATCGGAGGCCTTGGATACCAGGAAATTGGAAGCGGTCAGCCTTGCGTCAAGGACCTCAAGTATGCTGGGGTCGTCATCAACAATCAGTATCCTTGGTGGGGTGTTCATTGATTTTTCCTTTTTTCCTGCAGTTCCTGGTCAATGGTTTCAAGGGATGAGATCTGGTGCTCAAGGGTTTTGATCTGTTGCTGCAACTGAAGAATCATCTTGTGCCGGTCTCTGTTTTCCGTTTTCAACCCGGCAATTACGGCCGAGGCATCCTGTCGCTCCCCTATCACGAGGCGGGTACCGTGCATCAATGCCCGGGCCAGCAACGCCCCGTTTTCAGGAAGACTCTCTTCTGCCTGGATCTGCTCCTGCAAAAACGGTTCCAGTATTTTCAGATAGGTCTCTGCCGTTTCCGCCGTAACCAGGGCCACGCAGGAAAGACCGTAACGGCCGAAACGGACAGTCCCGGGCCGGGTCCCGTTTTCAATCAATGTGTTGAATTTTTCTTTTGCAAGGGGATAGTTTCCGGTTATGAACATCTGCCGTGCCTCTTGAACTGACGGGTAGTCCTTTCCCATGGGATGTAGTCCCTGGTAATGGCATCCGGCGGCGGAAACCCCCACCGTTAAAAGAAAAAACCATCTCCATAGTTTTTGGGGCACGAATTTCAATTTTAAAGTCCGGTAAAAGAACTGGGGTTTGAACATGAAAAAACAGCCTCCTTAAGCCCTTATTTCTTTTTGAATGGGAAGGGTAAAAGAAAAGGTACATCCGCATTCTTTATTGTTGGTTACGGTAATTTCTCCGTTATGCGCCTGAATGATCCGTTTGGAGATATTCAACCCCAGTCCCACACCGTCCATATGTTGTCTGACCTCTTCGGCTCGGTAGTATTTTTTAAATATCAATGTATGTTTCTCCTTGGGAATACCCGGCCCGGTATCAGAGATATGAAAGCTTAAATATTCCCTGTTACGGGAGAATGAAAGCCGGATTTTTACATGGCCCTTTTTATCTGAGAACTTGACGGCATTACCGATAATATTCATCAACACCTGCATGATCTCTTTTTTTTCTCCCAATACCATTGGTGCATCTTCCATGTAGAGATGCTCCAGGGTGGTTTGCCTGATCTTTGCGGTGGGTTCTAAAAGCCGGACCGCTTCTTTAACAAGCCGGTTGGGTGACAGGGGAACAGGTTCCGGACATCGGGCCTCTGACGCCAGCACCGAGATGTCCAGCAAATGGTTTAAAAGGCTGGTGATCCGTGTAATTTCAGAATCGGCCAGTTTTAAAAATTTTTTCTGCTTTTCGTTCACCGGCCCCAGCAGTTCTTCTATGACCATATTCACCGACTCCTGGATAGAGGAGAGCGGGGTCCGGATCTCATGGCTTAAGGTGGCGATGAAATCCGAGCGAATATCGTCATCTGCCTTGAGCTGGCGGCACATATCGTTAAACGTATGGGCCAGTTCACCAAATTCATCTGCAGACTCAACCGCAATATTGTGCGTGTAGTTATCATTTGAGATCTGGGTGAGTCCTGTTTTCAATCTGTTCAGCGGGGTCAGCATGGATTTTGAAATAAAAACAATTCCCAGTACGCCCACTATAATTGATATACCGAATCCGATCATTCCGTTCCGGACGACTTGCCGGCTCTGATCGTTTATCCTGATAAGGGCCTGTTTGATCCGGTCATCATTGGTTTTCACGGCTTTGGTGATATCACCCATCCACCGGGTGATCACATCCTGCTGTCCCCAATGAGCCGGCATCTTCGTGAACGCCTCCATGGAGTGATAAACCGTATATGATCTGTAGGTCTGTTGAATATCCGCCCACCGGCCCGATAACCGGTAGGCGTTCGAATCCAGACGGATGATTTGTTCCAGATCGTTGTTATATGCCTGGCGTGCGGTTTCAAAATATTCAAAGTAGATGGGGTTTTTCAATACTCTGAATTTTTTATCATTTACCTCCATATCTATCAGGTGGTCCTGTAAATTACCCGACAGCGCCGCAACCTGGTTATTGATCCGCACAATCCGGGCGGACACCTTTGACATATCCTGAACTTTTATAAACAGATTAAAAACCGTTCCGTAAAAGATAAGAATAAAAAGGAAAAATAGAATAAAGAGCTTTCGTGAAATGCCTAATTTCATGGCAATACTGCCGTTATCCCGGTTCTGCGAAGCTTGGGTCTGTCGACGTGTTACACCCGGTGGTCGAAACCCGCATCCGCATATGTTTGGGGTTTTAGCATTTGAGCAGTCACAAGTCAAATCCCGATGAAATACCCCCTGATCCACCATAAAGGGGTAATCAGCCGGGTTTTCTTACAATCTGATACTCGACTTGGATTTTTCTGCCGGTATTCAACGATAAAGATGGGTTTTCAAGCACCAGGCTGGTCTCTAATTGACCGGAGTCTGTCAATTTGTCCAAGGGCAGGGATTCCGTATAAACGGTGTGAATCTCATTGAGAATCAGGCCCCTTCCGGTAACCCGGACCATGGGGGGGATGGCTCTTGCCTGTTTCATGATCAGTCCGTCCGGCAGGTTGCCTGTCCAGTGCGGTTGAACCGGCAGCTCTTTTACCACCAGCGTATCCAGGCTGACTTCCAGCTCCGGGGGGGTGACGGTCCTGAGGCGGACCCCTGGCGGCAGCATGATATTCTCTTTGCTGATCAATACGGTGTTGGTCCCGACAACGGCTTTGGAAAGATTGAGCTTAACATCGATCATTTCCGGTCTGACCGTATTAAGCAGGGGTTTTGCACCGCTGATCACCAGTTTAACATTGGAAGCGGATGTGGATACAATTTCCATTCTTTGATTGGGATTGATGAATTCAACCGGGATCTCATGGGTAGCAAAGGCTTCCATTCCTTTTGAAAAACTGAACCATAATCCGGTAATACAGAAAAGACAGATAGCGGCAGCAGCCGTTATTTTTACCGAAGGGTGTTGAAATCCTTTTTTTGACGGACCATCACCGGCATGTTCGCGCAGCTTCTTTTCAAGAGCAGACCGGCTGCGGATGGTATGAATCTGATCCTTTTTAAAGAGAGTTACCACCCCCCGTTCTTCGGAAACAACAATAACCATGGCATCTGTGAGTTCGGATAATCCCAGGCCTGCCCTGTGTCGGGTTCCGAAGGAAGAGGGCAGATCCTGCCGTTTCGAAAGCGGCAATATCTCTCCGGCACTTTTAATCCGGTCCCCCTGGATCACCACTGCCCCGTCATGCAGCGGGTTCTCACCCCAGAAGATACTGGTGAGCAGCTCCTGGGACAATTTGGCTTCAATGGAGATGCCGCCTTGAACCATACTGGCAATATCCTGCTTGGACGGCAGTATAATCAATGCACCGATTTTTCTAGGGGCCAGGTCAAACACGGTTTCGGCGATTATATGAACAGGGGTTTTAAATTGATATTTGGGTATTCCCCATAAAAAGGATTTCAGGTCTTTGGTCAGCAGCACACTGGAAATTTCGTTTCTGAAAACAACGATAATGATAATTGCCGCCACGGTAATCACACCCTGCATGGCCCAGTTGGTGATGATCAGACCCAGGGAAACGGCGGCTTGACCGGCGGCCCAGAAGATAATGACGGCCTGAAGGGCCCGGATGACACGGGTTCCCCTGAAAAGGACATAAAGCCGGAAAAGGATGTAGCTGTTCAATAAGATATCCAGCACATCCTGCCAGCGCAACCCGGTTAACGAATAAAAAAACTGTTCCATTTTAATCAGTCTGTCATGCTGAATCTTAAAGTTTCAAACAGGCTGCCGTTCTCATCCCATATTTCAACACGCCAGGGGCCTTTGTCCGCATCCCGAATCTGTATTCTGCTGAATGAGGACCATTTGGGTGGAGAAAGGGTCAGCCTCATGGTAAAAATCAGCCTGTCCCTTTTATACCATTTATGGAAAATGACGGTTTTCTCAACAACCGGATCAAAACTTGTAAAGCAGTAAACTTCCCCCAGTGCGATTGAAAACACCACTGCCGGATTGACCGGTTTGTAATTCTCAATGGCTTCACACATCTCGGCCCGGACCAAGACGGTTTTCTGCTGCGTTTCTTCTGAACGTGCAGGAGGGGAAGCCGTCAGGATCAAAATCAGAAAAGTCGTCAGACCTATCGGCAATTTTCCGGAAAGGATCTTTTTCATGATTTTCACTATAGCGGATCTGTTCTTTTTATCAAGATTAAAACAAAAAGCCCCTCCAAACTCAGGCGTTGTCAACACCGGGGTGATGCAGTCCCACCAGCCGTACGGGGTAATGGCCGGATCAACGGCTTCATCAAAAAAACTCAGCTTTGGTTATGTCGTGGGCTGATAATCTTTACCGTTCTTGTGATGCCGTAACCAATCAGAACCATTCCGACACAATAATTCAGGATCTGCACGATCAGGCCGGGGATGCCCGATTTGATCGAGGATAGTATCAGCATGATAAAAGAGAGAAAAAGAAAGGTGGACGAACCGGCGCCGATTCCAAATATAACCAGCTCTTTTCTTTTATAATTTTTTTCAATTGCCTTTGCAGAGAAGATGCTCCCCCAGAATACGATGGTCAGCGGGCTTGAAATCGTTAATATAAAACAGGTGGTGAAACTGTTTAGCGGGGTCCATGCCATCGAACCGGCCGGGCCGGTGCTGCCGTTGAATGAAGAAGTGGTGTACAAAATCATTAGGCCGAACAGGATCAGTACGATTGAGCTGACCATCCCAAAAAGCGTTTTCATTTTCTCTTTTTGAAGGAATGTACCCAGGCCGAGCAGGGATAAAACAATAAAGATATAATCGGCCAGGGTCACTGCGAGAATCGCAGACAGGGCATTGATGTAATTGCTGTCAATGGTAATCCCCAGGATATAAAAAAATACCGGCCCCAGGGCCAGTTGAAGAAATAAACCTGTTAACAGCCCATTTAATAATGGTTTCACAAAATAATCCTTATAAAAAGCATATCGTTTAATTTTGTGATTATGATATATGGTTTAAAAAAAGCAAGGAATGAAAATTTTAAGTTTAATGCCTCTGTTTAATTAATAATTTAAGGATATTTGGCAAATGAAGAGCAAACTCGAAAGTCCGGTTGATGAGACAGGTATGAAAATTCTTCTTGAACTTCAGATGAACGCAAGATCAACGTATCGCGATATCGGTAAAAAAGTCGGTTTATCTTCACCTGCTGTTGCGGAACGCATATATAAAATGGAAGAAACAGGGATAATTAATGGGTATCATGCCGACATAAACCCTGATGTCTTCGGACACCATATTATGGCGTTTATAAACCTAACCACGCATCCGGAGAAATATCATAAAATTTATGCTTTTATTGAAACCCAAAAAGAGATCGTTGAGTGTCATCACATCAGTGGCAGAGAATCTTTTATAATGAAAGTGGTATCTGCATCCATACCCCATTTGGAAACGATTATTGAGAAATTAAGCAGATTTGGTGAAACAAAAAGTTCAATCGTGTTGTCCTCACCGGTAAAAAAAACAATCATGGCATCAATTTAACCCGTTTTGTCTTGGTAATTGGTATGAATTCCCCATTCTTAACTTCGGGGTGTCATCAAATCGGATTAACGCATGTTTGCGGCTGAGGGATTTTCCGGGTCTGAATGAATCGGCAAGAAAACAGTCACGGTCGACCCGCGTTCCACCTTGGACTCAACATAGATAAAGCCGTTGTGGTTTTTTACAATACCGTAGGCGGCAGACATCCCAAGTCCCCGGCCCACAAACTTGGTGGTGAAAAACGGTTTGAAAATATTTTCAATGGTCTCTTTTTCCATGCCGCTTCCGTCATCAATAACCGTCATGCAGACGTAATCCGTTCCGGCCGGTGCGTTTATTTTTTTTTGCTTCAGTTTGTCTTTACCGCATGTGATCACCACGGTACCGATCCGGTCCATGGCTTCCACGGCATTCTCCAATATCACGGAGACAAGCATCTCCATCTGGTTTTTGTCGGCTTTCACATAGTATGGTGTTTGGGATAAATCAACGACAAGATTCACGGTGGACGGCAGCTTATCCTGCATTTTTTCAATCACATTCTGGATGGCTTCGGTAAAAGGAAACCGTTCCGACCGGTATTTGCCTCCCCGTGCATAGGCCAGAAGGTTATACGTCTGATGGCTCATCTTCTGCGCATGTGTCAGCATGGTGTTTAAATGCTTTTTAATCTCATGGTGCTCTGGGAATTTTACCCCGATCAGATCGATATGCCCCATGATAACGGACAGACAATTATTAAACTGGTGGGCGATCCCGCCGGTCAGGGTGCCGATGGTCTCAAGGCGTTTCAAGGATTGGTATTTTTTTTCATATCGTTTGAACCGCATTTCGTTTTTTCTTTTTTCCGTAATATCGTAGGCGGTTTCAAGGCGGACGATTCTGCCGTCAATCCACTCGATGGCCTTATCAATTACGCGGTAAATCGTCTGGCTTCTGTTGTTATAGTATTCCCACTCATAGGTGCCGGACGGCTGACCGTTGTCATCAACAATTCTCGAATTGGTACAAAAAGAACACGGGGAACTCCTGCCGTTCTGATTCACCTCCCAGCATTTTTTCCCGATCACACTCTGTCCGTCCCGATTTCCAAACTCAAGGTTGAACCGGTCGTTTGCAAAGATCAATTCATATGTTGTCATATCTGAAACATAGACAATCGCATCGATGGAATTAAATACTTTTCCAAGAATTGTGACGGCTTTATTTTGCCGTTCTATTTTTTGAACCTGTTTTTTTAGTAGATCATATTTTTCTTCCGCCGATTCAATGGCTTGAACCAGTATGTTCTTCTCAACCGGTTTTTTAAAAAATTCAAACGCGTTTTTTTGAAAAGCGGTTTTGGCGTTTTCAATATTGGAATGGCCGGTCAAAAAGATGAACTGCACAAAGGGATCTATTTTTTTGATATGGTTTAACAGATCAAATCCGTTCATCCCGGGCATCTGGATGTCTGCAATGATGACCTTTACAGGTGATTTTTTAAAAGCATCGATCGCTTCCGTGCCGGTTGAGGATTTGACCGCTCTCATCCCGTTGTTTTCCAGCATGGATTTTAAGGATTCCGTGATCCGGGGCTCATCATCTACAATCAATATGCTTTTCTTTAACATCCCATCCTCTTGACAAGGAGAAATTCCTCATTTTTGATCACTTTATAACCGTAATCCGTGAAAAACAACAAAAAGGAATGCAAAGAAATGAAATTCAGATAAAAGGTTAACCTCAACGTTGCATAAAAATTTTATCATAAAAGATGAAATCAGTTGACGATACAACAAACGCTTTGAATTTAAAGACGCTTTCAAGACTTCATCATAAGTGGGTTCCGCCATTTCATCTTTTTTCCAAAAATTCTTACCCTTCGGGAAAAGCCGTGAATACTTCGGACACCTCTTCCAGTTAACAAATGGTTACCTGGAAAAGGTGTCCTTTCATATTATCCGCGTCGGTATCACCCATTAAACCCGGCCAGGCGGTAAAGGTTTATGGTACTTTTCGACCGGTCCCGGGTGGCATGATTTTTTTCCAGCACCTCAATGTAATGTTCACGCTCTCCCATCAGATAGTAAAGCGAAGCCGCCATAAAGTATCTGTCAGATGAATCCACCCCGTGGGAACGCGACTGATAACGTTTTGCCAATCGATGCAACTCATTGTATAAACTTCCATGCACACTTACCCGTGAAAGCGAGTCCGGATCATACCGCAGTGCCCGCCGCATGGCCCTTACCCCGTCATCCATCCGGCGCGCCTGTGCCGCTGCAATGGCATATCCGATCTTAGGCTCCCCGGCGTGGGGGTAGCGGCTGGCGATATTTCCGAAAACACGTAAGGCGTTGTGGGAGTGTCCCTTTCTGATCAAGTCCCAGCCACGGAATGAACGATTAACGGAATTGTATTTCCGGAAACGGTCATAACCGTGACGTTGAAACCGGTTATAGCCGTGCCCGCGAAAATTATGATACCGGAACCGGTGATGGCCGTGGCTCCTAAGACCGAAACGGTGATGCAAACGATGCTGATAGTTTTTCCAGCTGGGTGAGTGTTTTGAATGAAAATTTTTATGATGGCGGAACCTTTTGTGATGGCGATTACTCATCTTTTCAATATGATCAGTATGACCTGAATGAGTTTTATAGTATGATCGCTGATTCCAGGCAGACGCCGCGGGTGGAATCGAGAGAAACGCCGCTAAAGTAATGACAATCCATATCTGTTTTAAACGTCTCATAACTTAAGCCTCCTCTTTTTACAGCCTGTGTCATATGGTCGGAGACAGGGCAATAACCTTACAATTAAGGATTGATCTGCCGGATGGCCCTGCCGGGAAATATCCGGGCTGAAACGGGAACCGGCAACAGGCTCTTGTTCCTAAACCATATAGAGCAGGATCGTCAGGGTAAAGAGGCTTAACAGGGTACTGAACAAAACAGCTGTTATGACAAATTCGGGGACAATATCATATTCAATGGCAATAATTGAACCCAGGACCGCCACCGGCATGCCGGCCTGGAGGATGCCCGAGCGGATTTCCATGTCGGATAATGAAAAAAAGCCGGTCAGTCCCAGGGCAATGGCCGGAGCGGCAATCAGCCTCAGGCAGATGGCAAGGGTGAGATGAGTACTGAAATTGATTTTTTTAATTTCATAGAGCTGAACTCCCAGGGTCAGCAGCATCACCGGCACCATGGCACGGCCGAGCAAACCGGTGGTCCTTGATAAAAACAGGGGAGGCTCCATATGGGTTCCGTAGAAAAACAAGGCCGGAACCATGGCAATCAGGGCCGGGGTCTTGAATACGGACAGCACGGCAGACATTTTTGTTCCCTTTGTCCAGCTTGAGATGCCGACGCAAATGACAAAGGAAATTTGCAAAATGGTTACAAAATAAATCGTGGCAGGCACCTGGGCAGCCTGGCCCAGTCTAAAATCGATCAGGGAGAGTCCGAAATTGCCCACGTTTCCGAATGTGGCAATGATTACAAAGGCAGCGGTCATCTCTTTAGAACATTTCAGCAGCTTTGCAATCATAAACGCAATCCCGGCCGCAAACAGATGGGTCAGGGTCGTGTAAAGGATCATCTGTCCGGCTGCACCCAGCTCCACCGTCATCTGGCTGAGTACATTAAAGGTAAAACATGGTAAAAGTATAAAATAGGCGGTTCGGGAGAGTGTTTTGGCATCCAGGCCCAATCGCGGTCCGACAAAGTACCCTAAAAAAACGAGAAAAAACACCGGGGTGACAATATCGATGAAAATAGTGGCAACCTCAAGAAACATGGCTTTTGACCCCCCTTATGGTTTTTAAAACAAAACGTTATTGCTCAATAAATCAAATCGAACTAGAATTACAAATGATTTTTTAAAAAAATGGCAGAAAGGGATTTGAGAACGCCATAAGGGCGTGCCAGGATGCTTGCCATGGGAGAGATCCATGGGATACCACAGCGGTTGTTTGGGGCATGTCAATACCGCCGGTGACTGGTATCCGGCTTGATCAAATACGCAAAGGCTGTTTTCTATGGTGTGCCTAAAGCCTCATATCATCAGTTTTCGTCAGTTTGATACATGTCACACGGCGTGCCAAGGACGAACAGGCTGTCTCCGATCTTTGTCCGGGCAGGCGACCGCCTGCAAAGGACGGTGCCGCCCCGCTTGAAGGTGACCGGCTCAGGTGTCCGCCAGGGAGTTTCGGTGAAGTGGATCGCACCTGCCGGATCTCCTGCCTTGACAACATCCCCGAGTTTGACACAGGCTTCAAAGATACCGGTGGCCGTG
>JANQML010000378.1 GCA_028280105.1 Desulfobacula sp. | reverse complement strand
CACAGTATTAAGTTCTTAGCCTTTGTTAAAAATTTATCTGCGTTTGCCTTCATCATGTAACTATCTGAAATCATTTATACTGAATTTTACATGCGATGATCCTGTCTATCAGCCGGCAGCTATTTTTTGGATATATAACAATTGTAGACCAACAAGACAATAAAAGCATCAACAATTCAGACAGATAGATTTTTCAACACCTGTTTAGAAAACCGTATCCAGGGACGCCTGCACCCATTGTAAAAAACCGTAAGAATGCCCGGCCATACATCGCGCTTGTTTCCCACCCATACGATTTAACCCCGAAAACAGAAAATAGAATATAGCCAATCCTTATTTTTTGGTGTACTTTAACAAAAAAATTAATTAATAAATAATTATCGTGTTCGAATTTCTTTTTAGGCACCACTGGAGAGAACAGCATGGATCTGACGGCAAGATATCCTGAAAAAACACTGACTGCGGAAAAGAGTGTCAAAAGAATAAAAAACGGTTCCAGAGTCTTTGTGGGAACCGGATGCGGAGAACCCCAGAGATTGATTAAAGCCATGGTGGAAGATCTTTCCATCCAGGACATTATCATCTATCAGATGTTGTCCTCCACCCTGGCCCAGTATGTGGACGACAAAAATTTTTTATCCCGGTTTTCCATCAAATTATTCTTTATCTCGTTGAGAATGCGGCAGTTTGCCTTTGAAGGAAAAATCGATTATATACCGGTCTATCTCTCACAGATCCCTAAAATTTTCCAAAATCAGGAAATCGGGCTGGATGTCGCCTTGATACAGGTCAGCCCACCGGATGAGAACGGATATTGCAGCCTTGGGATTTCCGTTGACATCACCCTGTCGGGAATGAAGAATGCCGACATGGTCATTGCCCAGGTCAACGAGCACATGCCCCGGACATGGGGGGACTCCATGGTCCATGTGGATGAAATCGACTGGTTGGTTGCCCATGACGAACCGTTGGTAGAATCCCTGCCTGAAGCCAAAAACCAAAAGGTGATCGAACGCATCGGCCACTATGTCAACATGCTGGTGGATGACGGGTCAACCCTGCAAATCGGATTCGGCCATCTCCCCGATGCGGTCATCCCGTTTCTTTGTGACAAAAAAGACCTGGGCATCCATACCCAGGTCATAACGGACGGTCTTTTACCCTTGTTTAAAAAAAAGGTCATCACCAACAAAAAAAAATCTTTCCTGCCCGACCGGGTCGTGACCTCCCTGTGCATGGGGTCCAAGCATCTCTATGATTTTGTGGACAATAATCCTATCTTTTATTTTAAATCTTCCGAATTTGTGAACGACCCGAATATCATAGCCAAGAATGATCACTTCATATCCATCAGCTCTGCCCTTGAAGTGGACTTGACCGGACAGGTCTGCACGGATTCAAAAGGATATTTGATATACTCGGGTATTGGCGACCAGGTGGATTTCATCCGGGGATCCGCCATGTCCAAGGGGGGATTTTCCATCATTATCATCCCGTCCACTGCCCAGAACGGAAACGTATCGCGGATTGTACCTCATTTAAGTGAAGGTGCGGGTGTGGCCACAACAAGGGGGGACATTGATATTATTGTTACCGAATACGGAATTGCCGAAATGGGCAGAAAAAGTATCTACCAACGGGTTATGGAGCTTGCCCGAATCAGCCATCCCAAATTTCGTAAGGAGTTGATTGAAGAGGCAAAAAAACGGCACTACATCTTTCCGGATCAACTGCCGCCATCCTCGGAAGATCTGATGTTCCTGGATCAATACCAGTCGTCCCTGGTTCTTGAAAACGGCCGGATTGTTGAATTTCGCCCTCTTTTGCCCTCTGATGAATTTGAGTCCCGGCATTTTTACTATTCCTTGCAGGAAGACTCGATCTATTACCGGTTTTTTAATAAACGGAAAGTCTTTTCACGGGACATGCTCCAAAGACAGTGGGCGGAAGTGGATTATAGAAAAAATATGACCATTGTCGGATTAATGCAGGTCGGTAAGAGAAAACAGATTGTCGGCATTGGTTCCTATGCAAAGTCTTCTGACAGGGAAGCGGAAGTCGCCTTTATTGTCAAGGAGTCTCTCCATGGGATGGGAATCGGTTTCAACCTGCTTAAAATTCTGGAAGCCATTGCCAAAGAGAACAAATATACCCAGTTCAACGCCGTGGTCCTGGCAGAAAATAAAAAGATGATCAACCTGTTTAAAAAAAGGTACCCCAAGGCCCGGTTTTTACGAAACAACAGCGGCGAGATAGACGTAACCATGCCGTTTGCCGAATCATCAGCTCTTTAATCAGGAAAACCGCCTAACGTCTCTTTTTTGATCCCAGTTCCGGAAAATCCCAATAAAAATATTCTTTAATACTGTCTTCAACTGTCTCTTCCGGCTGATTGTTTTCCCTTTGCCGAAGATCAATCCGCCGGATTTTTCCGCTGATTGTCTTTGGTACTTCCGGGATAAACTCGATCAGTCTCGGGATTTTAAACTTCGGCAGAATGCCTATGGCATACCTGAACAATTCAAGCGCCTTCTCCCTGTCTGGCTCCACCGCCGGGTTCAGGATCACATAGGCCTTGATCAAATGATGCCGGTTTACATCCGGTGCCCCGATTACGGCCACCTCGGCAACGTCCGGGTGTTCAAGCAGGACACTTTCGACTTCAAACGGACCGATTCTGTGATCACTGGATTTAATGACATCATCGGCTCTTCCTTTAAACTGCCAGTATCCGTCGGCGTCAAAGCAGGCCCGGTCTCCCGTGTAATAATAGTTATCGACAAAAACCGAACTCATCTTTTCAGGATTGCCGATATATTCCTTAAACAGACCAATGGGTTGCCACCGATCCAGCTTGATGACGATATGCCCGGTCTTTCCCGGTTCCTTGATTTCATTGCCTTCATTGTCTGCCAGCGCCATATCGTACATGCCGATGGGAAAACCGAATGAACCCGGACGGATTTTATCTTTCATCCACGGTGCATTACCGATCATTGTTGTGGCTTCGGTCTGACTGTAAAGCTCACGAATCGGTATTCCGGTACTGGCCATCCATTTTTCACTGATCTCAGGACTCAGCGGTTCACCAATGCTCACAGACTCTCTGAGGCTGGAAAGGTCGAAAGAATCCAGGTTGATATTGACGATTCTGCGCCAGGCCGTGGGCTGGGCGGAAAAACTGGTGATCCTGTGCCGGGAAATGGCATCTAAAAATTGTTCCCCATCCTCAAGTGAAAATTTAAAACCGCTGGTGGTGGCACCCACATTGAACGGTGCAAAAAACCGGGACCAGATTGATTTGGCCCATCCGGACTCACTCATGCCGTTATGGACATCGTCCGGTGTGAGCCCTGTCATTAAAGAGGTGGTTAAATGACCGATGGGATAGGAAACCGCCGTGTGCCCCACCCGCTTGGGAAGCCCGGTGGTTCCGGAGGTAAAAAAACAGAAGAGAATATCATCCGAGCGGGTTTGTGCGGCAGCGGCGGTTTTCTTCTGTTCACGAATGGTGTCAAAAGGGACCCAGCCGGCTGCCTCGCCCACCACTATTTTAATTTTCGGTTCAATTCCCAGTTCATCCAATACCCGGTCAATGGTTGGGATCGATTCCGGGTCAGCCATGATCACCTGAGGGGGATAATTTTCAAACCGGTATTCCACCTCCCGTTGCGTCAGTGAAACTGCGGTCGGCACGCTCACCATTCCCGCCCGTATGGCAGCAAGAACAGCTACCCAGTTTTCCGGAAGAACCGGCGTCATCATATGAAACGCGTCTTTTTGCGCCCCGCCGGCCGTTTTTAACAGATTGATCAGCTGGTTGGCGTTTTCCAGCAGGCGCCGGTATGAATAGGTCCGGGTTTCCAATCGGGTATCCATCCAGATTAAAGCCGTCTTTTCCGGATTTTCAGAGACATGCAACTCTTCAAATATTTCTTTTCCCCAATTGAAATATTCAGGGACTTTCATTGCGTTCAGTTTGGAAAAGAACTGATCCACACGACATTGAACATCCAAGGTATTCTCAAGTTGATTGATCTTGATGACCTCTTTGAAAAGTTCTTTCATACCTTAAAACACTCCTTGCAATCTCCGGTGATGTTTTATATAAGCAAAGACCAAAACAATTGGTTGTATAATTTATCAGATTCATGTTTGTCAAAGTTTTTTTGCCGGTTTCAGACAAACACAATCATTCCCCGGTTAACACATCCCCGATGAAAAAAAAAGAAGATACCCGCAAAATAAAGATCATACTGGCCCCGTTGCAGGGATTTACCGATGTGACATACCGCAATGTATTCAGTACTCATTTTAAGGGGGTTGATGAAGCTGTCGCACCCTTTATATCAACCATGGGTCAGAAGCGGTTAAAACCCTCGCGGATCAAAGATGTGCTCCCGCAAAAAAATAGAAATCTACCCGTTGTTCCGCAAATTCTGGGAAACGTCCCCGAGGATTTTATCTTTCTTGCCGATCACCTCTATGAGATGGGTCATAAGCGGATCAACTGGAACCTGGGATGCCCCCACTCTAAAATTGCTAAAAAACAGCGGGGCTCGGGCCTGCTCTGTTATCCGGACAAAATTGATGCCTTTCTGGACGCAGTGATGCCCCGGCTCTCCAACCGGCTTTCCGTTAAAATTCGACTGGGTCGAAAAGATAAGGCTGAAATTTTTTCAAACCTGCCGGTCTTTGATACCTACCCATTGGAAGAGATCATCCTGCATCCGCGGACCGGGGTTCAGATGTACACGGGTCACGCCGATCTTGAGGCATTTGAATCCGCCATTGAAAGCAGTTCTCACCAATTTACATACAACGGGGATATTGTTGACCTTAAAAGCTTTTACCGCGCCCAAAAACGGTCCCATGGTATTCACCGGTTCATGATCGGCCGGGGAATTCTGTCCAACCCCTTCCTTGCCGAAGATATCAAAGGAATTGATAATCCGGCGGACCGGATAAAACGGATCCGGGCATTTCATGATGATCTGTTTGACGGCTACCAAAGCATTTTTTCCGGGCCGTCACATTTAACCGGTCGAATGAAAGGGTTCTGGACCTATCTGGGACCGTCATTTAAAGATTCAAAGGCCCCTCTTAAAAAAATTTTAAAAAGCAGAACCCTTGATGCCTATACCGACCGGGTGGAGGCATTTTTCAATACCGTTCATACCTTTACCGGCCCGTCATCAGGATTATTTCAGGATTGATCCGGTCCGGATCTGAAAAAACAGATCTTTTGAATATGGTCTAAATAGGCAAACATTCCTTTAAAAAAGAGATCATTGTGATCTGCGTCCTTTATCTCTAAAAAAAATTTATCTTTGGAGCCGACGGAATCGTAAAGCGCCCGGCCGTCTGAAAACGGGATGATATGATCATACTGGGCATGAATGATCAGGCAGGGTTTTAAAAACCGTTTAATTTTATCTATATTTTCAAACCCTTGATTTTCCGTGTACCCGATCCGGTCCGGATCGATGCCCAGAACCCTCAACAGCGGCCCGGAAAATGCAAATCCCGATTCGATGATCAGGCATGAGACATCCTGTGACCGTGCGGCAGCCAGTTCAATGGCGGACGCGCTTCCCAGAGACCGGCCCATCAGGCAGACCGGCCCTGTCATCCGGTTCTCTGTCCGATATGCCAGCAGATAGTCGAGAACCAGATGGCAGTCGGTCATCATGGAAGTCACTGTCGGAGAGCCGGTTGAACTGCCGTAGCCCCTGTAATCCACCACGAAAAGATTGATTCCAAGATCCGTATAAAACCGGCCCAGATCATCATAATCCGAAACGATTTCACCATTTCCATGAAAAAAAAGAACCACGGGATTCTCTTTATTCACATGATGGCAGGATGCGGCAATGGCGACGCCTTCGCCCACCGGTATCATCAGATCTTCCCTGCCGGTGCCGGACCGGCGGTACCCGCTTTCAGGCCTTGGGTGGAACAGGCATCTGAGTACCTCGGGTTGATCCAGGGCCGAATAATTCTGTTGAATCTGTTTTGTCATGTCTGAACGCCTCCAAAATGATTTTTTATCTCTTTTTGAGTCTCTTTTCCCCGGGCATATGTCACAGCCAGGCCCAATACGGAAAGGACGGTACCGGTGGCCATTGCACGCTTAAAACTGACCATGAAAAAGGGCTCCAAAGCAGGGGTATAATTGTCAAGGGACATGCCCTGGGTCTGCGTGGAAAAAGAATGGGTAAAAACAAGGCCTGCCAGGGCAACGCCCAAAACCATCCCCATATTCCGGGCCGTGGCAAGCGCACCCGCTGCAATGCCTCTTCTTGCCACCGGAACACTGCTCATAATCAGGGTGCTGTTGGGTGAGATGTACAATGCCGTGCCAAGGCCGGCCAGCGTCATCCGCCAGAGCATGCTTCCCGTTGTCATGGATGGGTTTAACCCGGTCAACAAAATGAGCGAAACGGCGACTAAACCCATCCCCGCCATACAGATGGTACGGCTGCCGTAACGGTCATGAATCAAACCGGATACCGGACTGATGACTAAAAGACATAGAAACGGAACCATCATGATAAAACCGGTTCTAAACGCAGAAAACCCACAGGGGTATGTTAAAAAAAATGGCATCAGAAAGATAACAATAAACAGGGTCGCAAACAGAATAACCGATCCGATCATGGGAAACACAAACCGCCTGATTTTCAGCAGGTTAAAATCAAACAGCGGATATTCCAGACGGGTTTCAATAAAGACAAACAGGATCATGGCCACGGCACCCAACCCTGCCGTCCCCAGTGAAAACGGTGAAAACAGACCCTGGTCCGGTACCTGGGTTAAAAACAGAATCACGGAAGATAAACCAACGGCCATCAGCAGACCGCCGAGAGTGTCCATGGGTTCGCTTTTGATAACCTGTCCGTCCGTGTTGTGCCGGGCCGGCGGGTTATCCAAAACAGTAAGGGCAACAAAAGATGCAACCACACCAATGGGAATATTGATATAAAAGATATACCGCCATGAAAAAAATTCCAGAAGAATCCCGCCAACCACAGGACCTGTCGTCAAACCGGCAGCAACAACGGCACCAACCATTCCAATGGCTTTTCCCCGTTCCTCTGCCGGGAAGGCATCGACAATCAAAGCCGGGGAGCAGGCCATGAGCATGGCGGCGCCCCCTCCCTGGATCGCCCTTGAAACAATTAAAAACCGGGAAGATTCGGCCAGGCCGCAGAGAAGAGATCCGGCAACAAATACAAGAAAGCCCCCGATGTAAATATGTTTGCGGCCTTTGATGTCTGAAAGCCTGCCACAGGTTAAGAGCAGGGAAGAGACCGTGGTCAGGTAAATCAGCACCACCCATTGGATGGTCTTCACATCACTGGACAGATCCTGCATCATATAAGGCAGGGCAACATTGACAATACTCGAATCCAGCGTAGACATGAAAATGGATACGGCAACCAGAAAAAAGACTTTCCATTTGCGGTCAAACCGCCCGGCATCCCGGATCGGTTCTGAAAATGCCTTTGGCATAAACAATCCCAAAAGTGTTAAGTTATGGTTGTGATTCCATGCTTTTCGTAATACCCGGATTATGGTATATGAAAGGCCACTTGACAAGAAAAAACAGACAATAAGGGGACCCATGGCCACAGTTAATGACATTGTTTTGATTTACCTTGAAGACGCACCGGTTTCATTTGCCAGAATCGAAAACATATTACCGGATACAAAAAAAGACTGGTACCATATTAAATTGTTGATGCTCCAGGTACCGCTCCAGGTGGTGACCTGGATACTAAAAGAGGCGTATATCAACGGCGAGGAATTCTTTATGAACGGCAAGCAGATGAAACTGAAAAAAGTAGAGTGCCCGGTAGAGGATCCTTCCCTGTCAATAAACAAGAATCTTTCCGGCAAATCAGACAAATCGGGCCTCTCCCGGGAAGAGACGCCGGAATCGGACAAAAATCAAAAACCGGAGGATATGCCAAAGAATAAAAAAGACCAGGCCAATATTATTTCATTTGCCGATCTTAAAAATAAAGATCCACAACCTTAACGGCCATCTGCAAAACAGATGAAAGAGACCGCCCATGTTTTATCCGCCTCCAGGAGGACGGATATTCCCGCCTTTTATCTGGACTGGTTCATGGATCATATTGACAAAGAACAATTCCCTGTAACCAACCCGTATACCCGGCAAACCAGATGGGTAACGGTTCATCCGGATCTTTTTCATACCCTTGTATTCTGGTCCAAAGACTTTGGGCCCTTCCTCAGGTCCAGAGCAGGCGAAACCCTTATCAAAAAAGGGTTTCACCTCTTTTTTAATTTTACCGTCAATTCGGAATCGCCCGTTCTTGAACCCGCAGTTCCCGCCTTGGCCCGACGCCTGGAGCAAATGAGGCAACTGACAGACCGCTTTGATCCCCGGGCTGTTGTATGGCGGTTTGATCCTATCTGTTTTTATAAAACCGCACCTCAAAGAGGAACAGAGGATAATTTTTCTGATTTTAGTACCATTGCAGATGTTGCCGGCAGCCGGTCCATTAAAAAATGTGTGACCAGTTTTCTTGATACCTATGCAAAAATCAACAGGCGCATTGCTTTTCTAAACCGCCGGGACGATATAAAAACGGTATTTATCCAACCGGATACATCAAAAAGGGTAACCATTATAAAAAAAATGGAACAGAGACTTGCAGCAAACAATATGACACTATCCCTGTGCTGTGAAAAAGAGATTTTCTCCCGGTTGGGACCGGATTCCGGTGTTTCCCAGAATGCCTGCATTGACGGAAATTACCTGAAGTCCATCTATAACGGAAATCCCGTGACACAAAGAGATTACGGCCAGCGCTCCAAAATGGGTTGCCAATGTACCCGATCCGTTGATATCGGCTCTTATGACCAACACCCATGTCATCACAATTGCCTGTTCTGTTACGCCAACCCGGAAATAGACAAAAGCGTGAAAGCAGATAAAAACCAATGCAGATAAGAGATCTGAAAATCAAAGGAAAAACCTTTCTGGCGCCTTTGGCCGGTATCACCAACCTGCCGTTCAGAAGTCTTGTTAAAGAATACGGATGCAGCGTGGTCTGTTCTGAAATGGTCAGTGCCAAAGGCATCTTTTACAATTCTGAAAAAACAATGACGTTGATGGAAAGCACGGAGAGTGAAAAGCCCCTATCCATCCAATTGTTCGGGTCGGATCCGATCTCTCTGGCAAAAGGGGCCCGGGCGGTGGAAGATTTAAATGTTGCCGACCTGATCGATATCAATTTCGGGTGCAGTGTTAAAAAGGTGGTCAAACAGGGCGCCGGCGTTGCCTTAATGAAAGAACCGGCACTGACGCGGAGGATCCTGACAGCCGTTCGCCAGGCCACCCATCTGCCTTTCACCATTAAGATCCGTTCCGGATGGGACACGTCGGGTGATCAGGCATTTAAAATCGCAGAGATTGCCCAGGATTGCGGTGTGGATGCCATTGCCCTGCACCCCCGAACTGCCGGCCAGGCCTTCAGGGGCCATTCCAACTGGGATCACATCAGGCAGCTCAAATCCCGCGCCTCCATACCGGTGATTGGTAACGGGGATATTCTTTGTCCGGAAGATGCTGTCACAATGATGGATCAAACCGGCTGTGATGCTGTTATGGTCGGACGTGCGGCAATGGCCAATCCGTTCATTCTTAAACAGATTGATCAATATCTTGAAACCGGTACCTATCAATCTCCTTCCAATGATGATATTTTCACGGCCATGGAAAGACTGGTTCGGTTATACGTGGATTATTTCGGCGAACAACCTGCCTGCAGGATGCTGCGGGGCAGGCTTTCCTGGTTCGTCAAAGGCCTGCCCAATGCATCGGTGTTTAGAAAGAATCTGACACAGATTCATACCCAAAATCAAGCCCTGACATTGATCAGGGATTTCAGGGCCACCGGTTTCAGGGGTGAAGTCAGATTTCATGAATAATCAGTACAGGACATAAGCATGGTTAAGCCCGTTCATTGAAGTAAGAATTTGTTATTTAGAATCAGGATCGCATTTATGCCTTGATCTTAGGCGATTTGCCGATTTTTATTCTTTTTCGTAAACAGCGGTGGCTAAAGAGGTGATCCCGCCCCTTGGCGTGAACTCACCGGTCACTTCCATTCTCAACGGTTTGAGCACCGCCACCAGGTCGTCCAGAATACGGTTGACCACGTGTTCATAGAACATGCCGACATTTCTGTACTGCAACAGGTAATACTTTAAGGATTTCAGTTCAACAAGGGTCTGATCCGGCCGATAGCGAATCGTAATGCACCCGTTGTCAGGCAGGCCGGTCATGGGACAGACAGATGTATACTCCGGCTGATTGATGGTGATGTCAATGCTCCGTTTGGATCGATATGCATAGGGGATCGGTTCCAGAAGATCTGTTTTTACGCTGCTCGGGTCTTCAATTTTATAATTGGTTTTATAATTCTTGTTTTCAACCATGTTACATTCCCTCAATTTTTTCTAAACCATAAAATTTTAATCGTATCATAAAGGAAATCCGGTTTCAATTGAATAAAAATTGAAGAATTACAAATAAATGGAATATCGTATACAATTCGTAAAAAAAGCTTGACAACTCATAAAAAAACCCGCATAAATATCAAACCATATATACAATTTATTGATTTATTACAATATCGTAATGAATTCAGCGAAATTAAAGATTGTCTGACTTTGTTGTCAACCCTGAAAATCCATTTTATATTCGGATTTATTATTCCCTTAGGAGGAAACGAACTAAATGAACGACTTTTTACAAAGCCTTCGTAATGGTCAGGCGGAAAAGCCCCGGACACCTAAAACACGAAAAAATTTTGATAATTCCTATCATTACAGCAGTCCCTCCCGATTCAATTCTTATGGGGGCGGTGGATATCAAAATACCCGCAGTCAGCAGATGAAGAGACCTCCGGCGGTTCATCAACAGGGAAATCAATTACCGGCTATCGATGACAACCCTGTCATCTCCATGCTCGCCGAAGCCATTGAAAGCTTAAGCCGCCATATTGAATCCCTTGCCAAAAACCAGGATTACCTTGTAACGGTTCAGGAAAGAACGGCCGATATACTTGAACGGCAGGCATTTGCCATAGAAAGAATCGTGAACCACCTGAACATTGAATCGGATCAAATTCAACCCAGGCAAAAAAACACGCCAAAGTTTGAAAACCACTATGTTACGACGGCCGACCCTCAACCTGAAGAAATGCATGAACCAGAGCCTGTAACTGAACCGGCGGTCGAAGCGCCCGAACCGGTCAAAGCGGCTAAACCTGTGATCCGGAGACGAAAAAAAATCGTCCCTTCCAAAACGCAAGCCGCCCCTGCATCGGACTCAAAACTGCTCGGCAGAGATGCCATTATGGAAATTATCCAGACCATGCGCAAAGACGGAGCAACCTACGATCAGGTCGCCAGCCACCTGATCGAACTGGGACAGCCCACTTTTTCAGGCCGGGGAGAATGGCATGCACAGACCATCCACCGCCTGTGCAGTAAAAAATAGACAACACTTCCAAGATTGTTTCTCAGCATCCGAGGCCGCATAAAGACGACTCTCTTTCTGCGGCTTTTTTTGTTTTCCCCGGATCCATCAGCGTAATCTTAATGTCTATCTATCTAAATGACGGGCAATCCCGTCATTTCAAGGATGACATATATGCATCCCACTCAGCCGGAAGAAGCTCTTTTTTTTGAGTGTTGCATTCTTTGCAACAGGGAACCAGATTAAATTTTTCAGATTTACCGCCTCTTGAGACCGGGATGACATGGTCCATAGTCAGTTCCTTGGGATTGAAGCTCCGGCGGCAATAGTGGCAGATCCCTGCGGACCGTTTTCGTTTCCACCACTGGCTGTTCCTGATCTGCCTTGCCTTGTTCCGTTCCTTTTTCAGAACAGCATCATCGATAAACGGCAACGGGCATGATGAGGGTGAATTCATGGTATTAATATCCGAATTCGTTTAACAATCTTTTATTGTTGCTCCAGTTTTTAGAGACCTTGACAAACAATTTGAGCAATACTTTTTTCCCCATCATCTCTTCAATATCTTTTCTTGCTTTGGCACCGATCCGGGTCAGCATCCCCCCCTTTTTACCGATAATGATGCCCTTTTGCGAGTCGCGCACCACATGGATACTGGCATGAATAACAACCAGGCGGTTTTCAACGTCAAAGGAATCCACGGTTACAGCAGAGGAATACGGGATTTCCATACCGGTAAGCCGGAACACCTTTTCCCGGATAATCTCCTTGACCATGAAGGTTTCCGAGACATCGGTGAATGTCTCTTCCGGATAGAGCATGGGACCCTTGGGCAGCACTTTTTCAACTTCTTCAAGCAGGGTTTCCACCTGGATATTTTTTTGGGCGGAAATCGGAACCACGGACTTAAAATCATGCAGATCTGAAAACGAAGTTACCAGCGAATAAACATCGGATTTTTTGACCAGGTCTATTTTATTTAAAGCCAGCACCACAGGTTTGTCTCTTTTCTTTAACTGGGAAACAATCAACTTTTCAGCAGAATGATTTCTGGACGCAACATCCACCATAAAAAGAATGAGATCCGCATCTTCCAATGCCTGCAAGGCGGCGTCTACAATTCTGCGGTTTAAAAGGGAGGTGCTTTTGTGAATACCGGGAGTATCAATGAATATCATCTGGGATTGGGGCTGGTTGACGATTCCCAGAATCCGGTCACGGGTGGTTTGGGGTTTTTTTGATGTAATGGAAATTTTCTGACCCAGGATCTGATTGAGCAGGGTTGATTTCCCGGCATTGGGTGCACCGATGATGCCGACAAATCCGGATCTCATACTGTCTCTGCCTTTCATCCTTTTTGATTCTTTTTTCATTCGCTACCCCACTCGATCAGATTCTCTATTTCACCGAGAACCGTTTCACGCCCCTTTTTTGTTTTGGATGAGAAACAAATCACCCCGTTTTTATCCCGATTCAATTGGGGACAGATTGAATTCAACCGCTTCTGCTGTTTGGTTTTTGATAGTTTGTCCGCTTTGGTCAACACCACCAGAAACGGCAGGCCGTGATTTTCAAGCCAGTTCATCATCTCAAATTCTTCTTTTTCCGGATCCCGGCGAATATCAATGAGAAGAATCAGACCCAACAGGTTGCTGCGGGAGCCCAAATACCGTTCTATCATCGGCTGCCATTGAGAGCGGATCTTTTTGGATACCTTGGCATAGCCGTATCCGGGCAGATCAACAAAGGAGAGATTCTCATTGACCAGAAAAAAATTGATCAACTGGGTGCAACCGGGCTTTGAACTGGTTTTCACAAGGTCTTTTCGTTGAATCAGGGTATTGATCAATGAGGACTTCCCCACATTGGACCGGCCGGCAAAGGCGATTTCAGGGAAATCATACTCGGGATATTGATTTTCTTTAACCGCACTTTTAATGAATTCCACACGTTTAATCTTCATTTTAAACTGGCCAAGTAACCTTCCATCCGGTCCAGACCGATCCTCAGGTTGTCCATGGAATTGGCATAGGAAAACCGGATAAATCCTTCTCCGTTTGCCCCGAAATCAATACCCGGCGTGACCCCGATATGGGCCTTTTCAAGAATATCCAGTGCCAATGCATAGGAGTCGGATGAAATATGCTTTGCATTGACAAAGACATAAAAGGCACCCGTGGGTTCGACCTTAATATCAAACCCCATCTGTTTCAGCCTGTCGATCATATAGATCCTGCGCCGGTTGTATCGTTCTTTCATGGCCCGTGTTTCCGTTTCAGAGTCGGTTAAAGCGGCGACACCGGCCAGTTGGGCGATGGAGTTGGCGCAGATAAAAAAGTTTTGCTGTAACACCTGTAATGCCCTTATAAATTCAGGCGGAGAAATCAGATATCCCAGGCGCAGGCCAGTCATGGCAAACAGCTTTGAAAATCCGTTCAGCACAAATGCCTTGGAGGTAAACTCAAAAATAGAGTGTTCTTTTCCTTCGTAGACAAGGCCATGGTAAATTTCATCGGAAATAATATAAATATCGTTGGTTCGGGCAATTTCAACAATCTGTTTCATCCGTTCACAGGGAATCACGTTTCCGGTGGGGTTGGCCGGTGAATTGAGAAAAATCGCCCGGGTTTTCGGCGTAATTTTTTCCCGGATGGCTTCCGGCGTATAGACAAAGCCGTCTTCTTCATACACCGGAACCGTCACCGGCACCCCGAGCACATAGTTAATGAAATTTTCATAGCAGGCATAATGCGGATCAGATATGATCACCTCATCCCCGGGATTGATCAATGCCGAAAAGAGAAGCAGCATGGCAGGCGATGTCCCGGAAGTAACCAGAATATGCTCCGGATCAATGCAGGTGCCATAGGTCTGTTTGTGGTAATCGCTGATCGCCTTTCGAAGCCGTATATCGCCCAGAGAATGGGTATAGTGGGTTTCATTCCGGGAAAAGGCTTCCATACTCACCTGGTTGACACACTCGGGCACATTAAAATCAGGCTCACCGATTTCCATGTGAATGACGTCAATCCCCTTTTCTTCCATCTGGTGAATCTTTTCCAGAATCTCCATAACAATGAAAGGGGTGATATGCTTGCACCGATCTGCCGGTTCCATATTACAATACCTTGTTCAATGAATATTCGATTATCCCCTCGGCACCGATCTTAAGCAGTTCCGGAATCAGATCCCTGACCAGGTGCGTCTCCACCACCGCCTCCACCGCAAACCAGTCGGATTCATAGAGATGGGCCACGGTGGGGCCGTTCAGGCTGGGCAGTTTTGCCACGATCTCTTTGATCCGCTCCTTGGGAACATTCATCTTTATTCCCACCAGTTTGTCCGCCACCAGTGCGGCCTGAAGCAGCATGGCAATCTGCTCGATTTTTTCTCTCTTTCTGCTGTCCTTCCAGGCCTCTTTATTGGCGATCAGCTGGGTATTGGTCTCCATCACTTCGTGGATCACCTTGAGATTATGGGCCCGGATGGTACTTTCGGTTTCGGTTATTTCAACAATGGCATCAGCCAGACCTGAAACGATTTTTGCTTCGGTTGCTCCCCAGGAGAACTTCACGTTCACATTGATATTCCGTTCTTTAAAAAAGCGTTTGGTGAATTTGACAAGCTCGGTTGAGATGGTCTTACCTTCAAGATCTTCAAGGGTTTCAATGGGGGAATCACTGGCCACGGCAATTATCCACCTGGCCGGACGGGCGCTGACTTTTGAATAGACCAGATCACAGACCACATGGACATCGGATTCATGTTCCGCCACCCAGTCCAGACCGGTCAACCCGGCATCAATAATACCGGATTGAACATTGATGGACATCTCCTGGGCCCGACAGAGTGCACATTCTATGGTATCATCATCAATATCCGGGAAATAGCTTCTGCCGTTTACGTTGATCTTCCAGCCCGAATTTTTAAACAGGTTGATGGTTGCATTTTGAAGGCTCCCCTTTGGGATGCCCAGTTTTAATAGTTTTTCCATTATTTGTATACCTCTTTTGGATCAAAAACGATCGGGTCCGTAACCATGATTTCATCATTGGTGATGCATGAAAAAAAACAGCTCTTATACCCTTTATGACAGGCCGCTCCCCCGATTTGATCGACTTTCAATAAGATCGTATCCCGGTCGCAGTCCACACGGATCTCTTTTACATCCTGCATATGACCGGATGTCTCACCTTTTTTCCACAACGACTGTTTTGACCGGCTATAATAGGTTGCCTTTCCGCTTTTAAGCGTCTCCTCAAAAGATTGCTCATTCATATATGCCAGCATCAGCACTTCCCCGGTCTGATAATCCTGGGCAATGGCCGGAATCAACCCACCGGTTTTTTCAAAATCAAGTTTTACCATTCCTCGTCATAACTCCCATCAAATTGAACACTGAAAACTTTATTAAATACCTAATATTTCAAACAATGTCAATTTTTAATTCGATTTCCATCAAAGATGAAAACATAAGCCATTTTAAAATAAGAGGATTATATCAAAACGACAAAAAAAATTGCAAAGCAAATGCAATCGTTAAATTCGGCCAGGGGTGGAAGACCCCGCCATTTATGTTGCCAATTTCCGGTTAATCTGGTAATTACACGATACAAAAGAATTTCATTTGAATTGAATTACAGGGTGTTATGGCAAAACGTAAGAGTAAGTCGGACGTACTGAAACAACGGCGCAAAAAAAAAGAAACAAATATATTTCTCTCCATAATTAAATGGTTTTCAATCATAATTCTGGTCATCGGCCTGCTGGGTTTTGCAGCAACCGGCGGTGTCTACTATGTACTGAGCAAGGATCTGCCTAAAATAAATACGCTGAAAGATTACCGCCCGCCCACCGTAACCAATGTCTTTTCCGATGACGGCAGAAAAATCGGGGAATTTGCAGAAGAAAGACGGATCGTCATTCCGCTTGACGAGATGCCTGAAAATCTGAAAAATGCATTTGTTGCGGCAGAAGATTCACGGTTCAAAGATCATCCCGGTATTGACATTATCTCGATTTTTCGAGCTTCTTTGAAAAACTTTAAAGCCGGCACCATTGTCCAGGGCGGATCAACAATTACCCAGCAGGTCACAAAATCCTTTTTGCTCACACCGGAACGAACCTACAAACGAAAGATTAAAGAGGCTATTCTTGCCTATCGTATTGAAAAAAAATTCACCAAAGATGAAATCCTCTTTCTTTACCTGAACCAGATCTATCTCGGCCATGGCGCCTACGGTGTTGAGGCGGCCTCTGAGAACTATTTCGGGAAGCATGCAAAGGATCTGAATCTGGCCGAATGCTCCATGCTGGCCGGACTTCCCCAGGCTCCCAGCCGGTATTCACCGTTTCGGTTTCCGGACCGGGCCAAGCAACGCCAGGTCTATGTGTTGAACCGGATGAAAGAGGACGGCATGATTACCAATCTTCAAGCCACCGAAGCCATTGACATTAAGCTGGACATTAAGCCCAGGAAAAACTGGTTTATCGAGCGGGTTCCCTACTATACCGAGCATGTCCGGCGGTATGTGGAAAAAAAATATGGGAAGGACGCCTTAAACAGGCAGGGCCTTCAAATTCACACCGCCGTGAATATCGAACTTCAGAAGATAGGCAGGGAAGCGGTCAACAAGGGTCTGATCGAATTGGACAGGCGAACGGGATACCGGGGACCGTTAAAAAATCTGCCGGCCGTCCAGGTCGAAGAATTCACCGACCGGGTTTCGGAAAAGATCGGAAAAAACCTGCTTGAAAAAGGAACCATTTATGAAGGGGTGGTCCGGACCGTTAATGATGACGAAAACACCACCCTTGTCCGGGTGGGGGATTTCCAAGGTATCATCAAGCTGGAAACCATGACATGGGCCAGAAAACCCGATATCGACGTTGCCTATTATGAAGCCAAGGTGAAACGCCCCTCACAGGTGTTCAGACCCGGAGATGTCATCCGGGTCAAACTGCTGAATGACCCGGTGGAAGACGATATTCTGGAGTTCAGCCTTGAGCAGGAACCGGTTGCCCAATCCGCCTTGCTGAGCATTGAAGCGGAAACCGGTCATGTAAAGGCCATGATCGGCGGACGGGGCTTTCGAAACAGCCAGTTTAACCGGGCTTACCAGTCCAGGCGCCAGCCGGGATCGGCATTCAAACCGATTATTTATGCAGCAGCCCTGGATAAAGGATATACAGCAGCCAGCATGATCATCGACTCACCTGTTGTTTACGAGGACCCGGACCGCGACTTTGTATGGAAACCCCAAAATAACAAAGAAAAGTTTTTCGGACCGACCCTGTTCAGGGAAGCCATGGTTAAATCCCGAAATATCGTAACCATTAAAATCCTGCAGGATATCGGTATTGACTACGTGATTGATTATTCACGCAGACTTGGCATCACGTCGAACATCAGCCGGGATCTGTCCATTGCTCTGGGTTCCAGCGGCCTTTCCCTGCTTGAAATAGTGAATGCATACTCGGTCTTTTCCAACCTGGGCTACCTGATTGAACCCGTCTTTATAACCAAAATCTACGATCGTGACGGAAAACTGCTGGAAAATTCCAAACTCATCCGGAAAAAGGTCATTGACATGAGCACCGCCTATATCATGACCAATATTATGGAAAGTGTTGTCAAATCCGGAACCGGATGGCGTATTCGGGCCTTGAAGCGACCGGCTGCCGGGAAAACAGGGACCACGAACAACCTGTTTGATGCCTGGTATCTGGGATATACCCCCAGGTACACCACAGGGGTCTGGGTGGGCCTGGATCAGGAAGCCCCGCTGGGAAAAGGGGAGTTCGGGTCCCGTGCCGCCAGCCCGATCTGGCTTGATTACATGCAGAATGCATTAAAAGGAAAACCGGCCCGTACGTTTAACGTACCCGAAGGCATCGTGTTTGCCAAAATCGATGCCAAAACCGGCCTGCTGCCCAGTGAAAGCAGCGAAAAAACGATTTTTGAATGTTTTAAAGAGGGAACCGTTCCTTCCGAACGCACACCTGAACCGGATGTGGCGGAGGAATCTGAAAATCTATTTAAAATGGGCCTGGAATAGTATACCGAACTTTGACAATCCTGCCGATCGGCTTTATGTTTTATATTTATTGAACGCCGCAACAGTTCAATACTCCAAAGATCGACTCATACTTAGAATTAAAGAGTATTTGAGGGAGGAGATATGAAAAACATTAAAATAAAAGAGGTAATGACGCCGATTGAGGACTATGTCACCGTAAAAGCGGATCAGACGCTTTACGATGTTTTCCAGATTTTAGAGACGAATCAGCAAACCACGACCCGCCATTTGCACCGGGATGTGATTGTTGTGGATCCGGCAGGTGATTTTCTGGGTAAAGTCACGATGCTCGACATTTTCAGGGCATTGGAACCGGGATACAAAAGGTTGTGCAAGAATTATCAGGATGGAATTCTAACCAAGCAATATGTCCTTGACATGATGAGAGAATATGATTTGTGGAGAGAACCCATCAAAGACCTGTGCGAAAGAGGAAGCCATATAAAGATCGACGACATTATGCACACCCCGGACGAAACCGAATTTTTACAGGAGGATGAGTCTCTTGAAAAAGCCCTTCACGTCTATGTCATGGGTGTTCATCAACCCCTGATTATAAAAAATAACGAAGAAATCACCGGGGTTCTGAGATTTGAAGACCTCTACGATGTCGTACGAAACAATATGCTGACCTGTCCGGCCCCTTAGAAATTCTTATCCGATCTTTTTATATCTAATTCCCGGCACGGCATCAGGGTTGTTTTACACAGGAGAAACCAATACCCCCCATCATTGCAAAAAGCGTGAAGGTGCCGGTTTTTATGCAACGTTGGGATAAATAATGGTCCCGAACAGGCGGGACCATTTCTGTTTTGCCTACTCTCCCTGTCAGACCCGGTTTTACAACACCTGTTTGAGAAATAACCGGGCCCGTTCTTCCCGGGGATTGGTGAAAAAATGTTCGGGTGTTCCCGTTTCAACGACCTTTCCTTCATCCATAAAAATAACCCGGTCCGCCACTTCCCGGGCAAACCCCATCTCATGGGTGACGACAATCATGGTCATCCCTTCACGGGCCAGTTGTTTCATTACATCCAGAACCTCACCCACCATTTCCGGATCCAGGGCCGATGTCGGTTCATCAAAAAGCATGACTTTAGGATCCATGGCCAGCGCCCTTGCAATGGCCACCCGTTGCTGCTGTCCACCGGATAACCGGGAGGGGTACTCACTCTCTTTATCGGCAATGCCGACCTTTACAAGCAATGCCCGGGCATTTTTAACGGCGTCCTCTTTTTTACGCTTTCGAACCCGTTGTTGAGCCAGGGTCAAATTCTCCAGAACGGTTTTATGGGGAAAGAGGTTGAAATGCTGAAAAACCATGCCGACCTCGGCCCTGACTCTATTCAGGTTGGTTTTTGAATCAGACAGATCAATGCCGTCAATGATCACGTGACCCTCATCATATTGCTCCAGTTTATTCAAACACCGGATAAAGGTTGATTTTCCGGATCCGGACGGCCCGATGACAACCACGACCTCTCCTTTTTCAACACTGACGGAGACACCGTCCACCGCCCGAACCACCTCGCCCCTGCCCTTGAAAATCTTGGTTACGTTTTCTGCCTTAATCACTGATTGCAAGCCTCCGTTCCAAATGGTACACCAACTGTGAGAGCACAGAAGTAATGACAAGATACATCGCTGCAACGACAAGCCATACTTCAAAGGTGGCAAAGGTCGATGTAATGATCTCCCTGCCGGATTTTGTCAGATCGGTAATGGCAATAACAGATACGAGGGACGAATCCTTTATCAAAGAGATATACTGACCGGAAAGCGGCGGCAATATCTTTTTAAACGCCTGGGGCAAAATGATATCAATCATGGCTTGGGGCAGTGACAGTCCAAGGGACCGGGCCGCCTCCATCTGGCCTTTTGGAATCGCCTGAATACCGGCTCTTACAATCTCAGCCGTATATGCCCCTGCAAAAAGAGCCAAAGCCCCGATTCCACATACATTCCGGCTCAAATCAAATACCGTGCCCAGAAAGAAATAGGCGATAAATATCTGGACCAGCAGCGGCGTCCCCCGGATACATTCAATGTATACTGCGGCAAGACCGTTGAGGGTATAGTTATTCGACACCCTTGCAAGACCGGTGAACAGCCCGATAATAAGCGCAAACACACTGGCGGTTGCCGAAATCCAGATAGTGGTCCACAAGCCGGTCAAAAGCGGGCCCGGCCGCCATTCAAAGGTGGAACCGATGATATCTCCTTCAAAAAGATCTTCACCGAGAGAGACATTCAGAGTATGGGTTTCCACCTCAAGCACCTGCTCTTCTCCGGTGGCTGAAATCGTCAGGACTTTTGTTAACTCACCTTTGGGCGTCAGTGTTTCCACCTGTCCGTCAAATGCAATCTTTTCAACCTCTTCAGACTGGTAGACAAAGTACTGGGGAACCCGTTGCCATCGCCAGACATAGTCGATTTTTGCCACGGCTCCCCAGGTGGCGGCAGCCGTCCCCAACAGGATGACTGCCAGAAGAAGTTTCCAGATGATACTGTGTTGTGGTATTTTCACGGATTCTTACCCACCCCTTCTTATTGAATTTCTTTCATCCACGCATCATCCTGAAACCATTTTTTATAAATTTTGTCATAGGTGCCGTCAATTTTAACCTGGTGAAGAAAATTATTCAGCCAGTTGATAAAGTCATAATCCCCTTTTCGTACGGCCCATGCAATCGGTTCAGACGTAAAGGGCGTGTCGACATGAAAGATTTTTCCGGCGCCTTTCTGCCCGTAAGCAACAACGTTGAAAGGCAGGTCATAAATAAAGGCATCGATTTTACCGTTTACCAATTCCAAAACACCTTCCTGCTCGGTTTCATAGGAGATATATTTCGCATTGCCGATCATTCTTTTCGTAGCCTGTTCACCGGTTGTCCCCAGTTTGGAACCTACCGTAAATTCAGGACTGTTAAGGTCTTTATATGAGCTCACTTTTCCTTCATGTTTTTTGTTGACAAGCATGGTCTGCCCGATAGTGACATAGGGTTTTGCAAAGTTGATGCTTAAATTTCTTTCCTGGGTCAGGGTCATACCCGACATAATAATATCGAATTTATCGGTGAGCAGAGCCGGAATAATCCCGTCCCAGGCCGTGGACACCAGTTCAAGTTTGACACCCATTGCCTTTGCCATTCGCTTGGCCATATCCACATCGAATCCGATGATTTCTCCCTTTTTACTGGTTAGCTCAAACGGCATGTATCCGGGTTCCAGGCCGACACGCAAGGTACCACGTTTTTGAATTTCATCAAGCTGGCCGGCAGAAACACTGCCGATCTGAACGGTAAACAAGGCGACGATGACAGCCAATAAGAGTGCTAACTTTTTCATTTTTTACTCCTTTTTTTAATGGTACCTGAAAAAAATCATTATCCAACATTCATCGGTTCCAGGTTTAAATACGCAGATTCTTCCCGCAGCGGACAGGCAAAAAGAACGTTATGAAAAGGTCTTTTCGCTCTATAGCCCCGGTATCCGCCGTTCTCTACCTGGAACAAGGTTTTACTGAGTAAAGGTTACATATCACAGGACAACAAGGAGAACAATACCTATTAACGTCAAGTGCAAACAGGTATGGCTCTTAATGGAAGGACTCCAAAAAGTAAAAGAAACGAATTTTATTACAACGGGTTAAGCCTTCTAAACAACAAACCGCATCTTTGATGAATGCGTTCAGCCATAGCTGTGCCGTGTGCTTCCAAATAACAGCCCGCTACTTTTTAACACACTATGAAACAGCGGCATCCGGCCAGATCGAGAAGGCGATCCCCCACATGATGACACCGATACACCCGTCCAAGATTTTCCAGACCACCGGTTTTTCAAACATCGGCCGCATCAATGATCCGGCCAGGCTCAAAGAAAAAAACCATACAATGGAGGCAGAACAGGCGCCAATAACAAACAACACCTTTTTTTCACCTGAAAACTGCCCGCTGATACTCCCGATCAGCATTAGGTTACCGATCTGAACCTCCTTGATTTTGGAGGGATCTTATAGTAAGGGGTTTAAAAAGTAAAATTAAAGATTTTCATGATTCATTAATTTTACTTATAAATTTAAATTCACTTTACCGGCAGGATAGAGATGTTTGACTATAAACTGATCCGGGCGTTTGCCATGGTGGTGCAGGAAGAAGGGTTTGAAAAAGCATCACTAAAGATGCATATCAGCCAGTCCGCCATATCACAGCGGGTGAAACTGCTGGAAGAGCAATTCGGCCAAATCCTCTTGCTGCGCACCACACCGCCGGTTCCCACCGATTCCGGAAAAAAGGTTCTCAAACTCTATCATCAGATCAAACACATAGAAGATGATTTTAAACGTTCTCTTTCACCGGAAGCCGGAGATGCTTTTATTTCAATCCCCATCGGTGTCAACGCCGACTCCCTGGATACCTGGTTTTTTGATGCAATCCAGCCGGTGCTGGACCGGGAAAAAATAGTGCTGGATCTGTTTGTGGATGATCAGGATCAAACCCATCGACTGCTGAGGGACGGCAAGGTCCTGGCATGTATCAGCACGAGGCAGACAGCCATCCAGGGATGCCGGATTGAAAAAATCGGGAATGTATCCTACGGCATGTACGCTTCACCACAGTTTATAGAAAAATGGTTCCCGGACGGCTTGAATGAAAAGAGTCTTAAATCCGCCCCGGGTATCTGCTTTAACCGAAAGGACATGCTCAACTCCCAGTTGTTTTTTCAGAAATTCAACAAAAAAATCAGCGGCACGCCCATGCACTATGTGCCCTCATCTGCCATGTTTATCCACCTGCTTAAAAACGGAATTGCCTATGGCATGGTTCCTGATTCGCAAAGCGCCGACCTTGTAAGTCGGAATCGGCTCGTGGACCTTGTCCCGGATGAGAAAGTCATCGTAAAACTATACTGGCACTGCTGGAATTTAAACTCCAGGCTGCTGCAACTCTTTACCCGGGAACTGGTCAAGGGATTTACAAGGATCGAAACCGTGAAATAAACGGCTCCGTTTTTAAAAACGCGTTAACCGGCCCGAACCTTAACCCCGTCAACGGGAACAGCGTCATCTTTTAAAATGCGAAAGTCAATACGGGGATATCTTATTTCCAGGTGCCTGATGTTCTCGTTCCTGTCCCCTCTCAAACGGGATTCGGACCGGGAGTGGACCACCAGGGAGACGGATTGCGGGATAATTGAATCCGAATTTTTTTGGTATTCCGATAAAACCGCATCAATTTCGCCCATGGTTTTGTCACGCATCATCCGGGAAAAAACAAGGTGGCCGAATGCCGGATGCCACGGCCCTGACAGAACAGCGGATTTATCCGCCATGGACTCACCGGTCTGTAACCCCACCCGGATCACCCTTACCTGGTGTGAATGAAAGATATGGAGCATCTCTTTACAAAGCGAAATACTCTCATCCAGGTCCGGGGGGGTATATTCACCGGCCCGGTACCACTGCTCCAGCAGACTTCCTTTCAGCACCAGCAGGGGATAAATCCGGGCGACCTCAGGCTCTAGAGCCGCCACCTTTCGGGTACTCTCCATTAAAGAGACCGGGGTATCACCCGGAAGTCCTGTCATGACCTGCACTCCCACGGAATACCTGTATTCTTTCAGCATCCGGACCGCATGTCGGGTATCATTTTCCGTATGCCCTCTCTTAACACGGGATAACACCCGGTTGTTCATGGATTGGACCCCCAGTTCAACTACTGTTATCGGATAGGGCCGGATCAGGTCTAATTTTCTCCGGGTAATGGTGTCCGGACGGGTGGAGAACCGTATGCCATGGATTTTTCCATTCCTCAGATACCCCTTAACACCCTCAAGCAGACTCTCAATGATATCTGAAGGAAGCCCCAGAAAATTACCGCCGAAAAACGCAATTTCAACACGTTGCCGGTTTCCTTGATAGCTGAGATATTGATCGATCACCCGGTGTATGGCCTGTTGATCCGGCACCCCGGAAGCTTGAGATGTGATGATTGATTGGTTACAGAATGCACATTGGTGGGGGCAACCGGAATGGGGGATAAAAACCGGGATAACAAGGGATTTGTTCACAATTGTTTTTTGCCCAGAAGCATCAGGGCATTTTGAGCGGCATCCTGCTCCGCCGCTTTTTTAGTGCGGCCCAGCCCCTTGGCCCGGGTGTCGAACAATTCAACCCAGACTTCAAATGTTTTATCATGGTCCGGCCCGGTTTCATTTTGAACCCGGTATTGGGGAATAATGGTGCCGGATTCCTGAGCATGTTCCTGGAGCATACTTTTGTAATCCACCACCTTTTCTTTTGACAGCAATTGTTCCAGGGAGGATTTAAAAAGACCATTCAGCAGATCGTAGACCGTGTTAAAATCAGAGTCCAGGTATATGGCCGCTACCACGGCTTCAAATGTATCGGAGAGGATTGAATTCTTTTCATATCCGCGGGACAGACTCTCCCCTTTTCCAAGCTTGATGAATCGTCCCAGATCAATTGCCCGTGCAATGACGGCCAGCCCGGGCTCGCTTACCAGACCGGACCGGAGTTTTGACAATTCCCCTTCCTTTTTCAGGGGGCTTGCTTCCATCAGCACCTGACCGATACAGAGCCCGACCACGGCATCCCCTAAAAACTCAAGCCGTTCATTGTCGGTGAGGCATGAATCCGGGTTCTCATTTAAATAAGAGCGGTGGCACAGGGCATTTTCAAGTAAGGACCGATCCTTGAAAGAATAGCCGATATTTTTTTCCAGTATATGTAAATCCATCTCTTTACTATTCTTATCCAACCGGTTTACAATTTTTTTATACAAAGAATAATCAACATAGAGTTTCCCCTTACCCGTCCCGAGGCTGACCCCTTTATTAAACGAACCGTGAAAATCGGAGCCCCCGGTTTCCAGTATTTTTTTTCTTGTCGCCATATCATGATAATATCGGGTTCGTTTTTCATCGTGGTCTGAATAAAAAACTTCCAGCCCCTCCAGCCCCCAGCCGATCAATGTGTCGAGCAATTCTTCATCCTGACCGGTCCGTGAAAAATTCAACAGTCCGGGATGCGCCAGAACCGCTATTCCACCGGCATCCCGAATGGTTTGAATCGCCTTTTGGCAAGAGACCTTATATTTATCCACATAACCGGGTTTATTTTTACCCAGGTATTTATCAAAGGCTTCGGAAAAGGAGGAGACATAGCCCTTTTCTTTCATGAATTCAGCGATATGCGGCCGCCCGGTCTGATGGGCGCCAAACCTGGACTCCACCTGTTCCATGGTGATGTCAAATCCGATCCGGTTCAGTTTTTCAATGATTTTCGGATTGCGGCTGGTCCGGGCCGTCTTTGCTTTACCCAGAATGTGGTTCAATCCTGAATCGTAAATACTGAATCCATACCCGAGCATGTGAATACTTCCCAGGGTTTCAAATCCTTTGGGCGGCTCACAGGAGATTTCAACGCCTGTGATATAATCGATGTCGGTTTTAATGGATTGAAGCACCAATTCTTTGATACCGTCAATGGTATCGTGATCGGTGATGGAAAGGGCCCTGATGCCGTTTTTTTGAGCCAGAGCCAAAATCTCCGGAACGGAAAGGGACCCGTCTGATGCAGTGGAATGTACGTGAAGGTCAATCAAAAGAATCGTCTATCACCGGTTAAATACCAAGGGATTTCTCCATATCCTCTTCACGGGTTTTACACTCAATACACTGGGTGGTTACCGGTCTGGCTTTCAACCGATTTAATGAAATATCCTCTTCACAGGCTTCGCAGACTCCAAATGTTCCGTTATCAATGCGATTCAGGGCTTTTTTAATTTTTTTTATCAATTTATGCTCACGGTCCCGAATCCGCAACTCAAAGCTTCGTTCCGCTTCATGGGACGCCCTGTCAGTGGGGTCTGCAAAATTCTCTTTGGGCTTGGTCATTCCCGTCACGGTATTGTCAGCATGGGAGAGCAGCTCATTCAGCCTGTCCTCTAAAAGATTTTTAAAAAATTCCAAATCTTCTTTTTTCATTGTTTTTGCCCTTCATCTTTAATGGTAATGAAAAATATCAGAATAAGATAGTATACAAAAATTTAATAAAAAGTAAAGTATTAAAAATCAAACCCGGCCTTGAATTATTGGGATACCTGCAGATCAGTTTTTCTCCGGTATTTTTATGTTAAACAGTTGCTGGGTAACGTTCAAATAGAGGGAATCATCCCGGTGATCCCCGGTATTCCTTAAAAAAAGGATCGGATCATGGATGGTACGGCTGGCAATGGCTTTTGACATCCGTTGAATGGCTTCAACATCTTTCGGGTCGAGGTGTTTCAGGTGGGAAAGGGTCTTGTTGCACTCCATCTCCACAATGGCTGAGATTTTATCGTTCAATGCTTTGATAGTCGGTACAATGGCAAGGCTTTCCATCCATTGCTCGAATTTGACCACGGCTTCGTCAATGTAACGTTTGGCTTTGACGGTCTCTTTGCCCCGCTGCTCAAGATTGGACTCGACAATATTCTTCAAATCGTCAATATCATAGACATAGGCGTTGGAAATATCATTAATTTTCGGATCAATATCTCTTGGTACGGCAATATCGATAAAAAACAACGTGTTATGTTGCCTCTTTTTCATTATTTTTTTTACATCGTCGCGCGTCATGACATAATCGGCAGCACCGGTGGAACTGATGATGATATCGACATCTTTAAGGGCTTCAACACGTTCTTCAAATGCGACGGCCTGACCGTTAAACTTCTGCGCCAGTTCCACTGCATTCTTAAAGGTCCGGTTGGCCACAAGAATCCTTTTCACCCGGTTGGAAATCAGATGCTCGACCGCCAGTTCCGCCATTTCCCCGGCTCCCAGGAGCATGACACTTTTCCGGGACAAATCTGAAAAAATTTTATTGGCAAGTTCAATGGCAGCATAACTGATGGAAACGGCGTTATCGCCGATTCCGGTCTCTTTCCTCACCCGTTTGGCAACGCTGAATGCCTTGTGCATCATTCGGTTTAACAGAACACCGGACGAGTTGCATCCCACGGCCATTCGATAGGCCTGCTTGATCTGGCCCAAAATCTGGGGTTCGCCCACCACCATTGAGTCCAGGCTTGACGCGACATTGAACAGGTGCCGGATGGCCATTTCCCCCCGATGCACATAGAGTGCACTTTTAAACTCTGCCACGTCGATCTGTTTATAATTTGAAATAAAGGCGATGACTTGATCCACCTGATCCCCGGTTTCGGGAATATAGAGAATCTCCGTCCGGTTGCAGGTAGAGAACACAATGGCTTCTTTAATACCGGTATCCTTTTTAAAGATTTCAAGTGCGGCCTCTGTTTCCTCTTCTGAAAACGACAGCTTTTCCCTAAGCGCCACCGGGGCTGTTTTATGGTTGGCTCCGATTAATATAATCTCTGGCATAATGAATAGTTCACCCTAAACCGGGGTTATTTTGTAAACTCCTGATGATGCCCGCCCAACAGCATATTAACCCCCAGGAAAGTAAAGGCGAGAATAAAAAAACCGACAATGGCCATGATAGCTGATTTTCGCCCCCGCCATCCGGAAGAAAGTCTTAGATGAAGCAAAACCGCATAGATCAACCAGGAACCGACGGAAAAGACCTCTTTGGGATCCCAACTCCAGAACCGCCCCCAGATGGCTTTTGCGTAAATAAACCCGGTGACCAGTCCAATGGTCAGCATGGTAAACCCGATGGTCAGGCAGGTATATCCTACATTATCCAGAAAATCCAGGGATGGCAGGCGCTTAAAAAAGAATCCGGGTGTCTTGCTTTTTATGCCCTTTTCCTGGAGCAGATACAGGATACCGGCACCGCATGCCATTGCCAGGGCCGCCTCCCCTGCAAAGACCAGAATAATATGAGAATAGAACCAAAAGCCTGTTAAAGCCGTGTTTTTCTCCACCGGCGCATCGGGCAGCACCCAGACGGCCAGCATAATCATCGACACCAGAATGGATGCAAACACACCCAGGATTTTCAAATCAAATTTATACTGGAAGAAGATAAACATGGATCCAATGGAAAATGCGGCCAGGGACAGACTCTGAACCAGATTCTGAATCGGCAGGTGGGATTCGGATGCCGTATATATGCAGATACTAATTAAATGGGCGGCAACACCTGCACAGGTCAAAATAAAAGCCGCTTTTTGAAACATATCTTTTTGCCTGAATAAATAAAACAGGTAACCGGCCATTGAAGAAAAATAGAATATAGTTGCAATCTGCAGTACCATATTCGAGGTTTGAAAGGTCATATGATGCTCCTTTAAGAGACTAGTTCCTGATAGGTGTAATCTTTGCCCAGCAGGTCGGCGAGGAAGATGTTGATTCTGTCTGTCTCATCGTCTTTGATCCACTCCAGCATCCCGGATTCGATCAATGTGTAAAATAATTTTTTGTGTGTCTCCGGCGCATGGCCGGAAGCCAATAGTTTTTTTCTTATCCCCCCCATGACCCGGAGTATCTTTTCATATTCAGGGCCGAACATCTCTTCCAGTTCCAATCGGATCTTTCTGGCCAGGGCCGGGCTGGATCCGGAAGTGGATACGGCCAGAATCAGATCGCCCCGCTCTACAACGGAAGGGAGGATAAAATCCGAGTGTCCCGGTCCGTCCGCCACATTGCACCAGACACTCCGCTCCCGGGCATCCTTTTGAATCCGGCGGTTTAACCGGGCATTATCGGTTGCGGCAAAGACAAGGCTCATCCCTTCAATGTCACTGGGTTCATATTTTTTTCTAATACAGGTGATCCGATGCGCCATTGCCTTGAACCGCTCTGAAAACGCCATACTGACAACCGTCACCCCGGCTCCGCATCGGTCAAGGGTTCCGGCCTTTCTTGCCCCGACCTCTCCACCGCCGACAACCAGGCAGGATTTACCGTCTATATCCAAAAATAACGGAAAATATTTCATCTATATCCTTGTTACGAATACCTTGTCTGCAAAAGTTAATTAGTATATATTGCACCTGGATATTTTTCAATATCTAAGCCTTTCAATTTTAGGAATATACCCATGATCATTGATACGCACGTGCATATATTTCCGGATTCGGTCAAGCAGGACCGATCCGTTTTTTTTGAAAATGAACCGGAATTCAAATTGCTTTACGACTCTCCCGGATCCGCCATCAACACCGTCGATGAGGTGTTGATATCCATGGACAAACACGGGGTGGACATCAGCGTGGTCTGCGGATTTCCCTGGCGGAATCCCGAATATACCCAAAAAAATAATGATGTCATCATAGAATCGGTCCGTGCCTATCCGGCCCGGATCAGGGGACTGGCCTGTTTTGACGTTACCTGGGAGGGGGCGGCAGATGAGACGCAACGGTGCCTGGATGCCGGTTTGTCCGGTGCCGGTGAGCTGGCATTTTACCTGACAGGAATCGATCAAAACGCTTTGTCCGCACTGGCACCGGTCATGGCTGTCTTAAAAGCAAACGGCAACAAGCCCTGTATGATCCATACCAATGAACCGGTGGGGCATTCCTATCCGGGAAAAACACCGATTACCATTGAACAGATTTACGGGCTGGCCAAAGCATTCCCTGAAAACCGAATTATTCTGGCCCACTGGGGCGGCGGACTTTTCTTTTATAATATCATGAAAAAGGAAGCCAAATCCGTTTTGAAAAATATCTGGTATGACACGGCTGCCTCCCCTTTTCTGTATGACCCCGTGATCTACAATCTGGCGGTTAGTGCCGGAGTGATCGATAAAGTCCTTCTGGGAACCGATTATCCGTTACTGCCGCCTGACCGATATTATAACGAGTTGAACCGGACAGATCTTTCAGAAGAGCAAAAAAAGCGGGTGCTGGGAGAAAATGCCTGGAAATTGTTTGCCGCCATATAGATTAAGATTAAGCATATTTACCGGTATCCTCTGAACCGTTTGCCGCCATCAATCCGGCTGCCGGGATTCGAATGGTAAAAACCGAGCCCTCTTTTTTCACACTTCGGACATGGACCGATCCCTGATGATACTGGACGATGTGCTTGACTATGGCAAGCCCGAGGCCGGTTCCGCCTTCGTTCCGGGTCCTGGCTTTATCCACCCGGTAAAACCGGTTAAAGATCTTGGGCAGATGATCCTGATCAATCCCCCGTCCCTGATCCCGGATGGCGATATCGATTTTTTCATCTTTTTTTTCAGCCTCAATAAAAATTTTGGAGGATTCAGGCGAGTATTTTACCGCATTATCCACAAGGTTAATGATGGCCTGCTCCATGAGAACGGTGTCCACCATAACATCCAAATCTTCAGAGCAGTCAATGGCCACCTGCATCTGCTTGTCCCGGATACGGGTCTGGCACGTGTTAACCGCGGCCTGGATCAAGGAGAGCAGCGGCTGCCTCTCAAACCGGATATCCGTCCCTTCCAGACGTTCGAGCCTGGACAGGACCAACAGGTCGTTAATCAGGTTAATCAACCGGTTCACATTCTTTTCAATAATCTTTAAAAAATGGATGCTCTGATTGGTATCATTGGAAGACATCATCTCCTGAAGGGTTTCAATAAATCCCTTAATGGCGGTCAGCGGGGTTTTTAATTCATGGGAAACATTGGCGGCAAAGTCCTTGTGCATGGTTTCAAGACGGCGAATGCGCGTGATATCATGAAAGATGATGAGGGTTCCCATTCTCAGCTTATGGGTATCGTACAATGCCGTGGAATGAATGTTAAGAATGGTGCTTTCCTCCTTTTGAACGATGATATCGTCTTCGACCGGTTCATTGGTGGAAAGAGCCCGCTGGATAAAAGACTGGAACTCGACATTTCTAACGACTTCGAGAATATATCGATCCTTCAATCTCATGGGCGGAAAATCCAAAATCCGTGCGGCGGCTGAGTTGACAGTGATAATTTTTTCATCCCTGTCAATGGCGATGACCCCCTCCTGCATACTGCTGTGGACAGCCTCCAGCTCCATGCTCCGGTTTTTGAAATCCTTGATCTTTTCATCCATATTTTCAGCCATCCGGTTCATGGTCACGGCCAGCTCAGACAATTCCTCGGATGAAGGAACCGCCATCCGGGTGTTAAGGTTCCCGCCGGCAAATTGTGCCGCACCGTTTTTCATCTGCTCAATGGGACGTGTGATTCTCCGGGTCACCCACAAGCTGACAATGGTTGCAGCAAGGGTTGTCAATACAAGGGCAAAGAGAATATTATTCCGGATTTCCCGCAGTTCCCTGTCTATGGCGGAAACGGAAACAGCCGTTCTGACAACCGCCAGAATGGTGTCGCCGTCAATCACCGGCAGGGCGATATACATCATATTCTTATCCAGTGTGGCGCTGTAACGGATGGATATTCCCTTCTCTCCACTAAAGGCTGCGCTGACTTCAGGCCGGTCCATATGATTTTCCATGGCATCAATATCACCGAACGAATCGCCGACCACCACACCGGAGGGAAGGATAACCGTGACACGCGTACCTGTCTCTTGTCCGATCTCTTTGCATTGGGGATCAATCTGATCCAGCCGGTCCGGCTCGGATTTCAGAATATGGATAAACTTTTTCTGCAGCAGTAAGGTTTGGGTGGTCAGCTCTTTTTCAGAATTATTCAGAAAAAAACGCTTAAAATAATCGGTTGCATACAGCGTAACCGCTGTCATCGAAACAAGGGTAATAATTAAAAAAGATGGAAAAATCTGCCAGATCAGTTTCTTTTTTTTTTCCATCCTACTCCTTAAACCGGTACCCCACACCCCGGACGGTTTCAATGTGAGAGGCATATTGTTTCAGCTTTTTCCTCAGCCCCACGATAATCACATCAATGCTGCGTTCCGTAACCGCATAGTTTTCGCCGTGAATGGCGTCGACAATCTGGCTCCGGGTAAACACCCAGCCCTTTTTATCGGACAGGAAGGAGAGCAGCTCAAATTCAGACAGGGTCAGATCGATTCTTTCCCCTTCAATGGAAACAATATGCCGGGCCCGGTCAATGGTCATGCTGCCTTCCTGACGAATCTTATCGGCAGAATCATCTCCCTTGGACCGCCGCCGGAGTATGGACCGGATCCGGGCAACCAAAACCTTGGGGCTGAACGGCTTTGAAATGTAATCGTTGGCACCCAGCTCCAGACCGGTGACCACATCGGCTTCCTCGCCTTTTGCCGTCAGCATGACAATGGGGAGATCCCGGGTCATCTCATGGTTTCTCAGATAACGGGTCACCTCAAGACCGTCGATACCGGGCAGCATCAGATCCAGCACCATCAGGTCCGGCTGGGACTGCCGGGCGATCTGGATGGCCTTTTCGCCGGTCTGTGCCGTCAATACCATATACCCTTCGGTCTTCAGGTTATACTTGATCAACTCAATAATATCCTCTTCATCGTCAACTATTAAAATCGTCTCTTTTGACATTTTCTTTTCCTGATGATTATTGGTTTTTTTATCTTATAATATGGTCTTTACCTGTCAATTTTATAATCGTTTTCCGTATATCCGGATTAGGTATGCCGGATGATTTCGCCGTCAATCAGATGAATCACTTCTTCGGCAATATTTTTGGTGTGATCACCGACACGTTCAATATGCCGCGAGATCAGGTACATATTGATGATCTTTCCCACCATGGCAGGTTCTTTTCGGATATCATCCTTCATGGCATCATAGGCCTCATTTCTCATGAGGTTGACACTTTTGTCCATATTCCTGACCTCATATACCATATCCACATCCATTCGGACCAACGCATCCAGGCTCATTTTCAACATTTTTGACGCTGTGTTGGCCATCAGGGTATAGTCATATTTAAACTTATCCGCATCATCCCGGCTGGTCTTGTACCGTTGGGCAATGTTTGATGCATAGTCTGCGATTCGCTCCAGGTCGTTATTAATCTTTATCACGGCGACGATAAATCTTAAATCCGTGGCAACGGGCTGGTGAAGTGCCAGGATTTTCAGGCATTCTTCTTCCACCTCGATTTCACGCTCATCAATTTGATAATCCGTATCAATAACCGTTTGGGCCAGTTCGATATCTTCCGTGGTTACCGCGATGATTGCTTTGCGGAACCGGTCTTCCACCATGGCTCCTAAAGAAAGAATCTCTTTTTTTATCTTGTCGATTTCTCTATGCAGATATCCTGACATGTTGTTCTCCTTTATCCCCATCAAAATGCTGTTTAACCGAACCGGCCGGTAATATAGTCTTCCGTCTGTTTGATTGCCGGTTTGGTAAACAGGGTATCAGTATCATTGATTTCAATCAGCCTGCCCATTAAAAAAAACGCGGTTCGATCAGATACCCGTACCGCCTGCTGCATATTATGGGTTACAATAATGATGGTCAACCGGCTGGACAATTGGTTGATCAGCCTTTCGATTTTTTCTGCGGCAATGGGGTCAAGTGCCGATGTCGGTTCATCAATAAGCAGGACTTCAGGGTCAACGGCCAGAGCCCTGGCGATGCACAGCCGCTTCTGCTGCCCGCCGGATAAACCCAGGGCCGATTCATCCAGCCGGTCTTTTACCTCATCCCATACGGCAGCCTGTTTCAGACTGTTCTCAACGATCCGGGTAATTTGGTGCTTCCCCTTAACGCCTTTAACCCGTAATCCATAGGCAATGTTTTCAAATATGGATTTGGGGAACGGATTGGGTTTTTGAAATACCATACCGACCCGGCGCCTCAATTTCATCACATCAACAGACTTATCGTAGATATCCCGGCTGTCCAGCAGTACATCGCCCTTAATCCTCATTCCCGGAATCAGGTCGTTCATCCGGTTCAGACACCTTAAATACGTACTCTTACCGCAGCCGGAAGGTCCGATCAACGCCGTGACTTTATTCTTTTCAAAACCGATGGATATATTTTCAAGCGCCTGAAAATTTTTATAAAAAAAATCAAGCCCGGTTGTGCGCATTTTTTTGTGGGGTTCCATTAATTTAGTCCTTAACATTTCTCATCAATTAACAGAACAATGCCATACTTGAAAGGAGTTTTAACAGCCGGGTATTGGACTCGTGTCTTAAAAATACAGCAGACTTGATTCATCATACCTTATTATAAATTATTTTTTTAACATTAGTAAAGATGCTTATTTTTTCACACGAATTAACAATGTAAACGATGAAAACAAGTTGTATAGCTATTTTATTAGGGTTGCGTTAGGGTTGTGCTACGGAGTCGTTAAAACGGTTAAACTTATAGTTTTAATTCAAGATACAGAACATTCCCCTTGTCGTTGTAAGAGTAACCGGTGAAATAGGCATCCATGATGAGCATGCCGCGACCGTGGTCCTGACCCTCCGGAAATCTTTTATTTCGATGGCTTTTCCAGTCAAACCCTTCTCCTTCGTCCTCAATCACGATCTTAATCCGGGTCTGATCATGAAGATCTAATAAAAGTGTAACCTTTTTCAGGATCTCATTGGCATTGCCGTGCCGGACAGCGTTGGTCAGCCCCTCCCGTAAAACCAGATTAACGGCGAACAGATGCTCTTTTATGTCATTGAGTTTTGAACGCAGGTAATCAACGGCTTCTTTGACCACGGCATCAATCTGCGCCAGATCGGATTGGAATGTGATGCGAACCGACTTTTCGGCATATTCAATATTCAGATTCCTTTTTTCTTTGGTCATTGCCTATACCTCCACGCAGAGCACGACAATATCGTCTTCAGGCACTGATTTCTTATCGAAGAGCTTATCGATCAGGGCTTGAGGGGCCTGGTCATAGGGTTCGGTCTTTATTTTTCGTATAACCGGCAAAAGCAGGTCCGCTCCGCCGGCCCAAGTGACCTGGTCATCTGCGGATTCAATCAGGCCGTCAGAATATATAAACACCTTATCCCCGGGATTTACATCGATTCTCTGAATACCCAGATGGACATCTTTAAACATACCCAGCACATCTCCGTCTGTTTTGATCAGAAACGGGGCCTTATCAACCGGCAGACAGACCGCGGGCGGATGGCCTGCATTGATCAACGTCAGCTTTCTTGTCGTCCGGTTGATATGGATATAGCATGCGGTCAGGTATTTTCCTTCCGGCAGGATTTCAACCAGCACATCGTTGATCATTTTGATACTCTCGGCCGGAGAATAAACAGGGGTGCAGTTCTGGGCCAGCAAGGCCTTTACCGAAGCGGTGAGGTAACTGGTTTTGATATCATGGCCTGAGAAATCAGCCAGGAAATAACCGGTAATCTTCTCTGATATGGTCAAAATATCATAAAAGTCTCCCCCGGCTTCTTCTAGCGCCCTGTAGTATGCACCGAACCGCTGATCCGGATAGTCTTGGGGCTGGGGCAGCATGGACTCCTGGGCTTCGGTGATCTGCCTGAGTTTATCGGCCTGTCCCGTTATTAATGAGTTGGTCGCAATGGAAAGCTTTAAATGAATCCTGACCCGTGCCAGAACCTCCAGGGGATGAAACGGTTTGGTGATATAATCAACCGCCCCCAGCTCAAACCCTCTCAGTTTGGCGTCCACTTCGCTGACACCGGTTAAAAAAATAACGGGAATTGAATTGGTTTCCGCATTTAATTTAAGTTTTTCAATGACGTCAAATCCGGTTTCCCCCGGCATCTCAATATCCAAAAGAATCAGGTCCGGCAACTTATCGTTCGCAATCGCCCTTGCATCAGGGCCGTTTTGTGCAGAGTATATCTGATACCCTTCTTTGGTTAATGATTTTTCAATTAACTTTAGATTCAGCAAATTGTCGTCAACGGCCAACACCGTGTAAGGCTGTTTCTCTGTCATGGCAAACCTTTATTAATGGTCATCCGGTATGGAGGGCCAATGCGTTTACTTTGGTTTCCAGATTTTTAATGTACACGTCGAATTGATCCAGGCTGCCGTTTTTTGCCTGTT
>JANQML010000374.1 GCA_028280105.1 Desulfobacula sp. | reverse complement strand
GACTTGGTTATTGAAAAAAATCACCTTATGATATAGTACTCTCATAGGTTATGTGAAACCAAAATCTGATAAAAATAAGGAGGAATTACATGGACATTTTCGAGTTTGCGATGCAAATGGAACAAGACGGTGAAAAATTCTATCGCGACCTGGCAGAGAAATCTGATGACAAAGGGTTGGCTCGAATATTGATAATGATGGCTGAAGATGAAGTGAAGCACTATAATATTTTAAAAGAGATGCACGAAAAGAAAGAGGTGCAGCTTGAGGATACCTCAGTTCTGGCTAATGCAAAAAATATCTTTGCTCAAATGGCAGAAAGAAAAGAAGGTGAAAAAATGATTCGTAATGCATCTTCTCAGATAGAACTGTATCAAAAAGCACAGGAAATCGAGAAGAAAAGTGAAGACTTTTACCGTGAAAAGGCTGAGCTTGTGCAGAATGAAAAGAATAAAGCGATCATGCTGAAAATAGCTGATGAAGAAAAACGTCACTATTTCCTTTTGGATAATATCGTCGAATTCGTTTCACGACCTGATACGTGGTTGGAAACCGCTGAATGGAATAACCTTGAAGCTTATTGAGGCTAATGGAGTGAACCGGATACGTTCACGCCTTGTCGCCTTGCATCCGGCACCTTGCTGAAGGCCAGGGAAGGGGTGCAACCCATGGCCCATATGCGAAACAAAAATTTGATGGTGGATTTGGGCAGGTCGCTTATCCTTGATTTTTTGGCTTTTTCGGATAGGAATTGGTTATGTCTGCCGGTCATGGCCCAATGCCGTGCCAGTAAAAACGTTGACTTTATCGGTCAGTTCTCCGGATCAGGACCAGATTACCCCGAAAATTAGCTTTATGCCAAAAGATAATATGCGTTCCCTGACGGCCGATTTCCATTAAAGTGCATTTACCCACGAATCCGGACAGTACCCTTTGCAGGACTCAGGCCCGGGTCGGTCTGGTTTTTGACCGGGATGGCGGGCCCAGGGTCAGTCCGCCGATTTCAATGTTGATGGCCTGCTGCTTGCATTCGCTCCGGCAGGCCAGGCAGGAAATGCACTCCCTGTCATCCGGGGACTCATTAAAACGAACGCCCATGGGACAAACCCCGTGACAGGCCTCACAATGGTTGCACCTGTTGAGATCGAGACTGAGTTTGACCAGTTTAACCCGGTTAAACAGGGCATAAAAGGCCCCAAGCGGGCATGCGGTCCGGCAGAACGGACGGCTGGCCATCACTGCCCAGACGATGAAAAAGATCAGAATCACCATTTTGAGTGAAAAGAGCAGTCCCAGGTTGGCCCGAAGGGCCGGTTGAAGCATGATCAAGGGCAGTCCGGCTTCCAATGTCCCGGCCGGGCAGACATACTTACAGAACCACGGGTCCCCGGTGCCAAATGAATCCACGGCAAAAAGAGGCAAAAGAATAACCATGAAAACCAGGAGGCCGTATTTGACATACCGCAGCACCGGCCAGATACCAAATTTGGGCGTGGGAATCTTGTACAGCAGTTCCTGAAAAAGTCCAAAGGGGCAGGCCCATCCGCAGACCATCCGGCCCACGAACCCGCCGATCACACCCATGGTGCCGATGACATACAAGCCGATATAAAACTGGCCGGTTTCAATGGCCATCCGGATTCCCCCAAGAAGCTGCTGCAATGCGCCTATGAGGCAATAGGTGGTTGCCGCCGGGCATGAATAGCAATTCAGGCCCGGTGAGCAGACAACCTTTAAAGGCCCCTTGTAGATGGTCCTGGAAACAGGGAAATTCCAGTATCCGTTGGTCATCAGAAAAAAGAGGGCCTGGACCCATATACGGAGTCGATTCATGGGTCAGCCGATACCGATGCAGGATAAACAGATCTGTGTGGCCTGGTTCAGGATCCGGGACGGTTCATCCAGGCTGATGCCGATCACGCCGAGGATGATAAAAAACAAAATCACGGCAAACGGCGTGATCCGGAGGGTCTGTCCGGCAGAGGGCTTTTGTTGAGCAAATGGTTTTTTTTTCATGATCATTACTGGTTGATGTAGTTCATTATCATTTGTATGGAATTGGGCGCATCCCATTGGGCGGCACCGATCACTTTCTGGCGGATGATCCCCTCTTTATCAATAATAAAGGTTTCAGGCAAGCCGGTCAGGTTGTATTTTGACCCGACCATATTCATTGAATCATCCAGTACCGGCATGGTGAGTTGCTGCTGGTTCACTATAAAATCGGCCAGAACCGGTTTGTCGCTGTTCAAAATGGCCAGCATTTTGAATCTGTCATCGGGCAGCATATCGTAGAGCCGCTGCATGGACGGCAGTTCCTTCAGACAGGGCGGGCACCAGGTGGCCCAGAAATTGATAAAGACCACCTGCCCTTTCAGCTGTGAAAGTGTCCAGGTGTTGCCCTGCCGGTCCACCAGGGAAAAATCCGGTGCCGGATCACCCGCCTTTAAAAAAGTGGGTTTCTCTCCGCAGGCGGAAATGAAAAAGGGAATACAGCATACCAGGAAAAGAAAGAAAAATTTTTTCATATCATTTAATTGTCTCCAAAAAAAGTTCGCGTCCGGTTCGATATCCGCTCCCCGATGGGGAAAGGCCTTGTCAATATATTCCGATGATCCCGGGTCTGCCGGGTGCTGATACTAATACTGAACATCAATCTGGGATAAAATCAGGTCATACAACTGCTGCCGGCCAAAGGTTTCAAGCGGTTTCCCATTAACAAAAAAGCCGGGGACTTTCCGGACATTCAGTGTTCTGGCATCTGCCAGATCCTGGGCAATAATCTTTTCAATAGCCGGGTCATTCATGTCTGTTCTGATTTGATCCAGATCGAGTCCGACCTTTGGAAGGAACTGCCAGATTTTTTCGGGATGGGGATGATCAGAGCCGGCCCAGACCGATTGGGTCCTGAATATGACTTCCAGCGTCTCCCAATATTTATCCTGTTTTCTGGCAGCCTCAAGAATCTTCAAAACATACTCGGCCCCGTCATAAAACGGTGCATACCTCATAACCAGCTTGATTTTTCCGGGATGGGCATCCATGATCTGTTTGATGAGCGGTGAAAAAACGGCACAGGTTTTACAGGCCGGGTCCATAAATTCAATGAGAAAGACCTTTGCATCGTCACTTCCACGTGTGGGTGAATGATCCCGAATAAAGGTCGAGGCATTGTTTTGGGCCAAAAAATCATAGGCCCGGGATTGATGATTTTTGTATAGGAAACCCCCTCCGGCAAACAGGGCCGCCAGCAAGAGGCAGGTGCCTGCAAATATTTTAAATTTCATATTATTGTTTACTCCTCAGTAAAAGGATTAAAAGGATGATTATTGCTGAAAACGAAAGCAGGGAAAGCATGGGGATCGTTAAAAAACCGAAGAGATCGATATAGTCTTCCGTACATGAAATCCCCTTGGTGCAGGGTTCCAGTTCTTTGGGGATAATTCCCGAATATAAGAGATTATGATAAACCGCTGTCAGCCAGCCGGCGATTGCCAGGGGCAGTGAATATTTGATCACCTTTCCATCATACGGGAAGAGCCCGGTGGCCAGTATGATCACCAGGGGAAACAGGCATATTCTCTGGTACCAGCACAGCACGCAGGGGGCAAAGCCCATGAAATGGCTGAAAAAGATGCTTCCCAGTGCGGAACCACCGGCGATGGTCCATGCGATAAACAAAAGGGTCCATTTTTTATCAAGGGTTGACATTCTATAACATTCTCAAATCGATTGGATTCATTGGATTTACCCGGATCTGCCAATCTAAAAAAGACGATCCCAAAAGGAGATCGAATAAACCGGGTAAATATTTAAAGCCGCGCAGAAGAAGGCGTGCTTCCTTTAGGCGGTGGGTATTCAAAGTTCGTAAAAGCAGGCCGTTAACAGAGAAAGGACACAACCCGCGTGTAGATCGGAACGGACGGGATCTCTTTGTAACGGCTGAAAACAGGCTGTGATACCCGATCCTTGTCCGGAGGACGTGAAAGATTGAAGGCAAAAACAAAAGGCGGTGCCTGGAGGTTGGGATGCGGAGGCCGGAATACGATTTCCCTTTCAAGCTTCCGTTCGCTCCCCTTGCAGCAGGCATCGGTTTTACCGGGTTGATAAAAGAGGCCGCCCCGTGGCCCGGAATCGGTTCCCCGGCTTAACAAAACGGTTTCAACCGTTAATTCAAGCGGGCTTTTCCAGTGGCATCGACTATAATTTTGATCCGGGCAGGCAGCACAGGTTCCGGTGATATAGTTCCCTCCGAAGAGACTAATCCATAACAGGGGACCGGCAAAGAATATATATTTTATTTTATTTTTCATTCCAATAGATCTGATTTTCAAAGACTTAGCTATCGCATAATCATTCTTTTTGTCAAGAAAATCTTGTATTTTTCGGTTTGGGGCTGTTGGTTCGGAAAGCCCTCTTGCACCGATGCGCCCATGGGGTGAAAACCGGTTCACCAAACGTTCGGACCGATCGTTTTTTAATTGAATCCGCTCTATTGATGCTTATCATTTCGCCTGTCTCCCCCTGCTGTTAAAGAGATTGCTGTTAGGGAGATTATTGTCAGGGATAATTCATGCATGGGCATGATTGATTAATGAGTCGAAAAAAGGAGAAATGTATATGAAGTTATCACCAAACCACCTCGTGTTGGCCGTTATTTTGGTTCTTTTCTGGACCGGTCTCTCATTTGGGGGAAATCAGTATTCGGATAAGCAAAAATATCATACCGGCGGAACCATGGACCACTTCAAGTTTTCCAATCTGGACATCAATGGTGACGGCAGGTTGAGTTTTGATGAGTACCAAAAGGCCTTTCCGGCATTTGAGAGAAAGGGGTATGACTCTCTTGATACGGACAAAGACAGAACCTTGAATCCGCAGGAGTGGCAGGCTTTCATTGAAATGCACAAGGGGATGGGCAAGTCTTCCGGCAAAAAATTCCATGGCAAGAAAAAACATCATGGCGCGGGTTTGCCGGAGCCGTCCGTATTTAAAGCCCTTTTCAAAGATATGGACACCGATGCCGACACCCGGGTTACCTTATCTGAGTTCCAGTCTTATTTTTCAGGAAATGAAAAAACAGACAAGGTGTTCAGCGGCGTTGACACGGATAAGAATAAAATATTGGATCAAAACGAATGGCAGGTGTTTAAAAAGGCGCACGATCTGACAGGTACGGAATAAAGGTGCCTTTGCAATCACAACGGTGTGGGTAAAGATGCTCATGGTTCCATCAGCATCTTTACATTTCCTTTTCATATATATGGTTTGAATCATGGGTTTCGTACCATCCCCGGCCATCGGCAAGGTGTCGGATGCAAGGCGGCAAGGCGTGACGATTGAGGCGTATTATTCATACGCCGCAGGCAGGAACGATCGCAGGCAACGCAGCAGGCGGTGCCGTAAGGTGGATCAGGGAAAATATTAGGTGTTGATTTATTTGATAAAATGGCGCATTAAATAAATAATACCCTCTTAAAAATTAAAGAGGCTTTGAATTAAATGAGGCTTTGATTTGGCGGAAAACGATTCCGGGCGGAACAAGATGAAAAATTTACGAGATGAACCGCGGACAGAGGACCGGGAAAATGCCAGTGTGGAATTTATACCCGGGAAGAATGAAATTGCCTATCACTTCAGGTTAAAGGATTTTTCTTCAAAGGGGTTCGGCATCATGGTCCGAAAGGATTCAAAGGTCTTAACCCATATCAGTCCGGGGGATATCCTCGATATGAAGTATTATCCCAAGCAGGCAACTGCCACACCGGTTCCCCATCGCACCCAAATCAAGCATATCTCGGAACCGGAACCGGGCCAGCACAGGGATCATATGCTGGTCGGGCTTTTAATCATCGAATAGGGCCGTGTCCGGTCGCCGGCCGGAGGAGAGTCCTCTGCTTTCAATCTTTTTTCAGCGGCTTCCAAAGGCTGCCCCGGCATTTTATTCATCCCTCCTGGCCGGGCCGCCTGATTGTTGAAGGCCTGCAATGATTGACAAAAAACATTGATGACTTAATTTGTTTCTAAAGACAAAGAGATTTATTTTAACTAACGACTGAGCAAGATAAATTTCGATGTTTGCGGCACCTTGGACTGTTAAGATGTCAAATAGTTGATATTTAGTTGGAATGGGTGCGTTTCATTTCTTAAATAACCATACATTAAAAAGGAGATGTCATGAAAGTGACGGATTATTGCAAGGCAATGAAAGCTGAAGTGAATGCCTGGAAAGAAAAATTAGAAGCGATGAGAAATGCCGCAGACAGCTATGCGTCTGCTGATAAAGAAAAATTGCTGCCCCTGATCGGACAATTGGATCAGGAGGTGACTGCCGCCCAGTTGCGTGTGGAGCAGTTGGAAAATGAATGCCCGTCTGACTGGTCTCCGATGAAAAATGAACTGGACGATCTTTTCGGAACTGTCGGCAGCAGTGTTGACAGGGCATGGAAAGATCTTGAAGGCGGTAATGTCGGCGGTTAAACCCGTAAGGACAATTACCGGCAAAACGCAATCGTTGATTAAAAGGCCTCAACCGTTGGTGTGAGGCCTTTTATGGCTCTTATAGACCGGCCCCGGGTTATTTCTTCGGGGTTACAAATTCCGATCAAACAAAGAACCGTTTACCACAGAAAACGAGATGATACGTTTAACCGAATCCATTCACGTGAACAGGCCTGTTGAACCGGTTTTCAGGTATACTGCCGATTTTGGCCGCACTCAGGAATGGGATCCGGGGGTGGTATCGTCAAAACCCGCCTCCCCGGGGAACCCCGGGGTGGGATCCATATATAACCTGGTATTAAAATTCGGACCGTTCCGACCTGAAATGAGATACGAGATCCTGGCGTATATCCCCTTTTCAAAGGTGATTCTGAAAGGCACGGCAGATTCATTTTCAGCCGTTGACACCATCTGCTTTTCCCCCACAGGAACCGGTACCCGGATTGATTATTTGGCGGAAATTGAATTTTCAGGATTTTTAAATCGCATGGATCTCTTTATGTCCCCGGTCTTAAAGGAAACAGGCCGGAATGCGATCACAGGCCTGAGGCATAAACTGAGTAACGGGATCTGCCCTGCACCGGGCAGCCGGCGATTTGCTTCCGGGTCCGGATTAATCGATTATATGGCCGACCACATGATCCTGCCCGGCATGCTCGCCTTTGGCAGGCCCGGGTATGAGATCCGCAGACGGTTCTGGACAGAAAACAGGGAGACCCTCTATGGCAAACGGGTGGTGATTACCGGCGGAACATCGGGTATCGGAAAAGCGGTAGCCCTTAAGCTGGCCAAAAAAAGAGCGGATTTAACCATTATTGCCAGAAACAGGCAAAAGGCCGCCGCAGTTCAAAAAGAGATCATTGAACAGACAGGGAATCCCCATGTTGATTTTCTATTGGCCGACCTGGGCGTGATGGCAGACATTAAACGGGTTGCCGTACGTCTGCTGGAAAAGAAAAAATCCATCGATATCCTCATCAATAACGCCGGTGCCCTGTTCAACGACCGGGAAGAGACGTCTGAGGGGTTGGAACGGACATTTGCCACGGATCTTCTGGGGGTCTTCTACCTGACCGAGCGGTTAAAGAGCCGGTTTTCCAGGTGCGGTTCCGCCAGGATTATCAATGTCTCTTCCGGGGGAATGTATACCCAGAAGATCGATGTCGATGATCTTCAAAACAAGCAGTTGCCCTATAACGGAGCAAAGGCCTACGCCCGGGCGAAACGGGGGGTCGTCATACTGACCCGGTTATGGGCGGAGCAGTTGTGTGATGCCGGCATTGCCGTTCACGCCATGCATCCCGGCTGGGTGGATACGCCCGGGATCGCGTCGGCCCTGCCGGGATTCCACTCCCGGCTCAATTCGATTTTAAGGACGCCGGAACAGGGTGCGGATACCATTGTATGGCTTGCCTCGGCCAGAGAAGCCGGTTTGAAAACCGGTCTCTTCTGGCTGGACAGGCAGCCCCGTGAAACCCATGTTTTTCCGAACACGGTTGAATCGGAAACGGAACGGCAGACCCTCTGGCAGACCCTGAACCGGTTAACGGCGGATACCTGAATCACAGGCCGCCCCACCCAAACCCGTTACGCCTGACGTTGCAGCGTGACCTGGATATCGTCGATACCCGATGTGATAAACCCTGCCTCGCAAATTGAAAAGTAATACTCCCATTTTCTGATAAATTCCGCGTCAAACCCCATCTGTTCTATCTCTTTTTTACGGGACAGAAACCGGTTCCGCCAATGGGCCAGGGTGGTGGCATAGTGGGCGCCCATATGATGGATATCGGCTATGGTAAAATCGGTCTCTTCACGGATGGTTTTCTTCAGGATGCCCGGGCAGGGCAGGTGGCCGCCGGGAAAGATATGTTTTTGAATCCAGTCCCGTTCCCGGCAATATTTTTCATACCGGTCGTCTCCAATGGTAATGGACTGAAACACCATTTTTCCGTCCGGTTTTAAAAGGGCGTTGCACTGCCGGAAATAGCTTTTGAAAAATTGAGGACCCACCGCTTCGATCATCTCAATGGAGACAATGCGGTCAAAGGTGCCGGAGAGCCGGCGGTAGTCTTTCAGCAGAATGGTAATCCGGTCCTCCAGGCCTTCGTCTTTAACCCGCTGGCATGCCCTGTCGTACTGGGCTCTGGATACGGTGATCCCTGTTACCCGGCAACCGGTCTGTCTGGCGGCAAAAACGGCAAAGCCTCCCCATCCGCAGCCGATCTCAAGCAGATGATGGCTCGAATCCACCCCGGCCTGGGCGAGAATCCGTGCCATCTTTTGTGTCTGCGCCTCTTCAAGGGTGTCGGTGTCCCGGGCAAAGATGCCGCAGGAATAGATCATGTGCCGGTCCAGGAAAAGGGCATAGAACTCGTTGCTCAGATCATAATGATCGGCAATATTCCGGGGGGTGTTCTCTAGGGTATTTTTACGCCGGTCATGGGAGAGCTTCTCCCGGATCCGGGTGAGAAAGGAGAGGATCATATTGCCGTCTGAGAACTCATCCCTGTTTTGGGCCAGCAGGTTTAACAGTGCTTCCAGATCCGGTGACTGCCACTCGTTGTACATATAGCTCTCACCGAGTCCGATTTCCCCGTCAAAGATAACCCTGACAAAGAAATTAAACGCGTTGATATGCATGACGGCGTCGGGATTATCCGATGGTTTGCCGAGTGTCACCCGGGTTTGATCGGGAAACCTGATCTGCAGGCAGCCGGTTTTTATCTTTTTCAATGTCGAAAGAACAAGCCGTTTGCAAATGGTTTCAAGTATATTGGGGGTCTGTTTTGTCACTGTCATGGGGTGTCCTGGAACCGGTTTATCGTTAAAAACCAGTTTTTTTTGAAAAAAGAGTTTAAATGCGTGCGAGTAGATCCGGGGAATACTCAGATGGGGGGTTAACGGGTATTTTAAGATTGTTTTCAAATGGTTCGGCGGTGTCAGGGGGACGGCATCTCCCTTGACCTCGGCCGTCATCATCTTTTTATGTTTCCGGATCAGTTCGATCCGTATCCGTATCTCATCCCCGGGATATGAAAAATAAAACCGGTAGTTGCCTTCAACCCGGTTAAAGGGCGACACATGGAAGACCTTTGGTGTCTCATATGTGGCATACCAATCGGTTGAACCGGGTGACCGGTTGACGAGCACATAAGGATGGCGCTCGCCGTAGGTGTTGTTCACCTCTGCAACAATTGCGATCAGTCTCTTATCTTCTGAAAAACAATAATGAAAGTTGACAGGGTTGAATACATAGTTGAGATACCGGGCCGAACTGATCATGATCACAGAAGCCGCAGGTTTGCCTGCCTGGTGGTCATCCAGCAGCCGGTTGATTTTTTCTTTGACCGGCAGGGCACCGGGCTGCAGATAATCCCGGTCATGAATGGCGGTCACGCCCATGCGGTTGTATCCGAAAAGCGGATATCGTTGATCCAGTTTCGGCAGATCATCCAGGTCAAGACCGTACATATAGATCGGGTAGGAGAGGTGGTGATCCACCGGTAAATGCCGCCTATGATCGATGGTTCCGGTATAGATCCTTGAGTTCACAGCGTAACTCCGAATTTTTCCCCGACCTTGAGGGCGGATTTGACCCCGTCTTCGTGGAATCCGTACCCAAAATAGCTGCCGCAGAAAAAGGTATGCATGCCCGAGTTCAACCCGGGCAGTTCTTCCTGGGACCGGAACGCATCAAACGAATACTGGGGATGGGTGTACTCGATTTGCGTGACCACGCGGTCTGCCGGGATGGGGGGTTGGGGATTGAGCGTAACAAAATAGGGGGTATGGGTCGCAAGCTTTTGCAGCCGGGTCATATCATAGCTCACCGTGACCGGGGATGCCGCATCCGACTCCGTATGCCGGGTATAATTCCAGCTGGCCCAGGCCCTCGGGTTCGGCGGCATGACCCGCTTGTCCGTATGCAGAACGGTTGTATTCCGCGAATAGCCCCACAGGCCCAGCAGCTGTTCTTCATCCCGGGTCGGTTTTTCCAGCAGCGCCAGGGCCTGGTCGGCGTGGGTCGCAAGAATAACGGCATCAAAGGGCTGCGGGTCCCGGTCTTCAAAATGGAGGACAGGGGAGGGGCCGGACCGGGAGATGGAGACGACTTTACACGATTTTTCAGCCCTCCCCTTAAATGAGTTTAAAAAGGCATCCACATAGGTGTGGCTGCCGCCCTTCACAAAGTACCAGGGCGGATGGCCGCTCACCGCCAGCAGGCCGTGGTTCTCATAAAACTGGGCAAAGGTCCGGACCGGGAATCCGCCCACCTGAAAGTCGGAGCCGGACCATATGGCCGCTGCCATGGGAATGATGAACTGTTCAGCCACTTCCCGGTGCAGCCCGATCCGTTTCACGTATCCGGACAGGGTATCGTCCGGCAGGTCGCCTTTTAAATAGGCGTTGCGCAGGGTGCGCAGAAAACGGGTCATCTCATATACAAAGCGCAGATACCGGGGCTTGAAAAGATTCGACCGCTGTGCAAACAGGGTGTTCAGGTTCCGGCTGGCATAGCAGAGCCCGGACTGCCTGCAATAATAGCTGAAGGACATCTCCGTGCGGCAGGTCTCCACATTCAATCGGTCCAGGAAACGGATAAAATTCGGATAGGTTCGCTGATTCAGGACAATAAACCCGGTATCCACCGGTGTTCCCCTGTCCGGACCGTCCGGGATCAGGATGGTATGGGTGTGGCCGCCGAAATAATCGTTCTTCTCAAACAGGGAAACCCGGTGGCGGTTTTGGAGAAGATAGGCGGCACAGATACCGGAGATACCGGAGCCGACAACGGCAATATTCAGGTGTTTACTTTTTTTTATATCCAAACGGGATTCCTTTTTTGCAAGAAGACGATGGTGTTTTGTCAAACGAAGTTATTTTTTTTAAACAGGTGTATTTAACCGCGTCCGGGATAAAAATTCAATCTTTAATTCCATACCGATCTATTGGTTTTTTTTTGTTCCGCAAAATTTGCCGGGAAAGGTGTTTCAATTCGGAGATATAGCTCTTAACGGTGTTATCTATTTAGTTTCTGTAGAAAAACAATCAATTTTGTTCAAGTTCAAGGCGGATAAAAATTTTAACCACAGACATATATTGAATATTCCGCGGATTAAAATTTTTATCCAACGCAGAAATTGGCCAAAAGAAGCCGTTTTTCTACGGGAACTATTTATTCTGTTCGTATTGAAATGATCATGCGACGTGTTATTTTATTCTTAAGATTTTTAAAAAAAGGCCCACCCGGCACGGAGAGGAGCGGTTCTTATGAATGGAATGACACGCTGGATTTTGACCCTTGCAATAATATGTATTCTCTTTGCCGGTGTAAGGGGGGCAAGTGCCGGACAGATGTCCATTGACGGCACCGCCTTTGCGACCCGAATAGAGGCCGGTGGAGAAGTGCTCCATATTAAAGGCGTTGCCCTGCTCCGGTATCTCATCTTTATCAAGGCATATACCGGTGCATTTTATCTTCCCCAGGGGGTGGACGGGTCAAGGGCGCTGGATGAGGTTCCCCGGTACCTGGTCCTGGAGTACCGGGTTGCGATTTCCGCCCAGGATTTTGCAGACGCAACCTACCAAAAGATAAAAGAGTCGGTGAGCAGCGAGGAATTCCAGAGGATTGAGCCGCAGATCAATGAGATAAACCGGCTCTACCTGGATGTCGATCCCGGGGACCGGTATGCCCTGACCTATATCCCCGGCCGGGGCACGCAGCTGAGCTTAAATGGCACCCCCCTTGGAACCGTTGAAGGTCCGGAATTTTCCAGGGCGCTTTTTTCAATATGGATTGGAGACAATCCCATTGATGAGTATTTCAGAGACAGGCTGCTCGGGAAGATAAGATGAAAAAAAAGGCCGGACCGATAACCTCCCCGCCGCTTTCACGGCTGACGCAGATCGCCTATGCCCTGCCCGCACTGGGGCTGGCCGTGGTGGGCATTCCCATCTATGTCTTTATCCCCAAATTTTATACAGATACGGTGGGGATCGGTATCTCGGCCGTGGGACTCCTGCTCTTGATCGTCCGGCTCTTTGACGCCGTCACCGACCCTGTTATCGGTTATCTCTCCGACAGGACCGAAACCGTGTTCGGGCGGCGCAGACCCTTTATTGTCATAGGGTCGGTGGGATTGGGCATATCGATCCTCTTTTTATTCATACCGTCACTTTCCTCGGGGATCAATCTGACCCTCTATTTCGGGTTCTGGCTCTTTGTCCTCTTCTTTTTCTGGACCCTGACCACCATTCCCTATGAATCACTCGGGCCGGAGCTGACAACAGATTACCACGAGCGGACCAGTCTGTTCGGCCTGAGGGACGGGTGCCTGATCCTGGGTACCCTTCTGGCCGCGGCCTCACCCGCCCTGATTGACGGGGTGATGGAATGGACCGGCCGGGTTCCCGCGGAAAAGGACCGGTTCTTTTTCATGGCAGTCCTGTACGCGCCGCTGATCATTCTCTTATCCCTGATCTGTGTCCGGACGGTCCGGGAACGGTTCCGGCACCCGCCTGTCCAACAGGGCACACTCCTTAAAAACATCTCCTCCGTATTCGGTAACCGGCCCTTTGTCATCCTGCTGGCCGCGTATACGATCAGTGCCTTCGGCAGCAACCTTCCGGCCACTCTGATTCTCTACTATGTGGAATATGTCCTGGAATCCGCCAATGCAGAAATCTTTTTGCTGGTCTATTTTCTCACCGGCATCCTCTTTTTACCCCTCTGGATTGTCATATCCGGAAAAACGGGCAAAAAAAATGCCTGGATCCTGTCCATGATCGTCAACACAGGCGCATTTGCCGGTGTCTTCTTCCTGGGTCCGGGTGATGCCGCAGCCTACGGGATCCTTGTTTTTATTTCCGGGATCGGTTTTGGGGCAGGCCTGGCCCTGCCGTCATCCATACAGGCCGATGTCATCGACTATGATGAGATGAAAACCGGGCACCGGAACGAGGGCAAATATATCGGGTTGTGGTCGGTTGCCAAAAAACTGTCCGCCGCACTGGGGGTGGGGATCGGCCTGCTGCTGCTCGGCAGTGCCGGTTATCAGCCCAACATCACACAGGGCGAGGAGACCGTCCGCATGCTCAGGGTTTTGTATGCCCTGGTGCCCTGCCTGTGCAATGCAGCAGCCATTCTGATCATCTCTTTTTATCCCATCACGGAAACGGTCCATAACCGCATCCGCAATGAGATTGAAAAAAAGAAAGACCCGAACCGATAGACAATATAGAAAAGAGAGTCGATCTTTTTGGGAATCATCAAAATGCGGAGTATGACTGCCTGAAAAAATATATTGAACACGGGCTCTTACTGACGACGGGTAAATATGCACTCCTGAGGCCGTCAATTGTCTGTAAAGGGGTTGAAAATTTTTCCGAATTTTTTGGCGGTTATCAAAAAGGTATCTTTTTCAATCTGTTTGCCGAAGCAGGCGCTGGCCATATCGAGTTTTCGGACGCTTGATTCCATCACTTTGGCGGTTTCCTGGACACAGTGGAGAACAATTTCACAAAATAGGGGGAAAACACCCCCCGTTTTCAGGGGCCGGTTTTTCAGATTCAGTCGGAATTGAGCCGGTTTGAAACGGATTTGCCTTAAGCCGGGAGCGCCGGCAGATAGACCGTGAACTGGCTGCCCAGTCCGGCCCGGCTTTCCACCCGGATCTTTCCCTTGTAGTGTTCGACAATGCCGTGGACAACGGCAAGCCCAAGCCCGGACCCTTTTCCGACACATTTCGTGGTAAAGTAAGGCTGGAAAATCTCCCCGATGATATGGGGCGGGATACCGGTGCCGGTATCGGTTATTTTCAGTTCGATATAGGTCCCGGGTGACATCCCTTCCCCGGTGATGCAGTCGGATTCTTCTACAATAATATCTTTCAGGCTCACGGAAAGCGTGCCGTCGGTTTCCATGGCATGGACGGCGTTGGTGCAGATGTTCATAACGATCTGGTGGATCTGGGCCGGATCCCCCATGATCCGGGCGTCGCTCTCAATTGTTTCAACAACGGTAATATGGCCTGGCAGACTCTGTTTTAAAAATTGAATCGCTTCTTTTACAACGGGTGTAATCCGGACCGGCTTGAATTCTCCCCGGGCCTGCCGGGTAAATGTCAAAATCTGTTCAACAATTTGCTGGGCCCGTTGCCCGGCCTGCCGGATCTTTTCCAGGTTCTCCATCAGGTCCGATCCCTCCTTGGCCTGATCCCGGGAGAGCTCCGCATAACCCAATATCACCATCATGATATTGTTGAAATCATGGGCCACCCCTCCGGCCAACAGCCCCAGGGCTTCCATTTTCCGGGCCTGGGCCAGTTCCGCCTCCAGTTTTTTCCGGTCTGTCACGTCTCTGATGGTTAACAGAATTGCATCGCTGTCTTTCCAGATGATGTCGGCGGCCCGGATCTCGGCCACGGCCAGGGTGCCGTCCGCCCGGTTGATATCCACCTCCGAGATTGCATTCGTATCCACGGGAAATCCGAAAACCGTTCCCTTAAGATCCCCCCATCTTTTTTTAAACAGGATTTCTGCTGCGGGATTGGCAAAAACGACCTCTCCATCCCGGCTGACGATGAGGATGGCATCGGCGTTTTGGGTCACCAGGAGCTGGAATTTTTTTTCCGTTTCAAACCGGGTGATGGCATCCCGGAGGATCCAGGAGAGGACAGTGGCACTGGTCTGCCCTTTTACCAGGAAATTCTGGACACCCATTTGCACGGCCCGGGCAGCAATCTGTTCATCGTTTATTCCTGTCATAATCACAACCGGTTTTGGGGGAGGGCATGAGAGAAACGCGGTGACGGTATCCATCCCCTGGCTGTCCGGGAGCCCCAGATCCAAAAGGATCACGTCGATATCCGGGCGCCGGCACTGATCCATTCCGTCTTTGAGTGTATCCGCGCGGAGGATCTGGTAAAGACCGGTGTCAATACCGGACAGCATCTGGCACAAAAGCTGGGCATCACTGTCATGATCTTCCACCAGGAGGATACGGGTATGGAGTTTTGTCATCTTTTCTTCTCCGGGCAGGGGTTAAGTGTCAAACATGCCGCTGATCCGCTCGACTTCTCCGGGAGCGGTCTGGACCGGATGGCCGGACAAAATGCCGGTCACGTTCCTGAAAGCCTTGCCCACCTCCATGCCGGTTTTGCCGATGGTGTACTCCACAATATCTTTAATATGGTTGGACCCCCTCATTTTCAATACGGTGAGTCCCCGCCGCATCTCTCCGCCGATCTCCACATACCGGAGCAGGATGATGGAATCCGTAATGGTTGAAATATGGGCCTCGGTGACCGATGTCCCGCCCAGCAGGGACGGGGTGGTGGAGGTGAACAGTCCGGCGATCTCCCCGTGTTTGATAAACGAGGTCAAACCGATGACAAACTCCCGGAACCCCTTGAGGGACGAGACCCGCTCCAGGGCGGAGAGGCTGTCCACGGCAATGCGGTCCGGCCTGAATTCGTTTACAATCCGTTTGATCCGGATCAGGCGCTCGTCCAGCCCCCGGACTTCGGGGTATTCGCACACGATCTTCAGACATCCCTCTTTTTCCATCTCTTCAAAATCCACCCCCCATCCCGAGGCGTTCCGGGCGAGCTGCTCCCGGCTCTCTTCAAAGGCAAGAATCAGGCACCGCTCTTTCCTGGCCCGGACCGCATGGGCAAACCCGGTCATCAGCATGGTCTTTCCGGTGCCGGTGGCACCGGACACCAGGGTGACCGAATCCCGGAAAAACCCGCCCCCGCACATCTTGTCCAGATCGCAGTTGCCCGACGGAATCCGTTTTTCAGTCGATTTTTGTTTCAGCTCCATGGCCGACAGGGGCAATATTTCGATACCGGCATCCGGTGTGATGGTAAACGGATACTCCCCCTTTTGGTGGTCCGCCCCCCTGAATTTGAGGATTTCCAGGGTCCGGCGCCGCTTTTCCACCTCAAGGACATTGCGCAGCAGGATGACGTTGTCCGTGACAAACTCTTCCACCCCGTACCGGGAAAGCCGCCCGTAGTCATTGTTCCGTTCGGCCGTCATGACGGTGGTGATACCCATTCCTTTGATTCCGGCCGACAACCGGAACAGCTCCCTGCGGATAACGGCACTGTCTGAAAACTGGTTGAACAGGGCACCGATGGAGTCCAGGGCGATGCGGGCGGCGTTTATTTTTCGTGCGGCATATTCGATACGGCTCATCAGACCGCCGAAGTCAAAGTCCCCGGATATGATCACCTCCTGCTCCGGGTCGGGAGAGGCATCCACAAAGAGCCATTTCCCCTCTTTCTCCCATGTTTTCACGTCCCATCCCAGGCTTTTTATATTTTTTGTAATGTCGGCAGGCGATTCTTCAAAGGTGACAAAGACGCCGGGTTGATTGTATTGGATGCCCTTGGCCAGGAACTGGGCGGCAAAAATGGTCTTTGCGCTGCCGGCCGTACCCGATACCAGGGTGGAACGCCCCAGTGGAATGCCCCCGGCAGCAATCAGGTCAAACCCTTCAATACCGGTGGCCAATTTTTCAACAGAGTCAACCGGGTTCGCGTTTTTCGTATTCGGCATGATTATTCTCCTTTTTCTGTTTCTTCCAGTTCAATAATCTCCAGTCCGGCCAAAATTTTCTCCCGGTCGCACAGATCTCCCACAATCCGCCGGCAGGGGAGCGGGATCTCTTTGATCAGGGTGGGGGTGGCAATGACCTTTGCCTTTTCGGCAGCCTGGGGCTGTTCCAGGACATCCACAATGACCAGTTCGTGCTGGTCCCGTTCAAATAGTTTTCTGATTTGTATCAGGGCGTTCCGGGACCGGTTGGTCTGCCCGGTGATATACAGTGTCAACCTGATCTTCTTCATGATGACTCCTTTTCTGGCGGTGGTGATTTCTGCACCGGGAATGCGCCCAGGGCGTATATCCGGTAATGGGATGCCAGGTCTCCCATTATCATGAGCAGCAGTATCCGTGCCTCGACAGGATAGACCGTGCTGGTTTGGATCTTTTTAAGGGCCTTGTCCGAGGTGGTCACCCGGGTATGGATTTCCACCAGATCCCGTGGGGTGGCCCTGAGAAAACCGAGCCGCTCTGCCAGGGAACGGCTTTCACGGGCAATATCATGATCGGCTTTGTAAACGGCCTGTTCAATGGCCCGGTTTAACAGTCCGGCATAGGTTTGGGTGAGGGATTCAAACTCTTCAGGCATCCCTTCCCTGAGCCGGGCCTGGCCCATCAGCCGGGCCGTGGTTGAGGGAAACGCCTCTTCGTGTATCTTTTCCAGCCGTCCGATTTCCAGTCTGCGGGCGTTTCTCAGGCGCTCCTGCTCCAACTGGACAACCAGGTGCTGGCGTTCAATACCGTACCGGATGCACCGGGAAAGCATAGAGCCGTTGAGCATCCCCTTGACCAGATAGTCCTGGGCGCCCATCTGGACCAGTTTGATGCCCAGGGATTCGTCATCCATCCCGGTGAGTACGATCACCGGGATGTCCGGAGCAGCATTTTTCAGTCTCTTAAATGTGTCAAGCCCCTGGCTGTCCGGCAGCCCGATGTCCAGCAGCACCAGGTGAAACCGGTGTTGTTCCAGCCGGCAAAGTCCGTCGGCCAGGGTCTGTTCATGTGCCAGCCGGATCGGCTGCCGGTCCGGCC
>JANQML010000342.1 GCA_028280105.1 Desulfobacula sp. | reverse complement strand
CCACTTATGATGAAGTCTTGAAAGCATCTTTAAATTCAAAGCTTTTGTTGTACCGTCAAGTGATTTCATCTTTTATGATAAAATTTTTATGCAACGTTGAGGTTAACAGCTTACGGATTCATCTCATAGGTATCTTTGAGTGAAATCACGTGATTTTCCCAGATTCGTGAAAATCGTTCCGTGTCTGAGACCGGTTTTTGGATCATCTTTTTGCAATAATCCATCTGTGCCTCAGTGGTGTCGGGTTTTGAATAGAGCTTGAGCGCGTATTCACTGAAATCCCGGATCATGAAATCAAATATCTGCTCAAGAAGGTCGGCTTCAAATTGATCCATGTGAAATTTTTCAATGATCAGCTGGCCATAGGCCACATTTGTAAACATTTCTCCCAGGTAGAGCAGGAAATCCATGTTTTTGGCCTGGCCCTTATCCGGCGAAGCATTGATCAGCATCTCCTGCAGCAATTTGATCTGTTCCTTAAAGATATTGACATTGGGAAGATCCACGGAATCGTATGCTCTATTGAAATCATGAAACTGGATTTTACCCAGTCCTTTTGTGGGTCCCTGATCAAACAGGAACTCATCACAGGCGGCATCGTCCCGCTTGGGAACGTCCGGGAATTGGGCCGGGTTGAAAAAATAATTGGCCATGAATTTGATGATCAATGCCATGTTGACATGGACGGTGCCCTCCAATTTGGGCAGGGACCGGATATCTGTGGCTGCGATTTCAAAATAGGTGTCTTTTTCAAATCCTTTGGCGGCAATGGCATCCCAGATCATGTTGATGACAAGTTCCCCCTGGGTGGGGACCTTCATCTTGACTATGGGGTTGTAGAGCAGGTAGCGCCGGTCGTCTTTTGACGCGCTTCTGAAATAATCAGACGCCCGTTCGGAGAAGATTTTCATGGCACACAACCGGGTATAAGAGTCCACAAACAATTGTTTGATATGGGGGAAGTCGGTCACCCATTTTCCATACAGATTCCGGTTGGCGGCATGGTTGAGACCTTCGTAAAAGGCATGGGTGGCTATGCCCAGGGCTGCCCAGCCCAGGTTGAATTTTCCCACGTTGACCGTGTTCAGGGCCGCATCCCAGGCATCCCTGCCGGTGGAGAGAATCTCTTCTTCGGTGACGGGATAGCCGTTTAAGGCATATTCGGCCACATACCCCTCCCAATCGACCACATTTTGAACCAGATCGTAGTTATCATGTTCCGGATCGGCTGCAAACCAGACGTATTCATCGGTTTCGGTATTTTTTGCAAAGGTGGATACGATCCCTGCCTTGTTGGCGTTACCAATATAGTATTTACCCCCGTCAGCCACATATTGCCCGTCCCCCAGCGGAGTCAGCGCCATATCCGAAGAGTAGAGATCTGCTCCGTGCTCCTTTTCAGACAGGCCAAAGGCGAAAATATGGCCATCCGCCAGCATTTGAGCGGTTTTTAATTTGATCTTTTCATTGGGGCTCATCCAGAGGGGTCCCAAGCCCAGGATGGAAACCTGCCAGGTATACCAATGGGATAGATTATAAAACCCCAGAAGTTCATTAAAATCACAGATCCGCCGTGTATCCCACCGGGCATCCGGGTTATTCCCCCCGTATTGCCTGGGCGTCAACAGGGTGGCAAGCACATTGTTTTCCTTTAAAAAGGCAATAAAGTCGTCATACCATTTTCTTTCATGATAATCCTCCTTCAGCTTTTTTTTCCCCCGGGTTTCAAAATAGTCAATGGTTTTTTCCATGATGGCCTTTGATGCCGGATCCAAATGATCGTAGGTTTCGTTTTTCGGATTAAATAACATGATGGATTTCCTTTGCCTCTTTCGGGTCAATAATAATTTGAAGTAAAAAGGTTTGCATCCTAACTTATTTCTATGTGTTTACTATATCGATCAGCAACCGTTTCAGCAGAAGCCGTTCTTCCAGGGAGAATCTGTCCAGGATCGCCTCATTGGCTGTCTGCCGCTCGTTGATTAATGCGGTTTTCATCTTGTCCGCCTTGGGCGTGGTATAAATGGACATCTGCCGTTTGTCTGTCCGGCTGGGTCTCTTCTCAATCCATCCGGCTTTTACCATCCGCTCCAGAACGCCGGACAATGTGGCCTTATCAAGGATTAAAAATTTGCACAGCCTTGCTGCGGTCATGCCCTGTCGGTACCAGAGCCCTTCCAGCACCAGATGCTGCAGGTTTGTTAAATCATAGGGTTTGAGCCGTTGTTTAAAATCGGCATGGGCTTTTTGATAGGCTTTTGCCAGTAAAAAGACCATGCAATCCGGAACATCCTCTGGTAATTCGGTCATTGCTAACTCCTTCGTATACGAACTATATATCTGTTGAGATTTTTTTTGTCAAGGCCTGTATTTGCAACGGTCAAATATGGTGCAATAAAAAAAAGGCGCTGCAAGTTTTTTGCTGCACAGGCAAATGGAGCTTTTTACCCGGATTCGGATCGTATCCCTTTGATATGAGGTTGTTTTTCGATTTCATATGAAAAAAAAGCGGTTTCCCGGCCGTTTTCTAAATTCGCTATTTATGATTAATAAAAACAATTCCTTACCGGTGCTCAACCGAAATTAACAGATTGGCACATTTATCGCACTATAATCCTAGGGTTTCATCCTTTTTATCAAGGATGGACCCGAAAGGTGTAGAAATGAAAAAATTTGAACCCGTAAAGTGAATGCAGCCGGAGATTTTATAAATGAGTAATTATTATCTGTTTCAGGATGTGAGAAAATGCATTGGATGCCATACCTGCGAGGTCCAGTGTAAATCGAATAAAAACCTGCCCGCCGGTCCCAAGCCCTGTCAAATTATTCAGGTGGGGCCGAAAATGATTAATGAACTGCCCAAAATATCATTTGTTTTTATGCCCTGCTATCACTGTGAAAAACCCTGGTGTGTCTCTGCCTGTCCGACAAATGCCATGCAGAAACGGGAAAAGGACGGGGTTGTATTTGTGGAGAAAGATCTCTGTGTGGGTTGCAAGGCCTGCGTATCCGCCTGTCCCTGGGGGGCTCCCCAGTGGAACGCAGCCAACCGGAAAGTTGAAAAATGTGATTATTGCATGGACCGGATTGATCAGGGGCTTAAACCGGCCTGTGTCACCACCTGCACCACCGGGTGCCTGAGTTTTGACACCGTGGATGAAATGACGCAATCCCGGAGACAGAGACATGCAGCCAAAGTCGCATCCCCTGAGGAGAGCAGTTTCTAACGCAGCAAAAGAGGAAGCAAATGGCAGAGAATAAATGTCCGGTTACAGAAAGCGTGGTCTATCTTTCCGAGCAGATAAGCAGGGGAAGACTGATTGATCCCAAAGGCAGGCGGATCAGTGAACAGATTCTGAAACTCATTGAAGAGATTGCGGAAGGGGCGGCCGGAAAAGACCATTTTGAGAGCATCCGGTCCCTGGTTCAGGAATTATCGAGTCTGGAAGCGGTTCAAGCCAACCGGGAAACCGGTGCGTGGCTGCACCAGACGATTACCGCCCATGAAGAGGTCTTTTTAAATCATATCCGATCCAGAAACTGCCCCACACACGATTGTTCCAAACTGACGCCGTCTCCCTGCCAGATGGCCTGTCCGTCCGGGATTGATGTACCGACCTATCTGAGTCTCATTGCACTGGGAAAGGATGCCGAGGCCATAGAGGTGATCCGGCGGGATAACCCCCTGCCGTGGATCTGCGGACTGGTCTGTACCCGGCCCTGTGAAATGATGTGCGTCCGGGCACGGATCGACACACCCATTGCCATTAAATTTTTAAAGGCCTTTGCATCTGAAAGGGCACTGTCCGACCGGACCTATGTGAATCCGGAGAGAAAAGCGGATAATGGTAAAAAAGTCTGTGTGATCGGAGCCGGGCCCGGTGGTTTGTCTGCCGCGTATTATCTTGCACTCATGGGGTACCGGGTCAAGGTGATCGAAGAGCTGCCCATGGCAGGCGGCATGCTCATGGTCGGGATTCCCCGATACCGGCTGCCAAGGGAGGTTATTGACCGGGAAGCGGCATTGATCGCCGATTTGGGGGTCACCTTCCGCTTTAACACCCGGTTTGGCCGGGATATCACCTTGGACGAATTAAAGGCGGATGGATATGAGGCCTTTTTTATCGCCATCGGTGCCCATAAATCCTGGAACCTGGACATTGAAGGGGAAAAGGAATTTCCAAAGGTTCTGGATGCGGTTCAGTTTCTAAAAGATGTGGCATTGGGTGACCGCCGGGTGCCGGGAAAAGATATTGTGGTGATCGGTGGCGGCAACGTGGCCGTTGATGCGGCCCGAACCGGACTGCGCCTGGGTGCCCGGTCCGTGACCGTGGCCTACCGGCGGTCTAGAACCCAGATGCCCGCGGATGTGGAAGAGGTCGAGCATGCGGAAGAAGAGGGGATTCAATTCTCCTTTTTGACGATTCCCACCCGGATTCTGGGGCGGGATGACCGGATCACCGGCTTGGAGTCCATCAAAGCCGAGCTGATTAAAAAAGAGGGGTCCGGCCGTCTCTCGCCGGTACCGATTCCGGGAAAGGAATTTGTTATTAAAGCGGATGTGGTGATCACTGCCATCGGCCAATATGTGGATGATACCGGATTTGATGTATTTGATGAAATAAACTGGTCCAGGCGCGGCACCATTGATGTCAATCATGCCAGCATGACCACGGCCATGCCCGGTGTTTTTGCCGGAGGGGATGCGGTTTCAGGTCCTGCAACCGTTGTGGAAGCCATTGGCCACGGCAAACGGGCTGCTGAATCCATAGACCGATATCTGAACGATATTCCCCAGCCCACCATTCCCCGGACCCCGATCCGACATACCGTGGAACCGGTTGTCCGGATGTCCGCCAGCCAGAAAATGACCCTGAAACGGCCGGAGATGATCATGCTTAACGTGGATCGCCGGAGAACCACCTTCCAGCAGGTGGAACTGGGCATGGACGAAGCTGCCGTACGCCGCGAGGCGGCCCGGTGTCTGAGATGCGATATCTGCAGAAGATGCGGTATCTGTGTTGATATCTGCCGGGACAAGTTGGGGATAGATGCGCTCCAGCTGGGATATTTTGATTTTGATCACCCCGTGGAAACCGATTTCAGGGCAACGGCTGAAAAGTGCATTACCTGCGGTGCCTGTGCGGAAAACTGTGAGAACGGGGCCATGCTTATGGAGAAAGAGGACGGTGACCGGGTGCTTCGATTGTGTGGAATCGAACTCAACCGTCAGGCCATTCAATATTGCGAAGGCTGCAATGCCGAGCTGCCGTCCCGGGCGTATTTGGATTTTGTATCCGACCAGACGCAGAATTTAAATAAGGTGACTGAAAAACGGCTGTTATGCCGGATCTGTCAACGAAAAATAGCGGCAAAGGTCCATGTGGAAACCCGGCCTGTGGATCCTGCCTAAGGCAAAGGAATATACCGATGACATTTCATAGAGGTAACAAGATTGAAATCTATAAAAAGTCCAGTGACGAAGCCTGGGAACCGTATATGGATGATTTTATCGGCCGGCACGGGATCGTCGTCGACCCGGATACATCCATCAATGATCCGGATGCCCTGGTGGAAATCAGCATTGTGGGAAAAGGCACCCATCGCCTGCCCCAGGACTGTTTGAGACGTTTAGAAGATGAATAAAATGACGGTGGTAAGTCTTAAATCCATTCTAATCGGCGCGTTCGGAACCCTTATTCTGGCGCTTTTCTGCACCACTTTTATCCGCCTTGATAAAGTGCTTGCCATCATCCCCGTATTTATTGCCTTTAATGGCTGCCTGACCGGGTTTCGAATGGTGGAACAGATAAAGGAACGACTTCCACACCTGGGTTTATTTTCTTTTATTATGGGCCTTGGCGGCGGCGCGGTGACCTTCAGTGTCGTAAATCTGACCGGGCGGATCATCAACAATCCGTTTGCTCTGACATTTTTTGATATGTTTCTCTATCTGTTTTTATCCGGTGTGACAAGTTATCTGGGAGCCAGGCTGGCGGTCAGATACTTTAATTTATAACGGGGATATTTTCTAACTAAAAGGAGAGTTAAATGAAAAACGGCTTAAAACATTTCTTTTTAATGGCGTTGGTTTTACTGATGACGGCGCCGGTTGCGCTTGCTTCCGGCAGCATTTCCGCGGCCACTTTTAAAGCAGGGGACAGGGTTGAAATCAAGGGGAAAATTGCACCGGGTGAAGATCTGTACATTGCGATTTCACAAAACGAAATGTTTGCCCCCAAAGATACAGAAGGGGTTCATGAAATTAAACGGTTGACTAGAGACGCTGAAAGACAGGGGTTTTCCATGGATACCCAGATCCCGCCTATCTATTACCTGATCACCAATGTGCCGGAAAAATTCGGCAAAATTGATAAGAAAAGATTCGGCGGGCCGTCTGTTCTCCTCGGTAAAGGGAACGGTCTTTACAGTACCACCATGTTTTATCTGAATAAAAATTTTAATGATATTGAGGATAATGCCCGTGCCATGCTCGGTACAATTAAATCCGAGGAACAATGGAATTTTTTCAGGTATGCCAATGAAAATACATACGGCATCAATACCATTGTAAAAGAGGGCAACCGGATCGGTAAGGTTGTCATTTTTTCAAGGAGCGTGATCGGGGACGCGTCTTCGGAAAATTACTGGGATGAGGGAACGAACGTGACGCTGGATAAATCAACCGGTGAATATACGGTCTCTTTTGATTCCTTTCGCCATACCCCGCCCGACACCCGATTCGATGTCTATGTCAACGGTGCAAGTATTGGTGAATATACGGTGACCAAAAACGGTTTCTGGCTGAACAAAGGGTACCGGTATATGAATCCGCTGTGGATTGTTATCGGCGCCATTCTGGTCGGCACCTATTTCTCAATGATCGGTGCGGCCGGCGGGATGCTCATGGCCGCCTTCCAGGTACTGGTCGTCAATACCATGGGGCCGGTGGGTATTAATGCAGCCAATGTTTTAAAGCCTTCCAATATGGCATTGACCCTGTTTTCACCTTTGGGATCCTTTTACCGTTACGCCGTAGTTGAAAGACGTGTGGCATGGCCTGTGGGGTTGTCCTTTGGCGTGGGGATTTTTGTGGGGTCCATCTGGCTGGGCAAATATGTCTCAGCTCTTCTGCCCATGCAGGCTTATCGGGAGTGGCTGGCGGTTCTGGTGGTCATCATGGGTATCAAGACCCTCACGGAGATGACGCCTAAGGCCATGGAAAAAAGAAAAAATATCAAGGCCATGACCAAAAAGTTTAATGACGAGATTGCAGCAGCCAAAGCCGAAGGGCGCAGTGCGGATATGGGCAGTATCGAACCGATTAAAACCGGCCTGATGGACTACCGGTTTAAATTCTGGGGTGAAGAATTCAGAATCAATCCGTTGTTGTTCGCCATTCTCGGAATTCTCATCGGTGTGGTCTCAAGATCGTTTGGTATCGGCGGCGGATTCCTCCTGGTTCCGGCCATGACCACGCTGGGAGCGCTTCCCATGTATGTGGCCGTCCCCATCTCATTGATCGGTACCTGTTTCTCCAGTGTCGGTGCCTTTATCGGTTATCTGATGACCGGTTACCTGCCGGATATGACCCTTGCCATTGCCATTATTATCGGCGGGTTTGCAGGGGGGATGCTGGGAAGCCGGGCTCAGAAAATGTTCTCTGAGATGACCCTGAAGATCATTCTTGCGTGTACGCTCTTCTTTTTATTTTTCAGGTTTTTCAAAATACAGATCTGGCTATAATTTAAATGAATAATCCTTGAAACCCGCCGCCCCAATCACTATGATGAAATTTTGGCGGCGGGTTTCATTTTTCCGGGGAAAAAGGAATTCAAGGAATTGAATCATGGATGACGTATTGGACAAGGCTTGGGAATATATTGAAATCGCATTGACCTATGCGGTTTCTCTTCTGGATTGGATGGTGTCACCCTTTGAAGTGCTGGGGCCGGCGGCTGTTATTTTTTTATTGACCTTTCTGGTGGTATTATTGACCCGGTTTTTGTCAAAACGGTTTGTGACCAAGCGATATCTTGCCTTAAAAGAGCAATTCGAGCACTGGCACACGATCCGGAAAGAGGCCTTGAAACACCCGGACTCGGATAAGGGGAAGGCACTTGCTAGGAACATAGATCAGGCAGAATTGAACCGGGCCTACTATGATTATTTTTTTGAAGGCTTGCTTAAAAACATCGCTGCAACCATCCTGCCTGTCTTGCTTGCAGCGGCGTATATTACAACGAAGTACAGACCGGAGAGTCTATTGGACCGGTTCGGATCGGAATGGGTGCTGGTCATTTCGTTAGGGCGTACACCCATTCAATTCAGTTCATTTTTTTGGTTTGTGATCTGTCTGATCTTATCCTTTGTCATCTACGCGGTCGTCAAAAACAGTTTTAAAAAAAAAAGGACATTTGACGCTGAACCGGCCTAGTATCGCATTGAAAATTCGCCGTATTCTTTCATTGGGGGTCGCCGCATGGCTGATGCTCCCGGATACCGCATCCGCCACCCAGCTCCATGTCACTTCCGGGGGGATCATCACCCACCAGATCGGCCATCTCTTCTTTTTATTTTCCATGGTGGTCTTAATTTTCACGATCAGGGGAAAATCGCTGGATAAAAAAAAGGGATGGCGTATGATCCAGTATTCCGCTCTCTTTTATATCTTCTGGAATATAGACGCACTGATCACCCATTTTCTGGATAATCAGATAATGGTTGTTCGGACGCAGACCCTCTCTTTCAACACCATGCTGATTGAAACCCGGAGCGACGCCCTTGCCTGGTTCTATTACATACTGAAACTGGACCATCTCCTCTGTGTGCCGGCCATGTTTTTTTTATATAAAGGACTCTATTACCTTGTGGAAGATCAGCGGGCGAAACAGGAGATGGAACCATGACCGTATCGTTTATTCCCATCCTGTTTGTGGATGTGTTCGGGTCGGTGGCCATGGTGATATTGTCGCTTTTGGCCCTTTACAAAGCCAGAATACTGCGATCAATGGATCCGGACAATGAAGTCTTTTTATATCTGCTCTGGATCAGTACCGGTTTTACGATTTTTGCCGTCTCCCGATCCTTTGGGCATATTTTAAAACAATTTTTGATTCTCACGGAAAATGCCGGTGCCTGGTATGCCATTTCCGCTTATTCCGGCAGTGTGAATACGGTCTCATTTATGCTGGTCAGTATGATTACACTTTTTTTTAATCAGAGCTGGCGAATCAATGAAAAGATACTGTCCGGCCGGAAAAAACTTGAAAATACCCATGTCCAGCTCATTGATTTGAACCAGACCCTGGAACAAAAGGTGGTGGAACGGACAGAACGGCTGACCAGCAGTGAACACAAATGCCGCCGCATTTTCGAACAATCCCTTGATACGATTATCGTGGCAGATAAGGATTTCAAAGTCATGGAGATCAATCCGGCAGGGATTGAACTCACGGGTTATCCCCGGGATGAAATGCTCATGAACAACATGACCATTGGTGATTTTTTTTCAAACTCCGGGGAATGGATGCGGTTGAAAAACAAGATTGAATCCGAAGAGTATATTTTAAATGAAGAAGCCGAATTTTTAAAGCTTGATAAATCCCGGGTCATGGTGATCATTACCGGCGGTATTGATTACGGTGCATTCGGCTGTGCCAAATCCCATCATTTTATTATTAAAAATGTAAACGAAAAAAAACAGATGGAGCGTCAGATCGCCCAGGCTGATAAACTGGCCGCCCTGGGTGAACTGTCGGCCGGTGTGGCCCATGAGATCAACAACCCCCTGGGGATTATCCTGGGATATACCCAACTATTATTAAAAGAAACAACCGATAACAATGAAGAGCTTAAAATCATTGAAAAGCAGGTGAAAAATTGTAAAACTGTTGTTTCCGATCTGCTTTCATTTTCACGGAAAGGGACATCCAAGATCGGTCTGGTTGATATTAACGGGATGGTGGACGGGGTCATTAAATTTCTATCCAACCACTCTGATTTCAGGAATATGGAAATCATTTCCAAGCCGGATACCGGCCATTCATTTGTTGTTTCCGGAAATGATCAGGAACTCTCCCAGGTGATGGTCAATTTGCTGATAAATGCCAGTCATGCCTGTGACAATAAAGGGACCATTACCGTTGTTACACAAGGGGAAGCGGATGATACGGTATTGATAAAGGTCAGGGATACGGGCAAAGGGGTGAAAAAAAAAGATATGGAGCGGATTTTCGATCCCTTTTTTACCACCAAACCCGTGGGCCAGGGAACAGGGCTTGGACTTTCCGTGGGATATGGTATTATAAAACGGCACCACGGTGATATCCGGGTGCAGAACCGGCAGACAAAGGGGTGTGAATTTACGATCAGCCTGCCGCTGCATCGTGATGATACAGGGTAAAACAATAAAATGGAACAGGTGCAAAACGTCCGGATATTGGTTGTCGACGATGAAAAAGACATGACCCGGCTGCTCCAGCGCACACTGGAGCCGGAACTGGGCTGCCGGGTGGTTATGGCCTATTCCGGGGATTCGGCACTTTCCATCCTTGAGCAGGAATCCTTTGATCTGGTTATCTGTGACATCCGGATGCCGGGGATGGACGGATTCGAGGTCCTTGAAAAAATTAAACAATTGTATCCGGACCTGACCGTTGTGATGCTCACGGCCTTTTCCAATGTTGAATCCGCTGTAAAAGCCATAAAAAGCGGTGCCTATGATTTTATCCCCAAGCCCTTTGAGCACGATGAAATCCTGTTCAAAATTCAAAAAGCCCTGGAACGCAGCCGCCTTATCAGAGAAAACCGGCTGCTGTTAAAAGAAAAACAGGCTTCCTCACATGAGCTGGTGGGTACCAGCGGCCCCATGCAAAAGGTCTATGAGCAGATCCATATGGTGGCTCAAAGTGATGTAACCGTTCTGATCACCGGAGAATCGGGAACGGGAAAAGACCTCACCGCACGGTCTATCCACGCCCTGGGCGAGAGAAAAAACCAGGCCTTTATTCCGGTTAGCTGTCCCACGGTCCCGGAACATATCCTTGAAAGTGAGTTGTTCGGATACAAAAAAGGGGCCTTTACCAATGCCACCCGGGATAAACAGGGGCTGTTCCAGGAGGCGGACAAGGGGACCATCTTCCTGGATGAAATCGGAGATATTGAGCCCAGTATCCAGACCAAACTGCTGCGGGTGCTCCAGGAAAAAGAGATCAAACCCCTGGGGGATACCAAGGTAAAAAAAGTGGATGTCCGGATTATCGCATCCACCAACCGGAATTTAAAACAGAAGATGGCGGACAATGAATTCCGCCAGGATTTTTTTTACCGTCTGAACGTGTTATCCATTGAACTGCCGCCTTTGCGGGATCGTATCACTGATATCCCTTTAATTGCCGAGCATCTGGTTAAAAAGCATTGTCTGAAAATGAAAAAAGATGTGAGGGCCATCAGTGAGCCGGTGATGGACCTGCTGATGAAACATCAATGGCCCGGCAATGTCAGGGAACTTGAAAATGTTCTGGTCCAGGGTATTTTATACGCCAAGGAAGAGACCATTAATTTAACGGATATTCCTTTGAGCCACTCTGATATCCGACCCGGATCCGCCGGCCGGACCGATGAAAAACTATTTGCCCTCTCCTATAAAGAGGCCAAAGAGAGAGTGCTTCAAAAGTTCAACCAGACCTATATCGGAAGCAAATTATCCATGAACAACGGCAATATCACCCGGACGGCCAAAAATTCCGGTTTGGACAGACAGGCCCTTCAGCAGGTGATGAAACGGTTTGGGATTGATCCCAAAGACTATAAATAACCCCCAAAGACTGGGTTCAAACCCATCCATTTTTTTAATAAAGTTTTTATACAACCCTTGGGTAATCATTGATTTTAGCTTTAGGCTGCGATATATCCTGAGTTGGAAAACAAATATCAATTTAAGCAAACGGGACATTATGGATTCTAACCCAAATATGAACGATTGTACCGATAGTACCCAGACGATTACCGTCGAACTCCCCTGTGCCATGGTCGAGCGGATCATGAAACTGGCAAATGAAAACGATACTCCCCTGTCCAATCTCCTCATCGAGGCTCTGGATCAATTTTTACGGAACCAGGGGTAGCTTAGGTCTTGTCTATTCTTTCGTATAAACAACGGTTGTGTCGGTTTTTAGATCCGGATGGAGTTGGTTTTTAACCGCACACCCGTTCATCGATTTGATCACCGCTTTGATATACTTTTCAGGGAAGTCCGGTGTGACGTGAAGTCTGAATTCAATTTTCTCCATCAATTTCTGACCTTCTTTAAAAAACGGTTCTAAAGTCAGGTGCATCCCTTTGGTAGACAGCTTTCTTGAATCGCAAAAGGATTTGGCGTAAATGCCGGCACAGGCACCCAGTGAGGCCAGAAAGAGTTCAAAGGGTTCGGGAGCGGATTCGTCACCCCCGTTTTCTTTCCGCTGGTCTGTGCTGAGTTCAAATTTCTTGAAGTGAATATCCACTTTTTTATTACCTGGAAAGGTAATGTTGAATGTACCCATTTAAGACGTTCTCCATTTTTTTAGTCGGCCGGTTGCGCCATATTAGACGTACCCGTTAATTATCTTTGAGCAGCAGCCACTCAAACCATACCGGATAATTCTGCTTGTACCAGGTTAAAATATCCTTTAACCGTTTTTGATCCTCGGGTGAAATGGTGGCAACAGGAATTTTACTAAAGTTGAGCATTACCCAGTCACCGGAATATTCCAAAGCATCCGTACAAAGGGTTTGCAGTTCGTTTCTGATTCTGCCGGAATCCGAGATCTTTACGGCGCGGGTTTTATAATCCTCTCCTTTTAAAAACCGGTTAAGCAGCGGGCTGAAGATCAGTTTGCTCTCTTCCAGTCCTTCCAGAAGCCTGAGCCGGAAGGTAATCTTCTTATCCCCGCGCTCCGATGATACCCGGACCGTAACCGAGTAGGTATCATTGTCGACTTTTACCACGCCCGGATACCCGGAATAGGGGTCTGGCAGCATATAACCGGTGGTGGCCAGGGCCCGCCACTTTTTTTCCGAAATCAGATCTTCGGCTGTAATGGTTCTTTTTTTAAGCGGGATACCCGCATCACGGGCCAGCCGGATACTCTCCTTATAGGTTTTGACAAAATCATCATCAATATCGGATTTGACGATTTCATTCTTCAGGCGCAGGGCAAAATCATCTGCTTCCGGATCCAGTTTCATGCTGGCGGCATCCTGTTCATAGGTGAGTGCGAATTTTGATGATAAGACCGCCATGGAGACATCAATATCAAGGATTTCGCTCAGACTGGCCGCCTGTATGGCTTCCGCAGAAGCCGCATATCCGTCGACCACCAGCAGATGGGTCTCGTTTTTTTCATCCTGCCAGGTTTTCACTGCAAAGCTGGGAGCATAGGTGCCCGAGTCCATGAAGGGCTTGAATCCTGTGGGCAATGTCCAGTCTTCATCAATGATATGGGCCCCTTCCTCTCTCCATTCGTCCCATATTTTCTGGATCCGCGGTTTTCGGCGCTCTCCTTGAAGGGTCCAGATATGGATATTCTCCGGCTTGATTCCGGGATAGGTCATTTTTATCGCTTGAACCACTTTCTGGCGCGGGGTGAAGAAATTAACCAGCAATGAATCCATGGCAGCGGTTTCCACCACGGCCCGGGGTAAAACCAGGTTGCCGATGTATCCTTCGTACTGATCACTGATGGCAAGGGGTTGATCAAAGAGATGGAGGATGGTCATGGGGCCGGTGGGCTCCCCCTTGGCAAACCGGTTGGTGTTTTCCAGGGTGTCAATGGCAGCCCCCCATACGGTGATATCTTTTTTGGCGATCTCCCGCCTGAAATCTTCCCACTGATACACCTTATCATTAATCAGTTTGAGAACACAGGACTCCAGAAACTGGGCCACCTCGGGCCGGGCATAGACCCGCCCGAATCCCAGCAGGGGGTTGGCTCCCATTTCAGCGGTTTCACCGGCCTTGGGCATCAGCCCTTCACCCAGGCAGACCATGATGGCATGGTTTTCCGGTAATGATCGGGAGAGATACCAGAGGCTTTCGCTCATGGCGTAAGCGGAAATAGCATCCGCATCCTTTTTAATCAGGTTGCGGTCTTTTTTACTCAACCCGGCCCCCTGGCCGTATCGACCGAACAATCTGGTGCCAAGGGCGGTTACCGCTGATGTCATGGCCAGCATTTTTTCCGTGCGGTTGCCCACAAATGAGATACAATCGTCCAGATCGTCGTCTCTCTCTCCCTTAATCCAGTCTATCGTGACATCCTCAAGCCACAGATGCAGGCGGCCCAGTATCGGCCGGGTATCAAACGCCCATTGCGCTATCAGATTTTTCTTTTTTAAACTTACAGCGTCCATGTGTATCCTGTTTATATGTTAGAATATGATGTTTAATTAGACTTTTTACCATCAGAAGGCCAATGATTAAAGTAAATTTTAAGAAATAAACGGGATACATCGAACAGTTTGACGACACATTTATTGGAGAATTAAAAAACGTTAATATCTGTTAACGAATTCCCAGAACCCATTTTCCGGTTTTAAGATAAAACCGCTTCATCCCCAATTATAGTCCGGTACCCTGGGTCGGCTTCTACTCTTTCCCTCTCATTGAATGGAAATAGGTCCGTTCATAATAGGTGTTTGTTCTTTTATCAAACACGGCGTCCTCTTTATGGATCAGCTTGGCAAAACTGTCACCCCAGCCGCCGACAGCCATCACCACACTGTCTCCGAGGTTGAATCTACGGTTGCAGGATTCGCATCCTTTGGCATTATAAGTGTTCAGCATGGCCAGGTCCATGATATAGGTGCGGTCTGTTTTAAATTCATTCTCCATAATACCCTCCTGTGATTTAAGGTATAAAATAAAAGCAGTGGAAAGTTAGAATACTATTAAAAAACCAACGCCTCCACAGCTTTATGATTTAAAAGATAAGACAGCCGGCCGGTGAATTCAATGCAGGAACAGAAAATAGGCCGCCGGAATAAAAAGGGAGTTGGGGATGTTAAAGTACTTTGTATTATCTTGACACCTGAAAGAAAGCCAACGTATAAGAGTCAAAAGAGTCGGTCATGATGTCTAAAAAGGGAAAAATGGATGGGATAAACCCGGTTATCCGGGGCACTCAGGAGCATTCATGAACATGCAGGCAAACCGGGAAGAGACAGCCAAAGAAAAACTTGGAAAGGTGATTTTCTACTTGCTGAAAGAAAAACACCTGACCAAGGAAAAGATCAACTATGCCAGGCGGATTCAGCAGAAACTGGTCCCGCCTAAACCGCTTTTGACCGTATTAAAAGAACTTGAATATGTGGATGAGGAGAATATAACCCATGCCATTAAGGCAAACCGGGACAGTTTTAAAATCGGTTCCCTCCTTGTTGAACTGGGCCACATATCAAGGGATGACCTTGAAAAGGCCTTGCGGATTCAATACGAAGAGGGCCGGTCAAAAAAGATCGGCGATATCCTGATCCAAAGGCGCATGATCGATGAAAAAAAACTGGTTGAGATTCTCTCCTTAAAAATGGGGTTTCCCTTTGTGGAACCGGAGTTCCTCGATCTGGATCATGATCTGTTTAAGATGGTGCCCTATAAGTTGTTTATGCAGGGTAAATTCATCCCGATTAAAAAGTCCGGAGATAAAATCCGTGTTGCCTTTGCAGACCCTTTGCACAAACCCACGGTGGAGAATGCCAGACAGATTTTTAAATCAGAGATCGAAGCCGCCATTTCAAAGTCGGATTCCATTGACTTTGCCATCCAGCGGATGATCCGGGAGGAAAACAAGGATAAAAAGCCGTTGACCATGGATGATGAATCCATTGTCGGCATCGTCAATACCATCATCATAAACGGGATCAAAGCCAAGGCCAGCGATATTCATGTGGAACCGTTGTATGACCGATTCCGTGTCCGTTTCCGCATCGATGGGATCATGCATCTGATGAAAGACTATTCCAAAGATATTCTGCCCTTGGTGGTCAGCCGGATTAAAATTTTAACCCAGCTTGATATTGCGGAAAAAAGGCGCCACCAGGGCGGCCGGATCGATTTTCAATACGGTGAATACAGTGTGGATCTGAGAGTCTCCACCTATGTCACTGTGCACGGGGAAAAAGTGGTGTTCCGGATCATCAACAAGATGGACAAGCTGCTCAAAGTGGAAGAACTGGGGATGCCTCCCCGGATGATTGAACACTTTATAACAAAAGCATTAAATGCGCCCAGCGGTGTCACCATTGTCACGGGTCCCACCGGATCGGGGAAAACATCCACGGTTTACTCCTGCATTGATCATCTCAACACACCCGAAAACAGCATCATTACGGCAGAAGACCCGGTGGAGTATGTCATTGACGGAATCGGCCAGTGTTCCATCAATGAGAAATTGAACCTGACCTTTGAAGAGACCCTTCGCCATATTGTCCGTCAGGATCCGGACATTATCGTGATCGGGGAAATCAGGGATTTTTTTTCCGCTGATGTGGCTGTCCAGGCGGCACTCACCGGGCATCAGGTTCTGTCTACCTTTCACACCGAAGACAGTATCGGCGCATTGATTCGCCTGATCAACATGAAGATTGAGCCGTTTTTAATCGCCTCCACCATCAATTGCATACTGGCCCAGCGCCTGGTCCGTCGGATCTGTCCTGCCTGTAAAAGTGAACAGGGCCTGGGAACCGAACAGATGAAACTGCTGGGCTACCAGGGCGTGGAATTGGCCGGCGGCACCTTTTATAAGGGTTCCGGGTGCGGTCAATGCAGAAATACGGGGTATCAGGGCCGGGTGGCCATCCATGAGATGCTCCTGCCGGATGAATACGTCCGGGATGCCGTTTTAACCAATGCCACCAGCCATGAACTCCGGAAGGTCAGTATTGAAAGTGCCGGACTGGTCACCCTGTTTGAAAACGGTATTTTTAAAGCGGCAAAAGGAATTACAACCATAGAGGAAGTGTTGCGGTGCCTGCCGAGACTGGTCATCCCGCGGCCTCTGACTGAAATCAAACGACTGCTTGGAGGGTAGGTGTGCAAAAGGATCGTTCGTTTCTGGATATCATTGAGGAGTATGTCGAATCAGATGCGGTGACATTACCCCCGTTTGACAAGACCGCACTAAGAATCCAGCAGGAGATACAAAAACCCGACGTGCAGGTGGCAAAAATTGAAAAGCTGATCATTGCCGATCCGGCCATGTCCAGCCAGATATTGAAACTGGCCAACTCCGCTTTTTTCAGGGGACTGTCCAAAGTGATGACGGTCCGGGACGCCATTATCCGCCTGGGCCTGGATGAAATCACCCGGATGGTCCTCATCCTGTCCCAGAAAAAGTTATATGCCACTTCCGACACATTTATTAAAAATTATCGGAGTCAGCTTTGGCAGCACGGGCTGGTATGCGCCATCACCAGCCAGTGGGTGGCCAGGCAGGCCGGGTTTGACAATCTGACCCAGGAGGTTTTTTTTGCATCCCTGATGCATGATATCGGAAAGCTCTTCCTGATAACCGTGGTTGAAAAGATCCAGTCTTCGGATGATATTCCATTTGTTCCGTCCAGACATGTGGTCAACGAGATTATTAAAAATCAGCATACCGAGCAGGGGTACAAGTTGCTGACAAAGTGGAATATTCCGGAAAAATACTGCCGGGTGGTCAAAGAGCACCATGATGAAAAATACGATAATTCAAACGTGCCGCTGGTGATCTTAAGACTGGTCAACAAGACGGCCCGAAAGGTCGGTGTAGCCATTGAAAAAGATGAGGAAAACGTCTTGTCTGTCGCTTCGGAAGCCGGTTTCCTCGGTTTTTCCGATATCAAGCTGGCTCAGCTTGAACTGCAGATCGAAGATTCTCTCAAGCGGGTGAGTGCCCATTATAATATCGAAACACCCAAAAACCCGAACGGATAAGGGATCAATTAAAATGGTATAAAATATAGTTTCCGAATTTATCGTAATGGTCACCGGAGGTAAATTTCAAACCCGCCTCTTTTCCATGGATGATTTTTACAATCATCTCCTTTGATACTTTGGACTGATGCACATCATCCAGGGCAAAATTCACGATTACTTTATCTTCAACGGTAAAACCCAGTTCGTTTTCCGCCCGGATTTTTAATCCGAGCCTTGAAACATCGACGATACGAACGGGTTGACTCAGTTTGCCGAATGAGATATTCCCCTTAAGATTAACGGCTTTTCGAACGTGTCGCCGCCGCTCAAGGATCACTGAAAAGACATGTTTGCAGGCACAGGTACATTTGAGCCTGACCTCTTTTTTGATATCACTGTATTTGGAAACATCCATATGTTTGGATCTGCCGCACTCCGGACAGAGAAAATTTGCTTTGCCGTTTTTTGTAACAAATGTTTTTTGTACCATATCAGCCTCCGTTGGCAACAGATCCGGTTCATTTCAAACCGCCTCACTGAAACGATCGAACGGTGAAACCATTGACTCGATAAGTGCCGTCCATTTAAAGATTCGAGTGGCCGCGAAACCTGTATGAGGTTACCCGGGTTTTTACCCTGTCATCTCTCTTCGGATCTACATGATATATGAATTATTTTCAAGTCCGATACAATTGCCAATGAACCGGGCGTCTTGAATTTATACCGGTGTTGACAGCGAAACGGTGGGCATTTCAAAAACCGAACATGCAAATCCGAATCGATAAGACCGGATTGACAAAACCTGAAATTTTGGGGTAAGGTCTCCGGAAAACAACGGATTACCAACCTTAGCAGGGAATGCGGGTCGATGGCTGTATTTGAATACCAGGCATTAAATGAAAGAGGGAAAAAAGTATCCGGCATCATTGATGCCGAGAGTACGGCTGCTGCAAAGCTCAAATTAAGGCAGAGAGATATTTTTCTAACGGCGCTGGTCAAAGTAGAGCCCAATGCCGCCGGTAAAAAATGGCACGCTTCCCTGATCCCCTTGCAGGCCGGATGGTTGTCCCGGGTGAGTTCATCGGAACTGTCCATGATCACACGACAGATGGCCACCCTTTTATCGGCCGGCTTTCCTCTGGTTAAAGCGATGGAGACCCTGGTCCCCCAGGCCCGGTCAAAAACATTGCAAAAGGTGCTGTCCAAAATAAAAGATGCCATTGAAGAGGGCAGCAGTTTTGCCGATGCGCTTTCTCTTTATCCCGCGGTATTCAATCCGATATTCGTGAATATGGTGAATGCCGGCGAATCTTCCGGTACCCTGGAGATTGTTTTGGAACGGCTGGCTGATTTTAACGAAAGCCGGGAAGAATCAAAAAAAAAGATACAGGCATCCCTGGTATATCCGGTGCTGATGATCGGGATCGGAATCAGTGTGCTTATTATTTTGTTAACCTATGTGGTGCCCGGAATTGTTGATATATTTTCAGATATGAATCAATCCCTGCCCCTGCCCACACTGATTCTGATATCTGTGAGTTCTTTTTTCAAAACCTATTGGCCGGGTATTGTTATCTCGCCGTTTTTAATTTTTATCCTGGTGTTCGGCATTCGAAAAACCCGAAAAGGCGCCTTTTTTATTGATAATCTGATGATTTCGGTACCGGTTTTCGGCCCGTTGCTAAAAAAAATAATTGCAGCACGATTTACCCGGACCCTGGCCTCGCTGCTGGAAAATGGCGTCCCCATGCTGACGGCTCTCGGAATTACAAAAACAATTGCCGGAAACCGCGTGGTGGAACAATTGCTCGTTCAGGCGGGTGAGGCGGTTGAGCAGGGAGGGGAGCTTGGAAAAATCCTGGATGCCAGCCCGGTCTTTCCGAGCCTTGCATCCCAGATGATCAAAATCGGAGAAGCCAGCGGAGAGCTGGAAAGAATGCTTGAAAAAACAGCCGATCTTTATGAACGCGATGTGAACACGGCGGTCACGGCCGCCACTTCATTGGTTGAGCCCCTGATTATCCTGATGATGGGCCTGATCGTCGGGGGGATTATTTTTGCCATATGCATGCCGATATTTGAAATCAATCAGTTGATCCAGTAACAGCAGCCCCCTTTTTTTTGTGGCAAAAGGGTTAATAAACCGTCTCAAATACAGCGGGAGTTTCATCATCTGGTTTCTATTTCTTCCAAAATCGTCATGCCTGTTTCTCTACATTCTTCAGAGTTCGCCGTCTCATTCGGCCGGACCCGATCTGGCCGCTTCTTGCCGGCCGGTTTCCTGATCAGGTTCTTTGTATATATCCGGGTTGGAGAGTAAAAATTCCATGGCTTTAATGACATGGGTCTTCATCATCTTGCAGGCGTTCTCTTTGTCCTCTGCGTCGATCAGGTCGACAATCATATGATGAAACCGGTTGGAGGTTTTAAGGTGGGTTTCATATCCCAGTGTCTGGAAGCTGTACCGCTGGATCTGCTTATGCAGGTTGGCGGCAAACTTCAGCAGACGTTGGTTCCCGGCAATGGTCATGATCCTGATATGAAATTCCCGGTGGTACCGCTGAAATTCAAGGATTTTTTCCTCCTTTGCCTCTGAATTGGCTTTCATCTGAGCCACAAGGAACCTGAGTTCTTCTATTTCATCTGCTGTGATTTTATCCATGGCATCGCCCAGGGCCATGGCATAAAGTTCTGCCTTAAGGGTGTAGACTTCCCAGATGTCCTTTTCAGACATTTCAATGACAAAGGCCCCTCTGCGGGGTTTGCGAACCACCAGCCCCTCGCCTTCAAGGCTGTTCAGTGCTTCTCGCACAGGGGGACGGCTGATATTCAAGGTGCCGGCAATATCATCCTCTTTAATCTGGCTTCCGGGTTTAAGCGCTCCGGTGACGATTAACTCTTCAATGTAGCGGGCTGCCATCTCAGCAAGGGATTCTGCTCTCATAATCTTTCCTGTTCGCGATTGATATGTGATAATACTGCCGGCCTGTCCACTGAAAAAGATAACGGCTTATTGTATACCGTTCGCTGTTCAGCCTTGTCAACAGAATAACACCCCTTTTCCTGCCCTGCCCAATTTTTATGGTTTTGTTTAAAAGTATTATCCGGGCGATCTTATTTATCACGGACAAAGGTTTTCATCTGCCGATTTGACAATGGCCGCCATTTCTCTTTTTGTCTCCCGGGACAGCACCACAGGCACTGCCTCTTTCATCAACTCTTTCAGATAGCTTTTTACCCTGGTGTTCAGATCTTTGCTGCCGCTGTCTGCCCAGGTGTCCCTGGGGACCCGGGTGAAATTGATCGGGTGGCTGACATCCCTGCAATGCCGGAAAGTATGCTGGGAAGAGAGAAATTCGCCACCGTAATCAATATCCATCAGCGCGTCCCAGGCCAGGTGTTCGTTGTCGAATTTCACGGTCTGGATAATTCCCTTGGCCATTTTGAAAATTTCGTCATCAACGGCCAGGGCCACGGGGCTGACGGAACAGGCCGTTTCAATCTGGCCTGCACCGCCCAGGACATCGGTCCCTGAGGATGCGATGAGCATGGCCCGCATGGCCCGTTCCACCATGCCCTGTCCGTCAATATCCGGGGAGTCGCACCCTGTTCCGTAGGTATGGGTGGCCAGGTTAAAGGCATCTTTCATAACCTGCACGAATAGGGCGGACTGGCGCAGGGATTCCACACTGGATTGAAGGCTCCGGCCCGTGTTCATATCTCCGGAAAATTGTAACGATGTGGCAATCACCGGTGTACCTTCCCGGACCACCTGGGCCACCGCTATCATGGCCAGGTTTTCAACGGCAGAGACCAGGACACTGCCGGCAGGGGTGAACGGCGCCGTTACACCGGAACCCGGCAGGCTGCAGCACTGGAGGGCGCACCCGTGTCCTGCGGCCTGGTAAATGATCTCCATGTCCATCCATTTAAAGACCAGGGGGGTCAGTGAACAGGTTACCCAGCTGGCAATCGGGGTCTGCCTTAATTCAGATTCTCCGCCTGCGGCGGCTGCCAGAAGCTTGACCAGATATGCCACACTTTCTCCGGTATAAGGCTGGATCCAGATATGTTTTTGGGTATTTTCCAGCAGCGTGTTCAACGCATGGATGTCTGCCGTAGCCGGGGGGGCATCATTTGGAACCAGGAACGGGATATAGTCTATGTGTTCCAGCCGGTCTGTCAGCCGTGCCCAGTAAGCCAGGTCCTTTAGAGTCACCCGTCGAAATTCTCCGGTATCCGGATCTAGAAAGTTTTGTCCCCCGGTATTGACCCGGGTATAAAACAGGCCGTCGGGGTGGGGAAAGTCCAGGGTGTACCGGTCTGCTCTGCCCTTGAGCTGAAAATGTTTGGGAACCTTTGCAAGCTGGTCTGCCATAAAGGATTTAGGGAATTGAACGATACCGGTATCAAAATCCACATCAGCCCCGTGGTCCCGAAGCTTTTTCATCACCGGGACATGATCCATTTTTACGCCTTTTTTTTCAAGTAAATCAAATATCTTATCCGTAAAATCCATCAGTTGTTCCTGACTATAATACCGTATGTTTTGAACCAAACTCATTGGATGCATCTCCCATTTTTTTATTTTTAAAAACCGAATATCTCCGGAGCCTTTGCAATATCCTCTGTCTGAGCCCCAATCATTTTAGAATTCCCGGCAGCCACAGCGCAATCTGCGGAAAAAGAAAGAGCAGCAGCACATTCAGATAAATAGGGATTAAAAAGGGCAGCGAACCTTTGATAATGGTGGCCATGGAATGCCAGGGCACCACCCCTTTGAGAACAAAGAGACTCAGGCCGAAAGGCGGCGTTATGGTGCTTTGCTCCCCTGCCATTACATAGACGATTCCCCACCATATCGGATTGATGTCCAGGCCGATGATTACGGGCATGACAAAAGGAAAGGTCAGAAAAAGCATGGACCAGGAATCAAAAAACATCCCCATGAAAAAATACATCACAAAAAAGAGGACCATTATCCCGTACTTGCCGATGGGAAGGGCAATGACAAACTCCTTGATCATGGGGATGATTCCAGCGGAGTTAAATACGTGGGAAATCAACGTGGACATGGCCATGATAAAAAGAGAGAAGGACGTTACCTTTACCGTGTCCAGCAAGCTTTGCATGAGAATGGCCCGGGTCAGTTTCCGGTAGGCAATGGTCAGGATCAGACTGAGAAAGGCCCCTAAGCCGGCCGCCTCGGTGGGGGTCATAAGTCCGCCGAAAATCGCTCCCAGTACCCCCAGTATGACTCCGGCAAAGGGCAGGGCGTCAACCAATGCCCTGAGTTTCACCTTTAAGGGATATTGGATCCTCTCCGGTGCCAGGTCCGGGTTCAGTTTGACCTGTATAATAATGGTGATAATAAAGAGCAGGGTCAGGGTGATGCCCGGGATCAGGCCGGCTGCCAGAAGGTCTACAATGGACAGGCCCTGCCAGCTTCCATAAAGGATCAGGAGGATGGAGGGCGGAATCAGGGGTGCCAGTACCGTGCCTGTAGCAATGGAGCCCAGGGCCAGTCTGGGAGAATATTTTTTTTCCTCCATCACCGGGAATGCGATTTTTC